>NZ_JBSFWD010000040.1:0-92331 GCF_053592655.1 Streptosporangium sp. NPDC002607
CCGTCCGCAACACGCGGTCGAAGCGACGGGGCTCCTCTAGGTATGTCCGGCCGTCACCGGGGAACTGCGGATGCGCGTCGGTGGTCAGCCGGCCTTTCGCGCAGGACAGGTCGGCGCCTCGAACACCACGCCGTCCAGGAAGTTGCCGGCCGTCGGGGTGCCTCCCGCAGCCGACACCGACTCGAAGGCGAATCGTGTGGTGGTCTGTCCCGGAGGTACGACGTACACCCCGGTGTAGTGACCCCAGGCGGTGTTGTCGTCGGAGATGTCCGCGGAGGAGGCCCCGGTGGGGATTTGAGCCACGGCCGCGCCTGGTGCGCCGATGAGCACCCGCATCACGTCGGTACCGAGGCGGCCTCGGTGATACAGCGACCAGGTCATCGGTGTTCCCGGAACGGTGGGCAGATCCTGGTAGAGCGTGGAGACCTGGGTGGCGTTGAGCTCGGCGAACTGCTGGCCGTCGGCTGCCGGGACTCCGCTCGCGCCGCCGCGCCAGAACTCCAGCTTGTTGTCGGTGGCGGTGGTGTGCCAGCCGACGCTCGGGTTGGTGGAGGCGTCGGAGATGGACCAGTCGACCGTGGCCACGGGTGGCGCCTCGAAGCTGCCGTTGACCAGGTTGACCGGTGTGTAGTCGCAGATGACGGTGACGGTGACCGTGGCGGTGCTGGTTCCGCAGGCGGTGGTGATGGTGTAGGTGAAGGTGTCGGTGCCGCTGAAGCCCGCGGCGGGTGTGTAGATCACGTTGCTACCGGAGATCGTCGCGGTGCCGTTGCCGGGCTTGGTGACGCTGCTGATCGTCGGTGCGGTCGCGGTGTCGTTGGCCAGGACGGGCACGCTGACGGGTGTGCCCCGCATGACGGTGGTGGTGGCGGTGTCGTCGGCGGCCCTGGTGGGCGAGATGGACTGCCCGCCGACGATCTGGATCGGGGGAGCGGGTGTGTTGCCTCCGAGCTGGCCCGGAGCGGCGATGACGCTGCTGATCCCGGTCGGCCGGATGGTCATGCCGCCCCCGATGGTGCCCTGCCTGACCCGGAAGGTGATGACCTTCGCAGGGGGGTCGGTCTTGCTGCCCGGCGAGGTGATCGACAGGGTGTTGCCGCTGATGGTGCCGGTCCCCGACTGGCCGACGACATCGGCGCCTGCCAGCAGTGACGACAGATCCCACGTGGTGGTGTAGCTCCTGACCAGCAGCGGCCACTGGGCCGTGCGGTGCGCCAGCGTGAGGGTGAAGGTGTCGCCCGGTGTGATCTGCCCGCCCCACAGGGATGGGGAGGTGTCGACCGAGACCGACCCGCTACCCAGCCTCATGCCGAACGCGTTCTTCCAGTAGTAGTCCACGGGGTAGGTCGTCTGCCCTGGCCGGATACAGGGCGCGGCGGCTTGCGTGACAGCCTGCCGCGCGGTGGTGGCGGCGTGCGTGTCGGCACTGGCCGCCACCTGCGTTCCCGATGTGGCCAGCAGCGTCAACAGGGCGCAGGCCAGCGCGGTGAGCGCGGATCCGGATCGTTGTGACATCAACGTTGAACTCCCAGTCTGTCCTAGGGATGTCTTCGTAGATCGACTTCACAACGAAGCTACTCTCTGTGTTCGATTCATCGCGTCAGGTGACGGACTGTGTGATCTTCGTGTCGCAGGCGGGACCTGCGGTGCTCGCCGCGCACCGGAGAGGTGGAACGTCCAGGGGGAAGCCTCCGGCGCGGATGAACGGGGAGGAAGGGTCGAGGTAAGGACACAGTCCATGTCAAAATTGCAGTCGACTTCATATTTGGAGTGGAGTTAGACTTTCGGCCATGTCTGAAGGGCTGCGGGAACGGAAGAAGCGGCAGACGCGGCAGCGCATCTCCGATGTGGCCATCGGCCTGTTCGTGCAGCGGGGCTTCGAGCGCGTCACGATCGCCGAGGTCGCCGCTGCGGCGGAGGTGTCCGTGAACACCCTCTACAACTACTTCCCGGCCAAGGAGGACCTCGTCCTGCCGCCGGACCAGGCCTCCCCGCAGCGGCTCGCCGACATCGTGCGGCAACGCCCGTCCGGCGACTCCGCCGTGCGGGCGGTGCTGACCGGGCTGCGTGAGGAGGTGCGGCGGCGCGACCGCAAGCTGGGGCTGACCGACGGGTTCGGCCGCGTCCTCGAGATGATGCTGGCCGCCCCCACGCTTACCGCCCGGCTGGGCGATCTCGCCCAGCAGATGACCGACGCCCTCGCCGCCGCCCTCGCCGAGGAGACCGGGACCGCGCCGGACGACCCACTGCCCCGCATGGTGGCCTGGCAACTCGGCTGTCTCCACTCGCTGGTCTACGCCGAGATCGGCAGACGCACCACGGCGGGAGAGAACCCCGACGTGATCGCCGAGGCCGTGCTGGACCTCCTGGACACCTTCGAGGACCTGCTCGGCGAACGCGTTCTCAGCTATGCCGTACGAAAGGAACAACCTTGTTCAGAGTGATGATCCGCGGCAAGTTCGGCGGGCTGAACGACGCCGGTCGCGCCGCCGTCCTGGCCGCGGGTGGCGCCGCCTTCACCGAGGCGGGAGCCTTCACCCACGACTCGAGTCTTTCGGCCTTCACCTTCCGCTGCCAGGTGCCCGCGGGCCCGGATGACGGCGAGAACGATGCCGTCCGGAAGGCGACGGCGGCGTTGGACGCGCATGGCCACCCGTATCAGGTTCTCCACGTCGCGGTGACGGACATGCGCCATATCAAGATCCGCCGGAAAGGCCGGCGGGAGTGAGCCGCTGAACCGCGCCGCCCCTGCCCTACCCGGCAGGTGTGATCCGCCGCCACCGAACATCTCCTCGGCTTCGGGCTACCGATCCAGGCGCACCCCCGCCATGTCCACGTAGCCGATGACATCGCTCTCCGACAGCCGCTGCCGAGCCGTCTCCCATCGCCGCATCTCACTGTCCTCGTCGGCGTCCTCCTCGTACCAGCCTGTTCCCGCGACCCAGGCCTCCAGCCAGCCGGCCAGACTCTCGGTGTCGACGTACCACGCGTCGTGCCAGTCGTCCTCGATCCCGTTCGGCTCGAAGAGCAGCACGGTGCCCTCAGGGCTCCGGCAGTCCACGGCGGCGTACATGCCGCATCCCCAGTCCAGGATCGGCAGGACATCCACCGGCCAGTACGCCTTCTCGCCACGCTCTGCTGTCGCGCGTTCCTCGTGATAGACGCCCACGGCGGTACGCCCTTCTCCCCGGAGCGGGAAGAGCCGGTAGTCGGGGCCGAAACCGCCGTTGGCCACCTCGCGATAGAGCCGTGCGAGCAGCGGAGGAAGCTCGAACCCCAGGACGCTCTCCGCCTGTGCCACCTCTTCCGCCGTCGCGGTGGGAGGCAGCCGTTCCTCGGTCGCACTCGCCTTCACGGACACGTGCCGGAGGAGATCATCGATGTCTGTCATGGCGAGGATCCTGCCAGCCGCCCACGACGGACTCGCACGCATCCCGAGGAGCGACAGGCCGCTCGGCCGGGCTACACCGCCGACGTGTGGCCGTACACCAGCGAGGAACTCGCCGGCCAAGCGTTGACCGGCGAGTGGCGTGAGCGCGCCGTGCCGGCCACCAAAGTGGGGCTGAAGTCGCGGGCGTGGGCGGCGTCAGTCAGCCCGCAGGAGGGTGTGCAACTCGGCGGTTTCGAGGATGTGGGCCCGTGAGGGAAAGACCCGATGGAGCAGGACGTCGTGCGCTTCGGGGTCAGGGTCGGCGACGCCGTCGGCCAGGACGTAGAGCTGGTAGTCGCGGTCGGCCGCGTCGAGGACGGTGGACAGGACGACGCCGCTGGTACTGATGCCCGCGATGATCAGAGTGGTGATGCCGTGTTCGCGCAGCCGCTGATCGAGGTCGGTGGTGGACAGGCCTCCGTGACGGATCTTACGCACGATGATGTCTCCGTCCTGGGGAGCGAGACGTTCGTGGACAGCGGTGTCAAGGTCTGCGTGGTGCATGAGACGGTGCTGGGCGACCGGTGCGAAAGACCTGTTGGTGGGCGGGATCGCAGCCCAGTCGGCCTCGGTGAAGCCGACCCGGACATAGGCGACGGTGCCGCCCTTGGCGCGAACGTCGGCGATTACCTTTTCCATGCGTCCCAGCAGGGCTTCACTGTCGCTTTCGGGGAGCAGCGCGAGGATCGCGGGCTGATAGTCCATGACGAGCAGGGCGGTGTGTGCGGGGTCGAGTGCGGGGGTGGTGCTCATGCGAGTGTTTGCCTTTCCAGTGGCGCCCGGTCGGCGTTCTTGTGTTGGGGCGTGCGGTCGTGTCGAGGGAGGAGGAGCGAGGTCGCCAGAAGGAGGAGACCGGCGATCGCGATCGCGGTGCGGGGGCTGGTGAGGCCGGCCAGCAGGCCCCACAGTCCGGTCATGGCCGCGATGGTGGCTTTACTGGTGATCGACCAGGCGGACAGCGTGCGGACGACCCGGTCCGACGGGAGCTGTTCGAGCCGGTAGGTAGCGAATACCGGGTTGAACACGCCCATGCAGGTGATCAGCCCGAGTTCGACGGCGATGACGAGGACGAGCCCGGCGGGGCCGGGGCCGATGAAGGCCAATCCGAGTGACCAGCACGCGCGCAGCGTCCCGGCGGTGAGCATGACCTTGTGCTGTCCGAACCGTGCGAGGAGCGGGCGGGCCAGTCGCGAGCCGATGAGGCCGCCGACGCAGGGGACGCCGAAGGCGAGGCCGTACTGCCAGGGTGCGAACCCGAGGTCACCGAGCATGAGGACGGCGAGCAACGGCGAGGCTGCCATGATCAGGCCGCTGACCAGGACCGTGTTGAAGAACAACGGGCGCAGCGCCGGGCTGGCGAGGATGTACCGCCATCCCTCCAGCAGGTCGCCGGCTCCGGGCCGGGGCGGTGCGGCGGTTCGCGCGGGACGTGGCTCCCGCCCGCCGATGGCGCGGACCCCCGCGGCCGAGAGGAGGAAGCTGACCGCGTTGGCCGCCACGCTCGTCACCGGGCCCACCAGCCCGATCGCGGCGGTACCGAGCGGCGGCCCGAGCGCGGTGGCGGTCCAGGCCGTGGCCTCGAACCGCCCGTTCGCGACGAGCAGGTCCTCGGACCGGACGAGCGCCTTCAGACATGCTCCGCTCGCAGCGGTGAAGGCGATGTCGGCCGCGCCGACAACGACCGCCACGATCAGAAGTTGGGCGAAGCTCAGCCAGCCGAGCACGTAGGCGGCGGGAACGCTCATCAGCGCCGCGAACCGGATCAGGTCCATCGCGATCATCACCGGCCGTTTGCGCCGGAACTCCACCCACGGCCCGAGCGGCACCGCGACCACCGCCCCGACCGCGAGCCCCGCGGCGGCCAGCACCGACACCTCGGTGGGCCCTGCGTCCAGAGCGAGAATCGCGATCAGGGCGAACGCGTCGAACGCGAGCCATGTGCCGAACGTGCTGACCGCATACGCGGCCCAGAACCACCTGAACCGCCGCCCCAGCGACCTTCCCAACGCGCACCCCGTCATCTCCAGGAAACAACCACCCATTGATTTGAGAGATCAAAACGCGCAGTTGGTAGGCAGGTCAAACAACCAGCCGACCGAAGTCACACAACCATGAGTTGTGCACTAAGGTCGGTCGATGTGGATCTCGATGCTGTGCGCACGTTCGTCGCCGTCGTAGACACCGGCCAGTTCCAGGACGCCGCCGCAGATCTGTCGATCACCCAGCAGGCCGTCTCCAAGCGCATCGCCGGGCTGGAGAAGGACCTCGCCGTGCGGCTGTTCACCCGCACCGCGCGCGGGGCCCGGCTCACCATCGACGGGCAGGCGTTCCTGCCCCACGCGCGCGAGCTGCTGCGTGTCGCCGAGCGCGCGGTCGCGTCCGTGCGCCCCGGCAGCCGTCCGCTGCGCGTCGACGTGATCGCCTCGCGCAGCGCGGCGTCGGGCCTGATGCGCGGCTTCCACCGCGCGCACCCCGAGATCGAGCTCGACGTGGTGATGCTGTTCGATGTCGAGACGGCCCTCGCCGCCATTCGGTCCGGTGCGATCGACGCGTCCTTCCGTGCCGTCGCCGTGCCCGGCCGGCCCCTTCCCGAGGACATCGAGTCCGTCTGGGTGCTCGACGAGGTGCTCCAGCTCCTCACCGGGCCCGCCCACGCGCTGGCCGGCGCCCGGTCGGTGACCGTCGCTCAGCTCGCCGGGCACCGGATCTGGATGCCCGGCATCGTCCCCGGAACCGAGTGGGCCGCCTACTACGACGATCTCGTCGCCGAGTTCGGCCTCACCATCGAGGCGACCGGCCCCAACTTCGGCTCCGACGCGCTCCTCGACACCATCGCCGACACCCCGGCCTTGGCCACTTTCATGGGCGAGCAGACCCGCCTGGTCTGGCCCGCCGGCCACGGCCTGCGCCGCATCCCGGTGACCGACCCGACGCCCGTCTACCCGCACTCGCTCCTGTGGCGCCGCGACAACCCCCACCCGGCGCTGGCCACCCTCCGCGCCCACCTCGCCGCCGCAGCGGCCGGCCACGACGACGCCGGGACCTGGGCGCCGGGCTGGGTGATTCGGCGCTGAACGCCGCCGCGCCTGCGATCGTCAATGACAGGCCGACTTCCGGCGCCGGGAATCTTTACCATCACGTCGCTGGTCCGTCGCTGCGGCGTGCGGCGATTTTGTCGGGGGGCTGCCGTAGCGTCGTGGCCACGACCGTGGCGGGTATGTCGTGAATGGAGTCGACTCCGAGTCCGGTCAGCCGATCAGGAGCGTGGCCGCAGTGCCGACACAGCTCGGCACCAAGGTCGGAAAGGAACGCCGATGAGTGGTGTACGAGTACTGGTTGGCACGCGCAAAGGCGCGTTCATCCTGACGTCGGACGGCAGGCGCGAGCGGTGGGACATCAGTGGCCCTCATTTCGGGGGCTGGGAGATCTACCACCTCACGGGATCTCCCGCTGATCCGTCCCGGCTGTACATGTCGCAGTCCGGTGGCTGGTTCGGACAGTTGATCCAGCGTTCCGACAACGGCGGTGCCACCTGGGAACCGGTCGGTAACCAGTTCCAGTATGCGGGTGTCCCCGGCACTCACCAGTGGTACGACGGCACGCCGCATCCATGGGAGTTCGCGCGAGTCTGGCATCTCGAACCCTCGCTGACCGATCCGGACACGGTTCATGCCGGGGTTGAAGACGCCGCCCTGTTCCGCTCGGTGGACGGCGGGCAGACCTGGCAGGAGCTGCCTGGGCTGCGCGACCATCGCTCAGGGCCCTCCTGGCAACCGGGCGCCGGTGGGATGTGTCTGCACACGATCATTTCAGACCCGCACGATCCCGGGCGTATCGTCGTGGCGATCTCGGCTGCGGGTGTGTTCAGAACGGACGACGCCGGCAAGAGCTGGCAGCCGATGAATCGTGGCCTGCGGTCCGAAGGCATTCCTGACCCGGATGCCGAGGTCGGTCACTGCGTCCACCACATCGCGATGCACCGGTCGCGTCCAGAGGTGCTCTTCATGCAGAAACACTGGGACGTCATGCGCAGTGACGACGCCGGTGAGTCGTGGTACGAGATCAGCGGCGACCTGCCCAGCGACTTCGGATTCCCGATCGCTGTCCACGCGCACGAGCCGGACACCGTCTATGTCGTTCCGATCAAGAGCGACTCGGAACACTACCCGCCCGAAGGAAAGCTCCGTGTGTACCGCAGCAGGACGGGCGGAAACGAATGGGAGCCGCTCACGAAGGGGTTGCCACAGAGCCACTGCTACGTCAACGTGCTGCGGGACGCGATGGCCGTCGACTCGCTGGATTCGTGCGGCGTGTACTTCGGTACGACCGGCGGACAGGTGTACGCATCGGCCGATGCCGGCGACAGCTGGGCGCCCATCGCCCGAGACCTTCCGGCCGTGTTGTCGGTCGAAGTCCAAACGCTGCCATGATCCGTGTCGTGCTCCCGGCGCATCTGCGGAACCTCGCACGTGTCGAAAGCGAGGTGAGGATCCACGTTCAGGGGCAGGTCACGCAGCGCTCGGTTCTCGACGCGCTTGAGGCCCGCTATCCGATGTTGCGCGGGACGATCCGTGATCATGTCACGCAGCGGCGTCGACCATTCGTGAGGTTCTTCGCCTGCGAACAGGATCTGTCCCACGAACCGCCGGACACCCCGTTGCCCGAGCCGGTCGCAACGGGGGCCGAGCCGTTCATGGTCGTGGGAGCCATGGCGGGCGGGTAGGCGGTACGGACGACGAGAAGCCCAGGCAGGGACGAATCTCTGACCTGGGCTTCTAGGGTGC
The DNA here is from genome assembly GCF_053592655.1 of Streptosporangium sp. NPDC002607. Lineage (NCBI taxonomy): Bacteria > Bacillati > Actinomycetota > Actinomycetes > Streptosporangiales > Streptosporangiaceae > Streptosporangium > Streptosporangium sp. NPDC002607. Next base: position 8,215 of record NZ_JBSFWD010000040.1, read on the forward strand.
GAAGAGCCGCAGCAACTCCGCTTGTTCTGGGCGTACGGGAAGTGCCGGGTTGCCGGCACGCGGGTAGATCTCGGCTGCTGCCCACTGCGCGGCTCGGACGCTGGACGCGGTTCCGATTCTGACTCCACGCGCACGCAGTTCGGTGATTAACCGTTTGGCATCGAACAGGTACACCGACTCGATACACCAGGGGCGAGTGCTGCCTCGTGACGAAGACGCTCTCGACGCGGGTCCCGTCAGCACGAGATAGAAGTCCAAGGCCGGCCCCTCGGTTACGTCGAGAAGGCCTTCGCGCTTGAGGTACCACTTCACATTGACCGTCTGCCCGCGCAATGGACCAGATGAGAACCGGCCGTCGACCGCAGCGGTCACGGCGGACGGCTCCAGCTCGATTCCGAAGACCTGCGCCGCGATCCACTCGCCCAGATGGCCGGAGGTCATAGGGCGCTGGGTAATCGATGCGATCTTCTCGTCGACAGAGTTGCGCTCCCTCAACAGTCGCGCTATCTGCTCAACGTTGACGTTGCTCATGTTGCCCAGCTTCCGGGGGACTGGATGAGATGTTTCAGAGATTCCAGACAGATCGACCAGCAGACTGCTAACGGCATTCGGGAGGCAGCTCGCCCACCGGTGCGACGGTATGTGTTCCGGCGGCCGTGCATTGCCAAACGGCGATCTCATCTTCCACCTCGGCACGCAGGCCCCGATCGTGCGTCGAGCAGACGGGCCAGGCCCTCCAGATCATCTCCATGATCACTTCTTGGGTGGCGTCGGCGATGCGTGCGAGTCCCGCTTCGGGCCCAAGGCCGTTGCCCTGGCAGATGCCTTGGAACTCCACCCAGGCCCCACCCATGCTGTCCCAGTCAGGGACGATCATCCGAAGCGTCCCGGTGATTCCCGTGGTGCGAACGTCACGCTCCACGATCTTCAGCTCTTGCTCCAGGGGCACCAGCAGACTGGGCTCAAAAGCGAAGGTCGGCCGGAAGCCGGTCTCGTCGAGAAGAGCCTTGCCCAGCCGGGGCAGGTCAGCCGCCGTCAGATCGGCGGTGGGGCGTTCGAGGAGCTCGCGCGTGACAGGAAGGGAGGCGCCCCATTCCTCTAGCAGGCAGGCGAGCTCGATGAGGGGTTCGGCTTCGAGGCCACCGTCGCGTAACGCCGTGTAGATGCGCTTACTCAACTCGTCGACGATCCGCTCGGCTCGCTCATACTCGGTTTGCCCATAGGAGTCCACGCTGCAGTGTTACCTGCCGCATGAGTCCAGGTAAACGGGATTTTCCGCGCGCTATCGAAGACGTCTGGTGGCCCCTGGCGTCATCGACCCTTCCTATCAGCCGGGGCACAATCTCCTTTAGCGAGCATCCTTTTCGGGCAGTACCGGCAGTCCGGTTCCGGAGTCGAGTAGGAGTCGGTTGCCCAGGGGTTTGTCGAGCGTGACGGTGATCCGGGCGTGAAGGAGCTGGTCGGTGCAGGGTCCGCCGCCGGCTTCCTCGTCCACGTCGACCACCACCAGGTCTTCGGTCTCGTAGGCGCGGGCGTCGTGGATCTGGTCGCACGCGCCGTGACCGTACCGGAGAAGCAGGTCCCGGGGCTTCGCCGGGGTGAGGTCGAAGGCCATCACCTCCTCGTACTCACCTTCTTTCAGGGCCGGGCGCGGGCTGATCCGCGATGGGTGGACCGCCACCCGGCTGAACCTTTCCTTGACGCCCTGCACCGTGAAGTGCCAGGCGGGCACCTGAATCGTCCCTCGGCTGGTGCGCAGCGGCACCTCGCCGAGTTCGGCGCCGGTGACTCGGAGCGGGGTGCAGCCGTCCGGCGGGCACTCCTCGTCGATGAAGTCGGCGGCCTTGCTCCGCTCCGCGTACGCCGTCGCAGCCGTGACCAGCGGAACCGTCAGTGTGGAGCCGTCCGGCCAGCTCATTCGCCTGCTGGGCGGGGTATCCGCGGGCAGATCGACGTCAAGGGACCACGCGCCGTTGTGCACGCTCAGGGGCACCCAGTCAGGAATCCGTTCTCGCGGCTGGATGTCGAGATCGTCCAGTGGGACGAAGCCTGTCCGCCATGCGCGGTCGTCCTCGGAGTCGTGCCAGCGCTCCGCCACCCCCCGGGCGCGATCCTGGAACTCTCCCGGCGACATACCGCGATAACCGCATGTGGCCAGCAACAGCACCAAGGAGAGGAACCAGATCATTTTGCGCAAGGCGGCTCCTGAGTCACGGAGGAGAGGGGCCACCGTAGCAGCGAGGGGGCGGGCACGGCGGCCCCATTCCTTTTCCGGCCTGGGGCGCCGTGCCTTCGACCTGCGTGCCTCAGTCCGCGACGAGGCGGGCCCGCTGTCCCTCGTGCTCGCGTTGCCGCCGGATGACGTAGCTGCCCGGTGGGCAGCCGGTGGCGCCGTGCTCGGGGTGGAGCAGGTAGGCGACGGCCGAGGTCTCGAAGACGCCGATCGCCAGCTGGTCGGAGTCCAGCACGTGGGTCGTCCACCGGCAGGTGCCCGGGTCGGCGACAAGGGTGTGCGGGTTGCCCCCGGCCGCGCCGCGGAGCAGTTCGACCCCCTCGGCGGGCACGTCCGTCCAGCGGGAGTCGGGCCAGACCTGCACGGAGGAGGCGATGACGGGGAGCGGGATGACGATGAGGTCGCCCTGGGCCTGGAGCCCGTGGACGACGGGGATGCTCGCCGACCGCTCAAGGTGGTCGAGCACGGCGAGTCCGGTCTGCCGGGAGAGCGAAGCGAGAGTCACGGTCATGGAAGTCACCTCAGGTTCGGCGGAGAAGAAGGGAGTACTGCTCGGCGGAGAGCCCGTAGGTCCAGCCGGCGGCGGCGATCGGATCGTCGAGGAAACCCGGTACGGTCAGCCCGTACCGGCGGCGGCGTCCGTCGCGTTCGACGGACCCGTTGACCGCGAGGAGCACCCTGGTCTCCCTGCGCATGTCGTAGAGCCGCAGTTCCGAACCGGGATTGCCGGGGTCCGGTGCGGAGGCGACCAGCCGCAGCCCGGCCCGGTCGATGTAGGACGCCCAGCCGATGTGCTCGATCGCGCACCGCCTGACCTCGACGTTGGCCTCCCGCGCGATCCGCTGGACGCTCGGATCGGTGATCACCCAGGAGGGCACCCGTGTCCCGTGCCAGGCGTGCACGTCCCACCCGTCGGCGTACCGCACCGCGGGGCCGTCCGCGCTGTGCAGCCGTACCTCGCCGTCGTCGCCGCACACCTCCGTGCGCATGGTGACGGGGCGCTCGGAGATGACGCACGCACCTTCACGAGGCCACCACCAGCCACCTGACCGGGCCACCGCCGCCCACAGGTCGAGCCGCCGGTTCTGCTCGGGAGTGAAGGGTACGCCGGCCGCCCGGCGGAGAGCGTCGTAGTGGGCGATCCAGGAGACGCACTGTGTGTCGTACCAGGCGTTCCGAAAGCGGTGTCGCGAGTCGTGCGCCGCCAGCAGCGGCATGCGGAGTGAACCGTCGGTGGATCGGGTGAGCGGGCTGCGAACCTTCTGGCGGATCAGCTGGTCCATCGACTGATGGCCCCATCCGACCTGGGCGTCGAGTGCTGTGCACAGCTGTCTCATCAGCGAGGAGAACCGGGATGGCAGTGGCCATGCGGAGATGCGGTCGACGGTTTCCGAAGGCCGTGGACGCACACCCGGCGGGACGGTTGTCAGGGCCGTGACCGGTGAGGGGGCCCAGTGAAAACGCGGTGGGGCGAGCCCGATCAGGCGGTACAGCTCGGAGATGGCGGCCTCTGCGGCCGGACGGTCGGCGGGCAGCGTCGACAACGCCCGGCCCAGCCATTCTTCACGAATGTCGGCAGCTTCCCGCTGCACGAGAACGCTCACCGGATGAGGGCGGCGTCGTCCTTTCTTGCGATCATGTCCGGAATGGTGACAGATCGACGCGGTGCCTGTCCACCGCGTACGAGGCCGGACGCCGTGCGGCAGGCGTGACGTTTCCAGGTACGCGGGCCGGGTCGTCAGCGCAGTGGGAAAGGGTCCGGAGCGGGAGGGCGGCGCTTCCACCGGTAGGTGCCGGACGGCCCGTCCGCCACCTCGTAGCCAGGCAGGTCTTTGATGCCCACGGTACGGAAAGGCCGGCCATTGTTGTCGATGGTCGCGGTTCCCTTCCTGCCCTGACTGCTCCAGTCCACGAGGATCCGCCAGCGGCAGTCGCAGTTACGAGTGGCGCCGAAGATGTGGAAGATCTCGGCATCGCTGTCCGAAACGCGGCCGCCACGATGCCCGCCACCCATATCCGCGAGCTTTTGAGTCTCGCTTTCCAGTCGCGCTGTTCGGGGCCGTGTGAGCGGCGGATCGGACGGTTCCTGCTCGCGGTCATTGATCACCGGCCATGGGTTTGGTGGCGCCACAATATGCCAACACGAAGAAACTGCTGAATCTACCCGACAAAGTGCTTCGTGGGTCGTTCAGGTCACCGTTTGAGGACTGGTGGGTCGTGCGACACACTGATCGGCATGACGACCACCCCCCATGCTCCGACAACGTGGACTCTCGCCGCGAGACGTCACCGTCTGGTGGCCGCGATCATAGACGGTTTGATTTTTGCCGCAGTGGTATTACCGATCCGCGCGCTGCTCGGCACTGATTACGAGGTGTCCGATGAATCGACTCTCGTTGGTTATCTCAACCCCTATGCGGGAAACTCTTATTGGCCGATCGATGTCTTGGTCACGGTCCTTCTCGCGGTCTACTTCTGGCTGCAGCACGCGCTGTGGGGGCAGACGCTCGGCAAGCGACTCTGGCGTCTGAAGGTGGTGTCCGGGGTGACCGGAGAGCCGCCCGGCTTCCGTCAGGCGGGAATGCGGGTTCTTGTCTACCCCGTCCTGACCTTGGTGCCCTACCTCGGCGTGCTGATCAGCCTGGTCGATCCGCTGTGTGTGTTCGGTGCGAAACGCCGATGTCTGCATGACGTGATCGCTGAAACCGTCGTGGTCGACCTCGGTAGCCCCGTCCGGGAAAAGTCCGGAGGATCCGGATCCCTGTTCGGCCTGGGCGTCGTCCTCATCCTTCTCGCTGCCCTCGTGGTCGTCTCCGCGCTGGTGTGGATGTAGCCCACCGCGGCGAATACGGGCCTGATCCGCGCACAGGTCGCGGGAACGGGCTATCTGGAGCCCCTGCCGTCGCCGGTCGGTGGGCGGCTAACTCGGGATCTTGATGATGTCTGGTTATTTACCGACGTTGCCGTCGAGGTAGACCCAGGCGTAGTCGTGGCGTACGAAACGGCTGTTCTCCCGGAGTTCGCCCGGACGGCCGCGTTCGGTGTAGTGGGCGCGGAACTCGACGGTGCCCGCGGTGGAGAACGGGCCGCCCTCGGTGCCGCCGAGGATGTCCAGGCGCACCCAGCGCAGCCCGGGGTCGAAGTCGATACCGGGCGGCCTGGTCGTGGGGTGCCAGCTGCGGAGCAGGTACGCCTCGTCGTGAACGGCGAACGCGCTGAAGCGGGAGCGCATCAGCTGCTCGGCGGTGCTCGCCTTGGTCTCCCCGCGGTGCAGCCGGCCGCAGCAGTCGTCGTAGGCCGAGGGCAGCCCGCAGGGGCAGGTCGCCGAAGTGGCGCGGACCGGTCGCGGGCGTGGCGTGCGCGGGGACATGGCTCCATCATGTTCAGTGCGGGGACTGCCGAGTTTACCCGGCAGGTGAATCGCTTGTTTGAAACGGCCAGGGCCTGGCCGTCGCCCACCTCGGCCGAGGGAGGCGAGAAGCCGCTCCCTTCGGGGAGCGGAGGAGTCACCGTGGCTCAGGCCCGCCGGTCCGGGTGGTCCGCGGCGCTGAGCCGGGCGGCGCGGGTGGTGAGGTAGTCGCGCTCCGGGGCGCTCGTCGTGCGGCTCGCCGCCGCGCGGTAGTCGTCGACGGCCGCCCGCAGGTCACCGGCCATCTCCAGCAGGTGGGCACGGGCGGCGTGGAAGCGGTGGTGTCCCGACAGGCGGTCTTCGAGTTCGCCGAGCATCTCCAGGCCGGTCGCGGGGCCGTGCGCCATGGCGGCGGCGACGGTGCGGTTGAGCGAGACCATCGGGTTGTCGGACATGCGTTCCAGCAGGCCGTACAGGGCCAGGATCTGTGGCCAGTCGGTCTCCTCGGCCGTCGGTGCCTCGTCGTGGACCGCGGCTATCGCCGCCTGGAGCTGGTAGGGGCCGACCGCACCCCTGGCCAGGGTGTCGGTGATGAGCGCGATCCCCTCGGCGACCGCCTTGCCGTCCCACAGGCTCCGATCCTGCTCCGCCAGCGGGATCGGGGCGCCGTCCGCGCCGGTCCGCGCCGGGCGCCGGGCGTCGGTGAGCAGCATCAGCGCGAGCAGCCCGGCCACCTCGCGGTCGTCGGGGAGCAGGTCGTGAGCCGTCCTGGTCAGCCTGATCGCCTCGCGGGACAGCTCCACGCGCTGCAGGTCGGGGCCGGCGCTGCTGGCGTAGCCCTCGTTGAAGATGAGGTACAGCACGTGCAGCACCGAGCCGAGTCGCCGCGCCCGTTCCTGGGGAGCGGGCATGCCGAAGGGGATGCCGGATACCTTGATGCGCTGCTTGGCCCGGCTGATCCGCTGCGCCATGGTCGCCTCGGGCACCAGGAAGGCCCTGGCGATCTCGGCGGTGGTCAGGCCGCCCACGGACCGCAGGGTGAGGGCGATCGCCGAGGCCGGGGTCAGCGCGGGGTGACAGCAGAGGAACAGCGTGGTCAGCGTGTCGTCCCGGTCCCTCGCGCGCGCGTCGTCCGCCGGCGGGGCGGTACGCAGCTCGGAGGGCGCCTGCGTGGCCACCAGCTCCTCCCGGCGGCGGCGGGCCTGCTCGTTGCGCACCTGCTCGGTCATCCGGCGGTACGCGACCTGGATGAGCCATCCTCGCGGGTTGGCGGGTACGCCCTCCGCCGGCCACTGGGCGATGGCGTCGAGCAGCGCCTCCTGGACCGCGTCCTCGGCGGCGGCGAAGTCTCCGAAGCGGCGGGTGAGCACGCCGACGACCTGCGGCACCAGCTGGCGCAGCAGGTCGTCGATGGCCGGGCTATCCAGCGGTCACAGCTCCTCGGGCGGGGCTGCCGACATCACCTCGCGCACCTCGATCGGCATGTTCAGCGGCTTGCCGCCGGGGCCGGGCGCGGCCGAGACGTACGCGGCGAGATCGACGGCGCGCTCGGGGCTGTCGCAGTCGATGATCCAGTAGCCGATCAGGAACTCCTTCGTCTCGGGGAACGGGCCGTCCGTGACGACGGCGGCGCCGCCCTCACCGGCCCGGACGATCCTGGCCTGGTCCGGGGCCGCCAGCCCCTGCGCGTCCACGAACTCCCCGGCCTCGGTGAGCTTCCTGTTCGTGTCGTGCATGAACTCGATGTGGGCCCGGACATCCTCGACGGGCCAGGTGTGCATCGGCGGGACCTCGTCCTTCAGCTGCCCGCTGAACTGCATCAACATCATGTACTTCACGTCTTCGCTCCTCACGTTCGAGCGCCCTCCTCGGCGCTCTCACCCACAGGTAGAAGCAGACCCAGCCGTTCTCGACATTCTGCCGGACATCCGTGCAGAAAAATCTGCCGGAGTTCACGCGGCACACCCCGGCGAGCCGCTACGGGGTGGGTGTCCAGCGCCGCAGGCGGGGTCCCGGTCCCGCTCGTCGCGGCGGCCGGAGGTGGGGAGCGGGCGGGACTACAGGCCCATCTCGCGGGTCAGCAGCCGGTGTGCCTGCTCGATGTCGGCGTGGGTGTAGCCGGGGACGCTCCGGTCGAGCTGCTGGAGGAGGTCCATCAGGGCCTGCTTCTGTGCCAGGTGCTGGACGGGGATCTGGTCAAGGTCCACGTTGATGAGCCAGTCGAACAGCACCACCGCGTCGGCGGTCCACAGGCTCAGCGCGGTCATGTCCGAGGCTGCCATTCTCAGGCCGGGCGTTCCGCTCATGCGAGCAACCTACCCCCATGCCCATATGCGAAATAACCCGCTTTGTCATCTCAATGTGCCGGACTTACGGCGGGGCCGGAACTACTACCGAGTAGTGATCGAAAACATTCGAAAATCAATAGAAAGAGATGTTATATGCGCTTTTTGGCCGCTAGCTTCGCGTGTAGTCGGTAAATGTCCAGATTTGAGCTCGCCCGACAGCTCCGGCCACCCCGACAGCTCCGGCCACCCCGACAGCTCCGGCCACCCCGAGGGCCCTGCCCGGGCGGCGGGAGGAGCCCTCCAGGGGAAGATCTCATCGCCCGCTGAGCGCGGCCCACAGGGTTTCGAACTCCTCGGAGGTCAAGGAGTTCAGGCCGAAGTCGCCGGGATAGATCGGGCCCTCGGCCAGGAAGCCGTGCTCGTCCTCGATATGGTTCCATGAGTACGTGCGGGCCACGCCGTCCGAGCCCAGCTCGGCGTGGCGCACGGGCCAGTACTCCCCGCCGCTGTCGATGACGGTCTCGAACAGCCATACGTGGCCGTCGCCGTCCACCCCGTGCCAGTACAGGTGCGGCCGGTCGCTCTCGTCGAGCGCCCGGATCGTTTCCTTGCGACGGTCTTGCAGCATTTTGCTCCTAATGTTCACCAAAAGCAGTCCGAGGGCGCTTATCCTGCCCTTTGCTATGTTGCGAGTTCTTGGTCCGCTTCAGGCGGAGATCAACGGCCATCCGGTCGACCTCGGCACCTCCCGGCAGCGGGCCGTGGTGGCCAGGCTCGTCGCGGCGGGTGGGCACGTGGTCTCCACCGATCGTTTCATCGATGACCTGTGGCGCGGGCAACCCCCGCCCAAGGCGCTGGCCGCCCTCCAGGTCTACGTGTCCAACCTGCGACGGGTGCTCGAACCCGGACGGCTGCCGCGCACGCCCGCCACGGTGCTGGTCAGTGCCGCACCCGGTTACCGTCTCCGGCTGGAGCCCGAACGGGTGGACGCCTGGCTGTTCCCTCGCCTGGTCGACGCCGCCGGGGCCGCGCTCGCCGCGGGAGACGGGGCGCGGGCCCTGGAGGCGGTGGACCGGGCACTCGCGCTCTGGCAGGGGCCCGCCTACGCGGAGTTCGCCGACGACGAATGGGCGGAGCCCGAGGCCGTACGGCTGGACGAGTTGCGGCTGGTCGCCGTGGAGCACCGGGCGGAGGCGCTGCTGGTGCTCGGCCGTAACGCCGAGATCGGGCTTGAGCAGCACGTCCGAGCCCATCCGCTCAGGGAGAACGCCGTCCGGCTGCTCGCCCTGGCCTACTACCGGGCCGGCCGGCAGGCCGATGCCCTGGCCACGATCAGGAAGGCCCGCGAGACCCTCGCCGACGAGCTGGGGGTGGACCCCGGTCCCGCGCTGCGCGCGCTGGAGGGCGACATCCTCGCCCACGCCGACTCACTGAACCGCCCGGCCACGCCCGCCTCCGGTGCCGATGGGGCCGCCGTGGGGGAGCCGGAGCAGGACAGGCCTGAGCGAGACCTGGACGCGCCGGACCTCGCCGCCGCCCCCGTACCCGACCTCGTGGGCCGTAGCGAGGAGATGGCGACGCTGCAGGCGGTCGCCGACCGGGGCAGGCTGCGCACGGTCTGGCTGGGCGGAGACCCCGGAGCGGGCAAGAGCGCGCTGGCCGCGGCCTTCGCCAGGCGGCAGGCGGCACGTGGCTGGCTGACCGCGACCGGGCAGTGCCCGGAGACCGAGGGCGGGGCGCCGCCCGCCTGGGCGTGGAGCGAGGTGCTGCGCGCCCTGGCCGCGGACCGGCCGCCCCGAGACGACCTGGCCGCCCGGCTGGCGCCGCTGCTGGACGACGACGCCCCGCCGGCGGGACCGTTTCTACTGGCCCGGGCGGTGGGTGACTACCTGTCCCGGATCGTCGGGCAGGGCACCCGGCTGCTGGTGGTCATGGAGGACGTGCACCGGGCCGACAGCGAGACGCTCCAGCTCCTGCGCCACCTCGCCACGGGCGTCGCCGAGGCCGACATCATGATCGTCGCGACCTACCGGCCCACCGAGGCCGTCGACCACCTGGGGGCGACCTGGGCGGCCCTGGCCGGGCGCGACACTCATCGGCTCGACCTGCACGGGCTCGGCGACGAGGACGTGGCGCTGCTGCTGCGTGAGCGCTCGGGCCGGGAGGTGGACGCGGTGACCGCGCGGACCGTGGCCGAGCGCACCGGCGGCAACCCGCTGTTCGTCTGCGAGACCGCGCGGCTGATCACCACGGACGGCACCTCGGCCGCCCGCACGCTGCCGCCGGGCGTGCGCGACCTGATCAGGCGCAGGATCGCCAGGCTGCCCGCGGTGGCGCAGAGAACCCTGCGGGACGCGGCCATCATCGGGCGGGACGTCGACGTCGACGTGCTGCTCGCCCTGGACGGCTCCGACGAGGACACCGTGCTCGAAGGGCTGGAGGCGGGCGTGCTGACCGGGCTGCTGACCGAGCCCGCGCCGGGCCGGGTGCGCTTCGCGCACGTGCTGGTCAGGGAGACGCTGTTCGAGGACACGCCGAGACTGCGCCGCATGCGCCTGCATGGCAGGGTCGTCGGCGCACTGGAACGGGTCCGGCCGGGAGAGGTCACCGCGCTGGGTCACCACGCGCTCGCCGCGGCCACCGCGGCCTCGGCGGGGCGGGCGGTCTCCTACGCCAGGGCGGCGGCCGAGCAGGCGCGCGGCATGCACTCCTACCGGGAGGCCGGGACGTTCTACCGGGGGGCGCTGGACCTCGCCGAGGACGACGCGCTCCGGCTCGACCTGCTCTGCTCGCTGGTGCAGGTCCAGGCGCACGAGGGCAACGTGCTGGCCGCCAGGGAGAACCGGGAGCGGGCCATCGCCCTCGCGCGGCGGCTGGGCGACGGCCTGAACCGGGCGCTGACCGCCTACGACGCCCCGGTGACCTGGTCGATCCAGCCCAACAGGCAGGTGGACCAGCCGCTCGTCGACGCGCTGGTGCAGGCGCTGGACGGCGCCGACGACGAGACCCGCTGCCGGCTGCTGGCCACGCTCGTCTTCGAGCTGGAAGGGCACGACGACGAGCGCTGTCTGGCCTACAGCGCCGAGGCGGTCGTGATCGCCCGGCGGCTGGGCCGCAGCGACCTCGTCCGCCTGGCCCTGAACGCCCGCTACTTCGTGCTGCTGATCCCGGACCGCCGTGACGAGTTGGAGGTGCTGGGCCGGGAGCTGGTCAGGCTGGGCGACCGCGACGGGCTGCCCGGGTACGCCATGCAGGGGCATCACGCCCTGTCCATGGTCAGCCTGGGCCGCTGCGACCTGGCCGCGGCCAGGCGGCACGCGGACCGCGCCCTGGAGTACTCCACCACCGGCCAGCTCGGACTGGCGCTGAGCGTGCTGTCCATGATCGACACACTGGTCATGCTGGTCAAGGGCGACTTCGAGGGCGCGGAACGGTCCTACCTGGCGATCGGCGAGCGGATGATGGCCGCGGGCGGGGCCGTCGCCCACATCATCGGCGCCATCGGCCGGTTCGCGGTCCGGCTGGCCGGCGGCCTGCCGCAGGACATGGCGGAGCTGCTGACGCTGTACTCCTTCGCTCCCGAGGGGCTGGCGGACATCGTCGTGCGGGCGCTGGTCGCCGAGGGCAGGGTGGACGAGGCACGCGCCTACTGGAGGCCCGACCAGGAGCCCAACCAGGACTACTACTGGCTCCTCTGGCAGGGACTGCGCGGGGAGAGCGCGATCGCGCTGGGCGACCGGGCGGTGGCCGAAGGCTGCTACCGGACGCTGCTGCCCTGGGACGGCGAGTTGGCCGGGATGCACTCCGGGTCGATCACGCTGGGGCCGGTCGCCCTGATCCTGGGCGACCTGGCGGCCTTCCTCGGACACGACGCGAGTACCCACTACAAGCAGGCGGTGCGGGTCGCCGAGCGGGTCGGCTCGCCGCACTGGGCGCGCAGGGCGGCGGAGGCACTCGCGGGGAGTGGGGGCCAGAGCCCGGCGGGAGGCCCGAACCGGGCATAGGCGGCCCGCCCGGGGCGGGAGCGGGCACATCGGGCCCGGCCGCCGGATCACACACGGATCTGTGGGCACGATCCGGCTCATGCCGCGCGGGCAGGCGCTCCGGGACGGCATGGGAGTGCGGCCCGGATCAGAGGCCGGCGAGAGGGCCGAAGACGAGCCGCTGACGGCGCCGGTGGCCGCGCCGGAACAGGGAGAGCATCAGCGTCAGCATGGGACCGGCGAGCTTGCGCAGCCGGGCCAGCTCGTCGGGCCTGGCGTACTGCTCGATCCTCGGCAGATCGATCTTGACGTTCCCGCCCTTGCGTACCGCCGTCTCGACCATCTCCCAGTCGGCGACGGACACGTACTTCTTGATGATCGGGAAGAGCAGCCGCTCCTCTTCGGTGATGTGCTCGTCGAGCATGTCGGCCAGCCGGGTGAGGGACTTGGCGAGTGCGGAGGCGTCGCCGGTCGAGGCGAACGCGGCGGCCTGGCTGTTGATCTCGGCCAGCAGCGGGTCGAGGTCGGCGTGGTCGTCACTGAGGTCGCGCAGGTCCAGCTCGACTCCGGCGGACCGTTCGAGGACGGGCCAGAGCACCTCGTCCTCCATCGTGTGGTGATGGTGGATGCCCTGGTTCAGGGTCGTGATGAATTCGGCGATGGCGCGGGCGCGCGCCGGATCGGTCACCTGCCGTCCCTCGGTCAGCTGGGTCGTGAGGTCGGCGAGGCGGCGGGTGTCAGCGCGCATGGCGCGGTGGGTGATCTGGAATCCCAGCAGTTCCGGGGTCATCTCGGGGGCTCCTTAGGCGGTGCGGGCGCTTACCCGACCACGATGCGGCAGCCCTCTTATGAGCTACTTGGCGGCTACTTGGTAGTGCGATCGGCCCCGACGCGGCGGACTTGGCGAGGGCGCGCCTCCACCGCCGCCCGGTGTCCGTCGTGGCGGCCGCCGGGGGCTCCCGGGCGGCGGCCGGATCCGGGGCGCCGGCGGCGGTTTGCGGGGATCCTCGGGGGAGGACGTGTGGTGATCCGGACGGTCCTCGATTGATTTCGCATCCCGCTCCGGAGCCGTGTATGGTTACACCTGTCCGCAAGCGAGAGCGACACGGACAGGCCCCTTTAGCTCAGTCGGCAGAGCGTCTCCATGGTAAGGAGAAGGTCTACGGTTCGATTCCGTAAAGGGGCTCAACAGCCTAAAAGCCCTGACCTCCGGGTTGGGGCTTTCGGCTTGGTCGGCCTTTAGGTCAGCCAGAAAACACTCAAGGTTCCCGACGCGCGAACGGGCATACTGGGGTAACCCAGAAGAGGTCGCCCTGACCTGCACAAGTACGTAGGCACTCTGCGGGTCGGGTATCCTTGCGAGGTCGGTCGATTTCATCGGCCTCAAGGCGGAGTAGCTCAGTCAGGCAGAGCAAACGGCTCATAATCGTTGTGTCGCCGGTTCAAGTCCGGCCTCCGCTACTACCCACCGGGGTCCCCTCCCACAGAGGGGCTCTGCCGTGGGTTGTCCACTGTCCCGAACGTAGAAAGGCACTCCCAAGTGGCTGCCACCGACGTTAGGCCGAAGATCACGCTGGCCTGCCAGGAGTGCAAGCACCGCAACTACATCACGCGGAAGAACCGGCGCAACGACCCGGATCGGCTTGAGCTGAAGAAGTACTGCCCGAACTGCAAGACGCACCAGGCGCACCGCGAGACTCGCTAGTCCGCGAAGCCTCCCGCTCCGGTGGGAGATGAGTGTCTGATGGGCACGCACATACTCCACGAAAACCGGCGTCCTCAGGCGGGCGCCGGTTTGTCGTATCCGCACAGCTTTTCCGCTCGGCCGTTGACCGCGGCGGACAGGCGGGGCCGTGGTGGCTTCGGGCTACGGTTTCCTGGTGGCCCCGAGGGCACACCCTGGAATCTTGTTCTGTTACTGTCGGCCTGACCCACCGGTCCGGCCTCGCCGGCTCGGTATCCGCAAAGGAGCACGATGGCCTTGAACCGTGACTTCGTCGGGCGGGCGTCCGCGCCCTCCTCGCCGTACGAGGTCAGCCGCGTGAAGATCAAAGAGTTCGCCGCCGCGATCGGCGACGACAACCCGATCTACCGGGACAGGGAGGCCGCCCAGGCGGCCGGGCACCCCGACGTGATCGCCCCGCCGACCTTTCCCATCGTGTTCAGCCTGGCCGGGGGGTCGATCCTGGCCGACCCCGAGCTCGGGCTGAACTTCGCCATGGTGGTCCACGGCGAGCAGCGTTTCGAGTACCGGCGGCCGATCCACGCCGGGGACGAGCTGGTCAGCGTCTCCACCGTGACCGACATCCGCAGCGCCGGCCGCAATGAGCTGATCACCGTCAAGAGCGAGGTCAGCACCGTCGACGGCGAGTCCGTGTGCACGACCTACAACACCATCGTCGAGCGTGGAGGGGCGGGCTGAGATGGCCGCGACTGTCAAGTACGACGAGGTCGAGACGGGTCAGCAGATCCCGCCCGCCGACTACCCGGTGCGCCGCGCCAACCTGGTGATGTACGCCGGGGCGTCCGGTGACTTCAACCCCATCCACTGGAACGAGCGCTTCGCCAAGACCGTCGGGCTGCCGGACGTCATCGCCCACGGCATGTTCACCATGGCCCAGGGCGGACGGTTCGTCACCGACTGGGCGGGCGACCCGGGCGCGGTCGTCGACTACGGGGTGCGCTTCTCCTCCATGGTCGTCGTCCCGGATGACGACCAGGGCGCCGTCATCACGGTGAGCGGGATCATCGAGGAGAAGCTCGAGGACAAGCGCGTGGTGGTCGCCCTGACCGCCAGGTCCAACGACTCCCGGGTCCTGTCCAAGGCCCGCGCGGTGGTCCAGCTGTCGTAGTGGTCGCCGGGCGAGGGCACGCTCGCGGGCCGGGGCCGAATCTTCTCCCGGTCCGTGGGTAGCGTCCCCAGCATGAGCGAAGTACCACCTGAGGTGACCAACCTGGCCGAGCGGTGGGCCAGGGCGCGAGCCGAGCACGACCATGCCATGGCCGACGCGCTCCGCGACGAGATCAGAGCCGAGGGCTGGCTCGTCCAGGACACCGCGGTCGGCTTCGAGCTCATCCCCGTACCCCCCTTCGAGGCGTGGCCCACGCTCCGTTCTCTGCCCGAGGACGCCTCGGCTGCCGGGAGGCGCGAGGGTTCCCCAGCGGCCGGGCGGGACGGTTCCGACACGGGTTCCGGTGCGCGGCCGGGTACCTCCGCGGACACCGGCACCGAAGACGCAGCCCGCGGGCGGGACGGATCCGCCGATGCCGGACAGGTCGCCGAGGCCGCGGATCCGGGGCGTCACCCCGGGCGGCTCGGAGCCCTGGACGCGGAGCGGGTCGCCGAGACCGAGGCGGCACCCCGGCCGAGGCCCGAGGGCTCCGAGCTGGTCGGCCGGTCGGACGATCTCCACGGTCATCCCGAGTGGATGGTCTCCTCCCAGTTGCTCTGGGACGCCAGCCTGTCGGTCTCCCGGCTCGACGAGACCATCGTCGCCCCCGCCGAGGTCGAGGAGCCGAGGGCCGCGCACTCGACGGTGACCGTCGCGCTGCTGGTCGACGGCCGGCCAGAAGAGCTGCGCGAGTGCGTACGCGCCCTGGTCGCCCGTACGGAGGCCAGGATCCTCGCCCTCGACCTGGGGAACCTGGACGGAGCCGGAGCCGTCCTGCAGGAGCTGGTGCGGGAGTTCCCCCATCGGGTGGAGGCGTGGCATGTGGCCGAGCTCCCGCACTGGAGGGGCGGCTCCGCCGGGTGGGGGGAGAGCCGTGACAAGCTACTCCGTCTCGACAGCTCTGACGTGCACGTCGTCATGGACACCTCGATGATCCTGGAAGGCGACGCCATCACCCCGCTGGTCAAGGCGCTGGACGACGACGTCACCGCGGCGGGCTGGAAGGGCGTTAACCCTCGCGAGGACGGCCAGGAGTGGCTGGAGGCCGAGCCGGGCGAGGTCCGGGCACTGCTCGGCCACCTGATCGCGGTCAGGCGCGACACGGTGCTCGCCGCGGGCGGCTTCCCCACCGAGGCCCGTTACTACCGCAACGCCGACCTGGAGTTCTCGCTCGGGCTCCCCGGCATCCTGGTCGGCCTGGGCAAGGACCTCCCGGTCCATCAGGAGCGGCACCGCGGTCAGGACGACGTCGACCCCGAATATCGCGACAGGGAGTCGCGGCGGACCTACGACCGGGTGCTGAGGCTGCTGCGCTCCCCGTAGGCTGGTCGCGGATTTCTGCCGGGTGTGGGGAAGCGTATGACGGAGCGGGTGGCAGGGGTACGGCTGGCGCCGTACACGACGCTTGGGCTGGGCGGAGCGGCCAGGGCGTTCGTGGAGGCCGGGTCGGCCGAGGAGATCGTCGAGCTGGTGGCCGAGGCCGACCGGGCGGGCGAGCCGGTGCTCGTGCTCGGCGGCGGCAGCAACCTGGTCGTCTCCGACGAGGGGTTCGACGGCCTGGTCGTGCGTGTCGCCTCCCAGGGCGTCGAGATCGACGGGGACCGGGTCACCGCGCAGGCGGGCGAGGACTGGGACTCACTGGTCGAGCGCGTGGGGGCGGAGGGCCGCTCGGGAGTGGAGTGCCTGTCCGGCATCCCCGGGCTGGTCGGGTCCACACCGATCCAGAACGTCGGCGCCTACGGGCAGGACGTCTCCCAGACGATCACCGCTGTCCGGGTCTACGACCGCCGGAGCGGCGAGGTACGGGACCTGACCGCGCGGGAGTGCGGGTTCGCCTACCGGCACAGCGCGTTCAAGGAGGAACTCGGGCGGCACGTCGTGCTCGCGGTGACCTACGAGCTGGCCGGCGACGCGCTGTCCGGTCCGATCGCCTACCGGGAGCTGGCGGTCCGGCTGGGTGTCGCGCTGGGCGATCGGGTGCCGCTGGCGCGGGCTCGCGCGGCGGTGCTGGAACTGCGCGCGGGCAAGGGCATGGTCCTGGACGCGGCCGACCCGGACACCCGCAGCGCGGGGTCGTTCTTCACCAACCCGATCCTGACCGGCGGACAGGCCGCCGAGCTGGAGCTGCGGGCGCCGGGGTTCCCCCGCTGGGACATGCCGGACGGGGCGGTCAAGGTCCCGGCGGCATGGTTGATCGAGAACGCCGGGTTCCCGAAGGGATACCGGCGCGGCCCGGCACGCATCTCCACCAAGCACACCCTTGCAATGACAAATCCGGAAATGTCGGCCTCGACCGAGGAGCTTCTCGATCTCGCCCGCGAGGTCAGGGACGGGGTCTTCGAGAAATTCGGCGTCACCCTCGTCAACGAGCCCGTGATGGTCGGCACTCGCCTCTGAGCTTCGAGGAGCCGGATTGCCCGGGGGCCGACCTGCGAAGGCGTCGGTCTCCGGGGCCGGGGCAGGACCCGGGAATGAGCATCCTGCCCCGGCTGTTATGGTCTGATGGAAACACCCGAAGGGGAGTAGTCCCAATCGCGTGATCGACATACTGGCGCCCCAGGGCGCCCGGTCGCGCGGGCCTCGGATTCGGCCGTTCTCTCACGGCTCCGGGGCGGACGAGACCTTCGGCCTGGCAGGCAATCATCGATGCCGCCGGGCCGAAGTCGTGCCCGAAACTCCCCGGGTGCCCCCTTCAGCCCGGCCGCACGTGCGGGAAGGGCACCCTCCATTGGAAGCGTTCTGGATCAGTCTTGTTGTGATCTTCGTCGCGGAGTTGGGCGACAAGAGCCAGCTCATGGCCATGACCTTCGCCACCCGGTTCAAGCCGTGGCCGGTCCTCGCCGGAATCACCCTGGCCACCGCGGTGGTCCACCTGCTCAGTGTCGGTCTCGGCGGGCTGGCCGGTGACCTTCTCCCCACCACGGCGATCACGATCATCGCCGGAATCGCCTTCCTCGGCTTCGCCCTGTGGACGCTGCGCGGGGACGAGCTGACGGACGAGGAGGCTCAGAAGGCGCAGCGCACCACCCGATCGGCGATCATCGCCGTGACCGTCGCCTTCTTCCTCGCCGAGCTGGGCGACAAGACCATGCTCGCCACCATCACCCTCGCCACCCAGCACGGCTGGTTCGGCACCTGGATCGGCTCGACCGTCGGCATGGTCGCCGCCGACGCCCTGGCCATCCTGGTCGGACGGATGCTCGGCAAGCACCTGCCGGAGAAGATCATCAGGTACGGCGCCGCCGCCGCGTTCGCCGTCTTCGGCGTGATCCTGCTGCTCGAACCCCTGCTGGCCTGATCGTGCTCCTCCCCGACGGAGCGGTGACCGGTCAGGCCAGCCGGGCTTCGATCTCCCGCACGCTGGGATTGACCAGCGCTGATCCGTCGGGGAGGAGCACGGTGGGGATCAGCCAGGAGCCGCCGCCGAGGTCGGTGATGAGCTCGATCGCGCCGGGCGTCCGGTCGACGTCCACCTCGACGAAGGGGATCTCCGCGCGGGCGAGCGCGGCCTTCAGTCGGTGGCAGTGACCGCACCACGGAGCGCTGTAGACAGTGAGGGAGGACATGTATTCCCTATTCGCAAGGTGGGTTTGACGTGAACGACGACTAGTGAATATTCTCACTCGCCAAGTGGATATTAATGGTAGACACAGCAGCTGAGCGGGCTGGCTGGTCGCACGAAAGTGGGTCCCCGTGACCGAGCTCCCCGACGTCGCCCTCACCCGGCGGTCCCTGCTGAGATCCATCGCCATCGTGAGCGGCCTGGCCGCCGTCCCTGGCCTCGCCGTGGCCTGCGGGTCACCCGAACCGGCGGCCGGGGGCCCGGCTGGGGCGGCGAAGTCCCTTGACGTCCTCAAGGTCGCGCTGCCCTCCTCCCTCGGCTCGCTCGACGCGAGCAAGGAGGCGGGCATCATGAACTACGTCGTCGCGCTCCTGTGCCAGGAGGCGCTCGTCGGGGTAGGGCGCGACGGCAGCCTCCAGCCATCGCTCGCCGAGTCCTGGACCAGGAAGGACGCGACGACCTATGGCTACGCCATCCGCCAGGGCGTGACCTTCTCCGACGGGACGCCGCTGACCGCGGACGACGTCGTGGCCAGCCTCGACCTGCACGCGCGAAAGGGCTCCACCTCGGCCTTCGCGTACGCGTACGCCAATGTGAAGAAGATCGACGTAAGCGGGCCGGCCGAGGTCACGATCACGCTGAAGCGGCCCGACGCCTCGTTCGCCTGGACGCCGTCGCCAGGCACCCTCATGGTCACGAGCAGGAAGTTCATCGAGGTCTCCGGCGACGACATCGGCACTCCCACCGCGAAGATCCTGGGCACGGGCCCGTACCGGGTGACGGAGTTCGCCCCCGACTCGCACGTGACGCTGGAGCGCAACGACGCCTGGTGGGGAGGCAAGGCCCCGTACCGCCGGATTGAAATCGACTTCGTTCCCGAGGAGTCGACCAGGCTCCTCGCCATGCGCGGCGGGTCCGTCGACGTGGCGCTGAACGTGCCCGCCGAGCAGATCGACCAGTGGAAGGGACTGCCCGGCGTCGAGGTGAAGGCGGCGAGCGACCGCTCCCTCGTCACGCTCGCCTTCAACACCGCCAAGAAGCCGTGGGACGACGTCCACGTCCGCAGGGCGGTCGCCCACGCCGTCGACAGGGAGGGAATCCTCCGCAGCGTGCTGCGCGGTCACGGCAGGGTGGCCACCACGCTCACCGACCCCGCCCAGTGGGGCGGCGTGCTCGGCGAGGCGGAGGTGGAGAACCTGTACGCGAGCATTCCGCAGTACGGGTTCGACCTGGCCAAGGCACGTGCCGAACTGGCCGCCTCCTCGGTGCCCGGCGGCTTCGCCGACGTGCTGACCTACCCGAACAGCGGGCCGCAACTCGGCAGGGCCGCACTGACCCTCGCCGAGAACCTCAAGGGCATCGGCATCACCCTTGAGGTCAAGGAGGTCCCGCTGGAGCAGTGGATCGCCGAGCTCGGCAAGCACGCCTCCGGCGTCTACCTGGGATGGTACTTCGCCACCACGGGCGACCCCGCGGAGTACATCCAGCAGCTCCTGAACGGCGCCGCCACCGGTGTGAACGGCACGAACATCGCCGAGTACGCCAATGCCGAGGTGACCGGGCTGCTCGACGAGGCGAAGACCGGAACCGACGACACAGCACGCGGCAGGCTTCTCGGGGAGGCGCTGGTCAAGGCCGCGGGTGACGTCCCGTACCAGCCGCTCTGGTGGGGAGAGGCGGCGACGGCGTTCGGCCCCGGCGTGGGGACCGGCGAGTTCGGGCCCTACTTCTTCGTTGGTCCCTGGGCCACCGAGATCACCACCCGCTCATGACCGCGGCACTGGAGGCGTACGCCGCACTCGCCGGTCTGCGTGTGCCCGAGGCCGTGGTGCTGGATCCGGAGGGGGCCCGTGTCGCCTGCGTTCTTCCGCGCCCGGACGGCCGTCCCGTCGCACACGTACTCGACCTGTCCGAAGCCGAGAGCGGGAGCCGAGGACCGGTCCCGGTGCCCGTTCCCGTGGCGGGCACGGGGACGGAATGGCACGCGTTGACGCGGTGGCTGCCGGACGGGAGGCTGCTGCTCGCCGCCGGTGACGGCCCTGACCTCGACCACGTCGAGGTCCGTTCACCCGGCGATCCGGTCCCCGCCTGGCGGATCCGGGTGGGAGGGGAGATCGAGGATCTCGTCCCCGGTGGTGACGGTACCGTGCTCGTGCGGTTCGCCGACCCCGGCAGTGAGCGCGACGGCAGCCACCTCGGCCTCCGGGTCCGCGACGGGACCGATCCCTTCGTCCGCACGCCGGGCGACAGGCGCAGGCGGCTCGCGTGGGCACGGGTGGGCGACGGGGAGCTGCGGCCGGTGCCGCTGCGCGGCCTGACCGTGTGGGACGCCGATTGGCGGGACGGCGTCGTACTGGCCGTCACCTCGGCCGACGAGACGCCCGCCGGGTACTACCGGCCCGCCCTCGACCTGGTCGATCCCGAGAGCGGTGAACCCCGGACCCTGCTGCGCACCTCCTGGCAGCTCAGCCGCCCCCGGCTGGCGCCCGGCGGGCGTACCGCCGTCGTGGTCGAGGGGCTCTCCATCGTCTCCGGGCGGATCATCCGCGTCGACCTTGTCACCGGGGAGGCGACGCCACTGGCCGCCGTCGACGACGTCACCGATCTGGGCTGGCTGGACGAGGACACCCTGTGGTTCACCGGGTGGTCGGGTACCGGCACGCACGGCGGCACCCTGACCGCCGACGGTCGCCCGCTGACCCGCTGGACCTCCTGGGGAACCCTGGGCGGGCGCGACGGGCAACCGTCACTCTCGGTGGATCGCACCGGTGCGCTCGCCGTCGCCGTCTGGGAGACGGCCGAATGCCCCCCAGAGGTGGCGGTCGCCCAGGTGGCCAAGGGCGACTGGCGCCAGGTCACCGATCTCAACGCCGCGCTGGCGCCGCTCGCCGTGCACCAGGAGGAGGTCTCCTGGACCGGCCAGGACGGCCTCGCCGTCCAGGGTCTCCTGCTGCGGAGGTCGCCGATCTCACCCGCCGTTTCCCCGGACCTCTCGCCTTCCACCGGTCCCGCCGGCCCCACGGGAGGCGGCGGGACCGAGGCGGGACCGTCGCCGCTGGTGGTGATTGTGCATGGAGGGCCGACCTGGCTGTGGTCCACTGCCTTCGCGCCGGCCGAGTCCGGCGGGCTCGCCGCCGCGCTCGCGCACGCGGGGGCGGCCGTACTGCTGCCGAACCCGCGCGGGAGCAGCGGGCGCGGCCAGGAGTACGCGCGCCGGGTCATCGGGCGATTCGGTGAGGACGACCTGGGCGACGTCCTCGCGGGTGTGGACCACCTCGTCGCGGCCGGAGTCGCGGACCCGGGGCGGATGGCGGTCATGGGGCTCAGCTACGGCGGGTACCTGAGCGCGTGGGCGGTGACCCGAACCGGCCGGTTCCGGGCAGCCGTGGTGATGTCCGGGGTGAGCGACTGGCTCAGCTTCGCCACCGCGAGCAACCTCGGTGGCGGCTTCGACCTCCTCTACCACCGAGGGGCCGACCCCGCCACGCCCCAGGGCAGGGAGTTTCTCGCCGCCCGCTCGCCGGTGTGCCACGCGGCCGGAGTCACCACACCGACGCTGATCCTGCACGGCGCCGAGGACCGCACCACCCCCGTCGGGCAGGCGGAGCAGCTCTATCGTGCCTGGTCGGCGGCCGGCGTCCGGACCCAGCTGGTCGTCTACCCTCGGGAGGGCCACGAGCTGACGGAGGGAGCGCACCGCGGGGACGCGGCGGAGCGCGTGGTCGCGTGGCTGACAGGAAACGGGGTGCTCTGATGGCGGGGCGTGACCGGCTTCTCTTCCTGCTGCGCAGGTTCGCGGGCATCGTCGTCGTCGTCGCGCTGCTGTCGGCCGGCATATTCGGTCTGCTCTACCTCGCCCCCGGCTCGGTCCAGCAGACCCTGCTGGGCACCCGCCCCGCCACCCCGGAGACCATCGCGGCGATCCAGGCCCGCTACCACCTCGACGAGCCGCTGCCCGCGCAGTACCTGCGCTGGCTCGGCGGCGTCCTCCACGGCGACCTCGGGACCTCGGTCAGGACCGGGATGCCGGTCGCCGACATGATCGGCCAGCGGCTGCCGCTCACCCTGGCGCTCGTCGGGTACGGCGTGCTGCTCGCCCTGCTCGTGGGGGTTCCGCTGGGCGTGGTCGGGGCGCTGCGGCGGGGCCGGGCCGCCGATCGCCTCGTCGTCACCGCCGGTGTGGTGGGGTTGAGCGCCCCGCCCTTCGCGGTCGGGTTGCTGCTGCTCGTGGTGTTCGCCGCGGGGCTCGGCTGGTTTCCCGTGTACGGGACGGGCGAGGGCCTGGTCGGCCAGGTGTGGCACCTCACCCTGCCCGCGGTCGCGCTGGCCATCGGCGCCGTGGGCATGTTCGTCCGCTTCAGCAGGGCGGCGCTCATCCGCGAGCTCGACCAGGACTACGTGGTCTTCGCCCGCGCGCGTGGCCTGGGCGGCGCGGCCGTCCTCGGATACGCGCTGCGCAACTCGCTGGTCCCCATCCTCACCGCGGCCGGGCTCATCGTGACCGGCATGCTGGCCGGGACCGTGCTGGTCGAGGTGACGTTCGCGCTTCCCGGTCTCGGATCGCTGCTCGTCGACTCGGTCACCTTCAAGGACGTCCCGGCCGTCCAAGCGCTCGGGCTGCTGTTCACCCTGCTCATCGTCGCCGTCAACCTGCTGGTGGACATCGGCTACTCGGTGGCCGACCCCCGGGTCCGGTTCGGTGGGAGGACATCGTGATCCCCACGGGCGGGCACGCCGTCGTGATTCGCTGTATCTCACCTGAGGAGGCACGGTGAGAGGCCGTTTTCCGGCGGTCGCGCGGCGCCGTCCCCAGGTGGCCGTGGCCGGCGCGCTGGCCGTCCTGTTCGCCGTGGCCGTGGCCGCGGTGCTCGCGCCCTGGCTGGTGCCCGGCGCGACCGACCAGGACCTCGTGCTCGGCATCACCGGCCCCGCGCCAGGTCACCCGCTCGGCACCGACGACCTTGGCCGCGACGTGCTGGAACTGCTCGTCGCGGGAGCCCGTACGGCCGTTCCCGGCGCGCTGTGCGTCGCCGCCGGGTCGATGCTGATCGGCAACCTCATCGGGTTGCCCGCCGGATACTTCGGCGGCTGGGCCGACGCGCTGGCCATGCGCTGGGCGGACCTGATGTTCTCCCTGCCCGCCCTGCTGGTGGCGATCGTCGTCGCCGGGGTACTGGGCGGAGGGTACGGCCTGGCGGTCGCCGTGCTCGTCGTGCTGTTCGCCCCCACCGACACGAGGGTGGTGCGCGGGGCCGTGCTCGAACAGCGGCACCGCCCCTACGTCGAGGCGGCACTGCTCAAGAACCTCTCCGCGTGGCGGATCATGACGAGGCAGATCTGGCCCAACATCGCCTCGGTCACGCTGGCCAACGGGTTTCTCAACTTCGCCTACGCCCTGGTGTCCCTGGCCTCGCTGTCCTTCCTCGGCCTGGGGGTGCCCGCGGGCTCGCCCGACTGGGGGCGCACCCTGGCGGACAATCGGGCCCAACTGCTCGTCAACCCCTGGGCAGTGGTCGCCCCCGGCCTCGCCATCATCCTCACGGCCGCCGCGCTGAACATCGTCGGTGACTGGCTCCACGAACGCGTCGATCGCCGGGGAAGGGCACGTTGAGATGAAGGAGTCCACCGGAACCGGGGCGACCGCCGAGCCCGCGATCCGGGTCGAAGGAATCAAGGTCCGGCAGCCCTCCACCGGGCGGACCCTCCTGTCGGAGGTGTCGTTCGAGGTGGCGGCCGGAGAGTCGGTCGCCATCGTGGGGGAGTCGGGTTCGGGCAAGTCCCTCACGGTCCGTGCGATGCTCGGTCTGCTGCCTCAGGGGCTGGAGGCCACCGGGCAGGTACGCATCGCGGGCGAGCGGGTGGACGACGACCCGCGTGCCCGGCGGCGGCAGCGCGGCGGCGTGGTCTCCCTCCTCATGCAGGACCCGTTCACCCTGCTCAACCCGTTGCGCAGGGCCGGGCGTCAGATCGCCGACGGGTTGCCGAAGGGCGCGGACGCGGCCGTCGAGGTGCCGCGACTGCTGGCGGAGGTGGGCCTGCCGGCGAATGTCGCGGGGCGCTACCCCTTCCAGCTGTCCGGCGGCATGCGCCAGCGAATCGGGCTGGCCGCCGCGCTGGCCGGAGGGCCGCGGGTGCTGGTCGCCGACGAGCCGACGACCGCGCTCGACGCCACCACCCAGCGCGAGGTCCTCTCCCTCATCCGGCGTGTCCAGCGCGAACGGGACATGGCGTTCGTCCTCATCACCCACGACCTGCGCCTGGCCTTCTCCACCTGTGACCGGGTCATGGTGATGTACGCGGGACGGATCATGGAGACCGGCCGTGCGGCGGCCGTGCGGCATGAGCAGTTCCACCCGTACACCAGGGCGCTGCTGGCGGCCGAGCCGCCCGCGGACCGGCGGCTCGCGGTGATCCCCTCGGTGCCGGGGGCCGTCCCCGCGCACGACGTGGCGGCAGGGCGGTGCGGGTTCGCCGACCGGTGCTCGCTGGCCGTGCCGGAGTGCCGCGCGGGAGTGCCGGAGCCACGTCCCGTACGCGTATCGGGGCGCGTCCGCGAAGGGCGGCTGTCGGCGTGCCTGCGGGCGGCCGAGCTGCCCGCGCCGCCCGCGCCGGAACCGGGGGTCGTCCCCAGGCCGCCGGTCGTGGCCGAGCCGGTGCTGGAGGTGCGTGACCTGCACCGGCGGTTCGCCGGGAGCCCGCGCCCGGCGCTGGCGGGCGTGAGCCTGACGGTCGCTCCGGGCGAGGTCGTCGGTGTGGTCGGCGAGTCCGGATCGGGCAAGACCACGCTGGCCCGATGCGTCGCCGGGCTGGAGCGTCCGGACGGGGGTGCGATCCTGCTCGGCGGCGCGGACTGCTCCGACTACGGGCGGATGGGGCGCGCGGCCGTGCGCCAGGCCCGCCGGATCTCACAAATGATCTTCCAGGACCCCTATTCGACGCTCAACCCCGCCCGGACCGTGGGGGCGACCCTGCGGGAGGCGCTGTGGGCCGACGGCCGTCCCGCCGGGCCGGACGACCTCGCCCGGCTCCTGGAGTCGGTCGGCCTGGCCCGCGACATGGCCGGGATGCGCCCGGCTGGGCTGTCCGGCGGTGAGCGGCAGCGGGTGGCGATCGCCCGCGCGGTGGCGGGCGAGCCTCGCCTGCTGATCTGCGACGAGCCGGTGTCGGCGCTCGACGTCTCGGTCCAGGCCCAGGTACTGGGTCTCCTCGCCGAGCTGCGGGAACGACTGTCCATGGCGATGCTGTTCATCACCCACGACCTGGCCGTGGTCCGCCAGATCGCCGATCGGCTCTACGTGCTGGAGTCGGGCACGTGTGTGGAGACCGGCCTCGCCGACCGGGTGCTCGACGCGCCCGAGCATCCCTACACCCGGACGCTGCTGGCCAGCGTCCCCGACGGCTCCGGCGACTGGCTGGACTGACCGGCTCGCACGCTCCATCGTCAGTCCTCGGAGAACGAGATCAGGGTCAGGACGCGGCAGGCGGCGGAGCCGGTGGCGTAGACGTGGTCGGACTCGGCGGCGAAGCGCACGGCGTCGCCTGCGGCGATGGTGACCGACCACTCCTCGGTCTCGACGGTCACCTCGCCGGAGACGACGTAGGCGTGTTCCACCGAGCCGCGGCCGTGGGAGCTCTTGGCGCTGCGGGTGCCCGGCGGGATGTGGCCCTCGGCCAGTTCGAAGCGGCGCCGGTCGGGGGCCGCGAACAAGGCGCGGACCGTCGTGTCCCCGGCGGGGAGGACGAGTCCCTCGTCGTGGCGGATCACCTCCGGGCCGGTCAGGTGGACCCGGGTCAGCTCGCCGAAGGTCAGTTCCAGGGAGGCCGCGAGCCGCGACAGCACCTCGACCGTGGGGTTGGCCACGCCGCGCTCGACCTGGGAGATGAGCGCCTTGCTCACGCCGGTCAGCTCGGCCAGCTCGCGAACGCTGAACCCTCGGGCCAGGCGGGTGCGGCGCAGGTTGGCGGCGATCGCTCCGCGCACCCCCGAAGACTCAGGGGGAGCGGGTGTCATGCCGACGGCGATGCCATTCTCGCGCTGCACGTCTGTCTCCTCTTCCCGATCCGATCGGTATCCATGATGCAGGAGGTCAGCCGATCAGGGCGAGGCGGTGGGCGGCAGCGGCCGCCTCGCCCCGGGTGGAGACGCCCAGCTTGCCGAGGATGTTGGAGACATGGACGCTCACGGTCTTGGCCGAGATGAACAACTCGGCGGCGATCTCGCGGTTGGACCGTCCCTGGGCGACCAGCCGGAGCACCTCCAGTTCGCGCGGGGTCAGCAGCTGCTCCCCGCTCCCCGTCCGGTCGGTGAGGGAGATCCCCACCCGGCGGGCGAGCGAGGAGATCTCGCCCGCCAGTGGCCGGGCGGAGATCGCCACGGCGATCGGATGGGCGGTGCGCAGCCGGTCGGCGGCACCGTCGCGATCGCCTGCACCGGCCGCCGCCCGTCCGGCGTGCAGCAGTGACCTCGCCTGCGGGAGGGGACGGCCCAGTCGTTCCCAGACCGTGGCCGCGGCGTCGTGGTCGCGGGCGACACCGAGCCGGTAGGCCTCGGAGACGGGGCTGTCCACGGTCATCGCGGCCGCCGCCTCCTCGACGCGGGCGCGCAGCGCCGCCACCCGTTCGGGGGCGAACGCCCCGATCGTCTCGCAGACCCCTCCGAGCAGGTCGAGCATCCGCCAGCCCAGCATGGGCTTGCTCATGATCCGTGCCTCCCGGGCCACCCGCTCGGCGACCTCCAGCGCGGCCAGCGGCTCCCCGTCGAGCATGTGCAGGCCGATCAGGAGCCGGGAGTTGGTGGTCAGCTCCTGGGTGAACTCCTCCGAGGCGGCGTCGAAGGCGCCCACCTCGTTCAGGACGGACCTGAGCACGTCCGTCTCGCCCCGGGCGAGCGCCACGTCGGCGCGGATCCGCCGCAGGTGGTGGCGGGTACGCAGGATGGGGTCCATGCCCAGGGCCTGCTCGGCCAGCTGGGCCGCCTCCTCGAACCTGCCCAGCGCGTCCAGCGCCTCGGCCCGGTTGTTGGCGATGAACGTGCCCTGGACCCGGTAGAGGCCGTACTTCCTGGCCAGTCGCTCCCCTTCGAGCGCCAGCTCGATCGCCTCGGTGGAGCGGCCCATGTTGTTCAGCGCGTCCACGTTGTTGGCGAGGGCGCGCAACACGCTGCCGCCGGAGCCGACGCGCTCGCCGATCGCCTGCGCTCTCGCGTTGAGCCGGGCCATGGCGTCGATGCGTCCCGCGATCGAGTCGCCCAGCGCGAGGTTGAGCAGCAGCTCGGCCTCCAGGGGCTCCTCGCCGTACTCGCGCACGATCCGCAGCGCCTCCTCGGTGAGCGCCGTCCCCTCGTCCAGCTCGCCGCTGAACATCAGGTACGAACCCAGCTTGGACAGCACCTCGGCGCGGTCCAGCCCCGGTTCGGGGACCAGCCGCTCGGCGTAGCGGAGATCGTCGAGCACCCCCGGCTTCCGTTTGGCCTTCTTGAACTGCGACCTCCGTACCAGCAGGTCCGCCACCCGCGCGGGCTCGGTCCGCTCGTCGAGCTCGTCCAGTGCGGCCTTGACGAACTTGCTGCCCCTGTCGACCTCCCCGCACGCGCTCGCGGCCTCCGAGGCGCGCTCCAGGACCGTGGTGTGGTCGACACCGATGCGTTCGGCGGCGTCGGGGACCTTGCTCCACAGCGTGAGCACCCGCTCAAGCAGCTGCATCATCTCCTTGTAGGCGAAGGTCTTCGCGGCCTTGCCCGCAGCCTCCCAGGCGGAGATGAGGGCCCAGAGGTCGTTTCTGGCGGCGTGCCAGTGGTGGGCGATCTCGATGGCGGCCCGGCCGGGCGGGACGAGCGCGCGGTCGTTGCCGATCTCCTCGGCGAAGCGGGCGTGCAGCCGTACGTGCTCACCCGGCAGGAGCTCGTCGTGCACGGCCTCGCGGATCAGCGCGTGCCGGAAGACATAGGCGTGGCCGTCGGTGACCTGCAGCACGTTGGCCGCGATCGCGGTGCGCAGCGCGTCGTCGAGGTCGACGTCGGACAGGCCGCTGACCGCGGCGAGCAGGGCGTGGCCCACCCGGATGCCGCCGGCCGCGGCGATGCGCAGCACCCGCTGGGTCTCCTCGGGGAGACGCTCGACGGAGCCGATGATCAGGTCGTGCAGGGAGTCGGGGAAGGTGCAGTCGCCACCGCACTCCATCAGCGCCTCGACGAAGAGCGGGATGCCCTCGCTGCGCTGGAAAACCCTGTTCACCTGGGCGAGCTCGGGTGCGGTGCCGAGGATGCCGGCCATCTGGGCCGCCACCTCCGGCAGGGTGAGCCGGGGCAGGTCCATCCGGAGGACCCCGTCCAGCCGGCCGAGCTCGGCGAGCACCGGCCTGAGCGGGTGCTGGCGGTGGAGCTCGTCGGAGCGGTAGGTGAGGACCATCAGCACGGGTGCGGCGCGAAGGTTCCGGCTGAGGAAGGCGATCAGGTCGCGGCTGGAGCTGTCGGCCCAGTGGACGTCCTCGATGAGGAGGATCACCGGCCGGCTCTCGGCGAGCCTTTCCAACAGGGTGAGAACCTGCTCGAAGAGCCGAGCCCGGGCGGTGTCGCTCTCCGTGTCGCCGCTCGGCTCGCCGAACTCGGGCAGTAGCCGGGCCAGGTCGCGTGCCCCTCCCTCGGGGAGCAGCGCCGCGACCTCCTCGGCACCGCACTCGCGGACGAGCTGGCGGATCGCCGCGGTGAACGGCGCGTAGGCGAGGCCCTCGGTCGACAGCTCCACGCAGCCCCCGTTAAGCACGTGGGCACTGTCGGCCGAGGCCCGTTCCGCGAAACACCCGATCAGCCGTGACTTGCCGACGCCGGCCTCGCCGCCGAGCAGCACCGTCGTCGCCGCGTTCTTCCGTGTCTGTTCGAATGCCTCGGTCAGATCCGCAAGCTCCGTCTCCCGTCCTACAAAGACGGGGCTTACCGCCCGACCCACCATGTCTGCCAGCATGTCATGCCTTACAGGTAGCACTCTCCTTATTTTTCGCTCGGTGAAATCGATCTTCTACGGGGGCAGAGAGGCCCGGCCGGACAGGGGGCGGCCGGGCTCTCGGGACGTGGTCATGCCGGAATGATCTTGCCGAGGAGGCCCCTGCGGCGCTTGCCGCCCGAGCGGGCCTTCCTGGCCTGCTGAGC
Organism: Streptosporangium sp. NPDC002607; assembly: GCF_053592655.1. Taxonomy (NCBI): domain Bacteria; kingdom Bacillati; phylum Actinomycetota; class Actinomycetes; order Streptosporangiales; family Streptosporangiaceae; genus Streptosporangium; species Streptosporangium sp. NPDC002607. Next base: position 37,664 of record NZ_JBSFWD010000040.1, read on the forward strand.
CTCGCGGGCGAGGCGGTGGCTGTCGGCCTGCTCGCGGAGCTCGATGGTCCTCTGGGTGATCATCTGGAGCTGAAGCTCGGGACCCATGGGGGTTCCTTCCTGGTGTGGCGCTTTCCTTACACACTCAAGATTCGCCCTAAGGCCCCCGGTTTCACATCGGGAGGATGTCCTATATCCGGGCCGCTCCGCGCCCCACCCCATACCTAGAGTCTGTTTCGGCCACCGCGGATCGCGCCTGCCACCTCGCCCGGTAGGCCCTGAGTGTCCCGGCCGGAGAAGGCCGTCGAGCGGCGCCGATCCGAGCCTGGCCTCCCTCACCCTGCTCGCGTTCGCCGTGGGCGTGCTCGCCGGGGAGGTGGTTCCAGGTGCTGTCCGGCAATCCGGTGGAGTGATCCACCGGTGGGGAGGCTCCGGATTTCCGGCCGCCTCATCCGCGAACGGTGCCGTGTCGCCGGGCCCCCGCACGACACGGAGAGCCCGGACCCGGCGGATGTTGACGAAAACCGACGGGAGGGCTGTGCAAGGTCCAGTTTGGAACTAATCACACCAGTGGGCATCCTGGAGAGGTGTCAACTATGACTACCTCGCTCGCGGACGTGGCCACGTCCAACGCCACGCTGCGAACCTTCCTGCACGGCCTGCCCGGTGTCGACCGCGTGGGCGCCGACCAGCGCGCCGCGATGCTCGGCACCCGATCCATCAAGACGACCGCCAAGGCCCAGGCCATCGATCTCGCCATCGGCATGGTGGACCTGACGACCCTGGAGGGAGCCGACACCCCGGGTAAGGTCCGCGCGATGTGCGCCAAGGCCCTCCACCCCGACCCGGCCGACCCCTCGGTACCCAGGGTGGCCGCGGTATGCGTCTATCCCGACCTGGTCGCCGAAGCCGCGGCGGCGCTGAAGGGCACCGGTGTCAAGGTGGCCAGCGTCGCGACCGCCTTCCCCAGCGGACGCTCCTCGCTCGACGTCAAGGTCGCCGACACCGTCTTCGCGGTGGCGGCCGGAGCCGACGAGATCGACATGGTCATCGACAGGGGCGCGTTCCTCGCGGGTGACTACGTCAAGGTCTTCGAGGAGATCGTCGCGATCAAGGCCGCCTGCGGCGCCGCTCACCTGAAGGTGATCCTGGAGACCGGAGAGCTGTCCACGTACGACAACGTGCGCCGCGCGTCCTGGCTGGCCATGCTGGCCGGGGGCGACTTCATCAAGACCTCCACCGGAAAGGTGCAGCCCGCCGCGACCCTTCCGGTGACGCTGATCATGCTGGAGGCGGTCCGCGACTTCCTGGCCGTGACCGGCCGGAAGGTCGGGGTGAAGCCCGCGGGCGGCATCCGGACCACCAAGGACGCGATCAAGATGCTCGTCCTGGTCAACGAGACCGTCGGCGAGGGCTGGCTCAGCCCCGACTGGTTCCGGCTCGGCGCCTCCACACTCCTCAACGACCTGCTGATGCAGCGCCAGAAGATGGCCACCGGCAGGTACGCGGGTCCCGACTACTTCACCCTCGACTAAGGCGTTCACATGTTTGAGTACGCACCGGCGCCCGAGTCGCGTGACGTCGTCGACATCAGGCCGTCCTACGGCCTGTTCATCGACGGTGAGTGGGTCGACTCCCAGGGCGGGGATCTTCACAAGACCGTCAACCCGGCGTCCGAGGAGGTCCTGGCGGAGGTCGCCTGGGCGACGGAGGCCGATGTCGATCGGGCGGTCTCGGCCGCCCGCAAGGCGTTCGGCGTCTGGTCGGCGCTGCCCGGCTCGGAAAGGGCCAAGTACCTCTTCAGGATCGCGCGGATCATCCAGGAGCGCTCGCGCGAGCTGGCCGTCCTGGAGTCCCTGGACAACGGCAAGCCCATCCGCGAGTCCCGCGACGTGGACCTGCCCCTGGTGGCGGCCCACTTCTTCTACTACGCAGGCTGGGCGGACAAGCTGGGATACGCCGGGTACGGCCCCGGTCCGCGCCCGCTCGGGGTGGCCGGCCAGGTCATCCCGTGGAACTTCCCGCTGCTCATGCTCGCATGGAAGATCGCCCCTGCCCTGGCCTGCGGTAACACCGTGGTCCTCAAGCCCGCCGAGACCACCCCGCTGACCGCGCTGCTGTTCGCGGAGATCTGCGCGCAGGCCGACCTGCCGCCCGGCGTGGTCAACATCGTGACCGGTGCCGGACAGACCGGCGCCGCCCTGGTCAACCACCCCGACGTCGACAAGGTGGCCTTCACCGGCTCCACCGAGGTCGGCCGCCAGATCGCCAGGTCGGTCGCGGGCTCCGGTAAGAAGGTCACCCTGGAGCTCGGCGGCAAGGCCGCGAACATCGTGTTCGAGGACGCCGCGCTGGACCAGGCGGTCGAGGGCATCGTCAACGGGATCTTCTTCAACCAGGGCCACGTCTGCTGTGCGGGCTCCCGGCTGCTGGTGCAGGAGTCGATCGAGACGGAACTGCTCGACGCGCTGAAGCGGCGGCTCGGCACGCTCAGGCTGGGCGACCCGCTGGACAAGAACACCGACATCGGCGCGATCAACTCCGCGGCCCAGCTCGCCAGGATCCGCGAGCTGTCGGACCTGGGGGAGGCGGAGGGCGCCGAGCGCTGGTCCCCGGCCTGCTCGCTGCCCGACAAGGGGTTCTGGTTCCCGCCGACCATCTTCACCGGTGTCGCCCAGTCACACCGGATCGCCCGCGAGGAGGTCTTCGGCCCCGTGCTGTCCGTGCTGACCTTCCGCACCCCGGCCGAGGCGGTGGAGAAGGCCAACAACACCCCGTTCGGCCTCTCGGCGGGCGTGTGGACGGAGAAGGGTTCGCGCATCCTGTGGATGGCGAGCAGGCTCCGCGCCGGCGTCGTCTGGGCCAACACCTTCAACCGGTTCGACCCCACCTCGCCGTTCGGCGGCTACAAGGAGTCGGGATACGGGCGAGAGGGCGGACGGCACGGGCTGGAGGCGTACCTCGATGTGTGAGCATCAGCGCCTCAGGCGCCGTCGCCGCCGTGCCCAGAGCGCCCGGGGGTACGGCTTCGCCCGCGCCGGGCGGCCGGTGCTGCGCGGCTGGTTCGCCCACCGGTGCGGCGTGAGCCGCTGCGGTCAGGTCTTCGTGCCGGCCCGGCTGGCGCAGCAGGAGAGCTCGTGGAGAGGGCTGGGAAATGAGTAAGGCGGAGAAGCCGGGCCGGGCGCGGGCGACCAAGCAGGCCCCGGAGCAGACCACTGATCAGGCCCCGGGGCGGGCCACGGACCCCGGGGACGGACGTCAGCCCGCACGGCTCGCCGTGCGCAAGACGTACAAGCTGTACATCGGCGGGGCGTTCCCGCGCTCCGAGAGCGGAAGGTCCTACGCGGTGACCTCCTCCAGCGGCGACTTCCTCGCCAACGCCGCCAAGGCCTCCCGCAAGGACGCCCGCGACGCGGTGACGGCCGCGCGCAAGGCCTTCGGCGGCTGGTCGGGTGCCACCGCGTACAACCGGGGACAGGTCCTCTACCGCGTCGCCGAGATGCTGGAGAGTCGCCGGGCCCAGTTCATCGCCGAGCTGGCCGAGTCCGGGACGAAGAACGCGCGGGAGGTCGTGGACGCGAGCGTCGACCGGCTGGTCTGGTACGCCGGATGGTCGGACAAGATCGCCGCGGTCGCCGGGTCCGCCAACCCCGTCGCCGGTCCCTACTTCAACATCTCCTCGCCGGAGCCGACCGGCGTGGTCGCGGTGGTCGCCCCCGACAAGCCGCTGCTCGGGCTCGTCTCGGTGATCGCCCCGGTGATCGTCACGGGCAACACCTGCGTGGTGATCGCGAGCGAGCGCGCCCCGCTGCCCGCGATCACCCTGGCCGAGGTGCTCGCCACCTCGGACCTGCCCGGTGGGGTGGTCAACATCCTCACCGGCTCCGTCGCCGAGATCGCTCCCCATCTGGCCGCGCACATGGACGTCAACGCCCTCGACCTGGCCGGGGTCACCGACAGGGCCGTGGCGGTCGCGTGCGAGGAGGCGGCGGCGGAGAACCTCAAGCGGGTCCTCCGTCCCGCCGAGACCGACTGGTTCGCAGACCCGGGCACCGGGCGGATGACCGCCTTCCTGGAGACCAAGACGGTCTGGCACCCCACCGGCGTCTGACCCGTACGGGGCCGCCCGCGCGGGGTCTCTCCCGCAGGCGGCCCCGGCGCCGCGCCGGCCGGTTGCCCGGCGCGCCGGTAGGCGGCGGCCAGACGGAAAGCCGATCAGGCGGGCAGAGCGTGGCGGGTCCAGGGGCGGGCGGTCTCCAGCTGGCCGGCCAGGGCCAGGAGCTGCGCCTCACCCCCCGGGGCGGCGACGAGCTGGACGCCGATCGGCATGCCGCTGGAGTGCCGGCCGTACGGGACGGTCATGGCGGGCCAGCCGGCCATGTTCCAGGCCGCGGTGGCGGGCGCGTACGTCAGGTTGGCGCGGGCGTTCGCCAGGAGCCCGCGCCGGCCCCAGCGCTCGGCGGCCGGTGGCAGGGCGGCGAGCGTCGGCGTGACGAGCACGTCGGCGTTGCCGAACCACTGGTCGGCGCCGTACGCGCGCCAGCGGTCACGGCCCGTCGTACCGTCCGCCCCGAACCTGGCGAGCAGCCGTCCGGCTCTCGCCAGGGCCCTGGTGCGCCGTTCGAGACGGCGCGGGTCGAGACCGGCCACGTCGCCCCTGGCGCACCCGAACCAGGTGGCGACAGCGGCCGCACCGACCTCGAAGGGCATCCGCTGGGGGTGCTCCACCACGGTGTGCCCCGCCGCGCCCAGGACCTCCGCCGCCCCGGTCACCGCCCGCTGGAACTCGGCGTCCACCGAGAGCCCGGAGGGCAGCGGCATCGGCGCGACCGAGATCCGCAGCCTCAGCGGTTCCGACAGGGTCAGCCCGCCCGGGTAGTCGTCGATGGCGCTGTCCACGCCGAGTGTCTCGCTCTCGCCGGGCGTCGCCAGTGACATGTCATCCGCCATGACGGCCAGGGCCAGGGCGAGATCGGCCACGGTCGTGGCCAGCGGGCCGTTCTCCGACATCCCGTACCAGTCGTGCTCGGGCGGCGGGACCACCCCGTGACCCGGCTTGATCGAGACCAGGCCGCAGCAGGCGGCCGGGATGCGCAGCGAGCCCAGCCCGTCGTTGCCGTGGGCCAGCGGGACCATGCCCGCCGCCACGGCGGCGGCGCTCCCGCCCGACGACCCGCCGGGGGTGCGCCCGAGGTCCCACGGGTTGCGCGTCACGCCGTACACGCTGTCGGAGAATCCGACCAGGCAGAGCTCCGGCACGTTGGTGATGCCGACGACCACCGCGCCCGCGGCCCTGAGCCTGGCCACCACGGGATGGTCCTCGTCCGCGGGCGTGTCCGGCGTCGCCGCGGAACCGTTGCGGGACGCCTCGCCCCTGATCGGCACATTGTCCTTGATCGCGATCGGCACCCCGGCGAGCGGCAGCCCGGACAGGTCCGCCCGCTCCTGTAGTGCCCGTGCCTCGGCCAGCGCCCGCTCGGCGAGGACCGTGCGGAACGCCCCGACGCGCCCGTCACGCTCGGCGATGGCGTCGAGGTGCTCCTCGACGACCATGGGCGCGGTGACCTTCCCCCGTCGCACGGCCTCCGCGATCTCCACTGCGGAACTTCCCACCCACGACATGAACCGAGTGTGGTCCGGCGAGTCCGTCAGGGGAAGCGTCCCACGTCTCAATCAGATGACTTGTCCGGCTCATCGGTGTTATTCCGCTCGCCCCGCCGGGGCTCGCGACCCGCCGCCTTGAGTGCCAGGCGGAGCGCGTACTCCAGCTGGGCGTTGACACTTCGCAGGTCGTCGGCCGCCCACTTGGCGATCACCTCGTAGACGGCCGGGTCGAGTCTCAGCAGGATCTTCTTGCGCTCAGCCATAGAGGCTGCCGGCGTTGACCACCGGCTGCGTCGCCTTGTCACCGCAGAGGACGACCAGCAGGTTGGAGACCATCTGCGCCTTGCGCTCCTCGTCGAGTTCCACCACCTCATCCTCCCGCAACTTGGTCAGCGCGAGCTGGACCATGCCGACCGCGCCGGCGACGATGTGGGTGCGCGCCGCGACCACCTGGGCGGCCTGCTGCCGGACCAGCATCGCCTGGGCGATCTCCGGAGCGTAGGCGAGGTGGGTGATCCGCGCCTCCAGCACCTCCACCCCGGCGAGCTGGGTGCGGTCGCTCAGCTCGGTGGTGAGCTCGGCGGCCACCTCGGCGCCGTCGCGCAGGCTGGTGCGGCCCTCCTCGTGGGCGTCGTACGGGTGGCTGGTGGCCAGGTGCCTGACGGCGGCCTCGGACTGGATCGCCACATACTGCTCGTAGTCGTCCACGGAGAACGTCGCCTTGGCGGTGTCGGCGACCTTGTAGACGACGACGGCGGCGATCTCCACGGGGTTGCCGTCGGCGTCGTTCACCTTGAGCTTGGTCGTCTCGAAGTTGCGCACCCGGAGGGTGACGCGCTCCTTGCTGGTGAACGGCAGCACCCACTGGAACCCGGCCTGGTTCACCGTCCCGATGTAGCGGCCGAAGAACTGCACGACCTTCGCCTCGTTCGGGTTGATCACCGTGAACCCGGTGGCCATGATCGCCGCGACGATCCCCCACCCGATCGCCGCGGCGATCAGCTGCGTTTCCCCCGCCGTCCACCCGGCCCAGGCCAGGACGGCTCCGAGCGCCAGGAGCCCGATCAGGACACCGAATCCGCCGATCCGGAAAGCACGTCGTTCCATGTACGCCACCTTTGCTATCGAAGTGATATCACTACGATAGCTCACAAAAGCCGGCCGCGCGCCGGGTGAGATGAGGTTTCCGGCCTTGCCGCCGGGCGTGCCGGGCGCGATCGCCTGGCCGGTTATGGGAGGTGAGGTTTCCGGCCCTACCGCCGGGTGTGCCGGGCATGGCTCCCGGGCCGGCAGGGGAGGTGGGCGGAGCCCGGAGTCAGCGCCGTGTCAGCGCCGTGTCAGCGCCGTGGGTTGGTGCGGCGGGTGGCGGTGGCCGACATGGGGTCGTCCGGCCAGGGATGCCGGGGATAGCGGCCGCGGAGCTCGGCGCGGACCGCGCGGTAGCCCTCGCGCCAGAACGAGGCCAGGTCGGCGGTGACCGCGGCCGGACGGCCCGCGGGGGAGAGCAGGTGGATCACCAGCGGGACTCCCGCGACGCGCGGGGTCTCGGCCCAGCCGAACAGCTCCTGCAGCTTGGCCGCCAGCACCGGCTGCTCGCCCGAGTAGTCGATCCTGATCCGCGACCCGCTCGGCACCTCGACCCGTTCCGGGGCCGTCTCCGCCAGCCGGGCGTTCCACGGGACCAGGCGGTGCAGCGCGGAGACCACGTCGAGGCGCTCCAGGTCGGACCGGCGGCGGGCCCGCGACAGCTCGGGCTCCAGCCAGCGGTCGGCCGCCTCGATCAGCGCGTCGTCGTCCGTCGCGGGCCAGGGGTCGCCGAGCGTGCGCCGGCAGAAGGCCAGGCGCTCGCGCAGGGCCACGGCCTCGGGCGTCCAGCGCAGGATCGACAGACCTTCGGCGCGCAGACCCTCCAGGACGGCGGGTCGTACGTCGGCGCCGCGGAGCGCGCTGTCGGCCAGCTCGATCGCGCCCAGCCGTTCCACCCGGCGAGCCGACACATCGCCACGCCGCTCTCCCGGCGGTACGCGCCAGATGATCTCCTCGTCGGAGCCGTACAGGGGAGCCGCGGCGAGCCTGGCGATCTCCTCGTCGATCACCACCGCCTGCCTGATCCTGGCGGACGCCACCCCGGCGGGCCGGTCCGCGACCGCGACGGCCAGCCACTCCGCCGTCCCCAGCCGCGACCCGCGTGGCAACTCGGCGGCCGTTCCCGAGGCCATCAGGTACGACCCGCCCCGCCGCCGCGCCACCCGCTCGGGATAGGCCAGCGCCACGACGATCCCGGCCACGGCATCGTCGTCCCAGGCCGTCTCGTCTTTCTTCGCCGTCCTGCCGCCCCGGGGCGTGACGTCGGCGGACAGTGGTCGTCCCTGACGCCGGTCGGGGCCGGGGACGGCGCGAGCCAGGCGCCCGGCCTCCTGACGCCACCGGGCGGAGAAGCCGTCCCCGCCCCGGCGCGCGGCGCGCCAGACCGCCACCAGGTCGTCACCCGCGTCCCGGGGCAACTGCTCCGACAGCAGCGCCACGACCTCGGCGACCCGGGACCTCGCGTTGTTCCCGGTGCCGGTCCCGGGGCCGGTCAGGGGATCGGTCCCGGCATCGATCAGGGCCCGTGCCAGGCGCGGATGGACCCCGGCCCCGGCCATCCGCCGTCCCCGCTCGGTCACCCGGCCCATGGTGAGACCCGGCGCGCCAGGGGAGTCCAGGGCGCCCAGGGCGTGCAGGGTGCGGCGGGCGGCATCCATCGCGGCGGCCGGGGGCGGGTCGAGCAGGGCCAGGCCGGTGGCGGCGGGGTCGCCCCAGCAGGCGGCCTGGAGGGCGAAGCCGGTCAGGTCGGCGAGCGCGATCTCGGGCCGCGCGTGCTCGGGCAGCCGCTCGTGCTCGGCCCGCGACCAGCAGCGGTAGACCACGCCCGGTGCCTCGCGGCCCGCCCGCCCCGCCCGCTGGGTGGCCGAGGCCCGGGACGCGCGGACCGTGGTGAGCGAGCCGAGGCCGCGGGCGTGGTCGGTACGGGGCTCCCTGGCCAGGCCGGAGTCGACCACCACCCGTACGCCGGGCACGGTCAGGCTCGACTCGGCGACCGAGGTGGCGAGAACCACCCTGCGCCCCTCGCCCGGGGAGAGAACCGCGTCCTGGACCCGGGCCGGGGCCTGGCCGTGCACCTGGAGGACGTCGACGCCGGGAAGCATCGCGGCCACCCGGCCGATCTCGCCGACGCCCGGCAGGAAGCAGAGCACGTCCCCCTCGTGCTCGGCCAGCGCACGCCGTACGACGGCTGCGACATGGGCCAGGAACGCCGGGTCCACCCGCATGCCGTGGGGCGGCGCGACCTTCCCTGAGGGCGGGGCCCAGACGGGCGTGACGGGATGCGCGGTGCCGGCCGCGTGCACGATCGGCGCGGGGTCGCCCGAGCCGAGGAGGCGGGCCCAGGGGGCGGCGTCGGCGGTGGCGGAGGTGGCGACGATCCGCAGGTCGGGGCGGAGCGTGGCGCGGACGTCGAGCAGGAAGGCCAGCGCGGTGTCGGCATCCAGGTGGCGCTCGTGGCACTCGTCCAGCAGGACCGTGTCCACGCCTTCGAGGTCGGGGTCGCGCTGGAGTCGCTGGAGGAGGACCCCCGTGGTGACGACCTCGACGACGGTCCTCGCACCGGCCCTGCGCTCGCCGCGGACGGAGAACCCGACCTCCGCGCCCACCTCCGACTCCAGCAGCCATGCCATCCGCCTGGCCGCCGCCCGTACCGCCATCCGCCTCGGCTCGGCCACGATCACCCGCTTCGCCGCCGGGCCGTCGAGGAGCCCGGCCAGCGCGAGCGGGACGAGCGTGGTCTTGCCGGTGCCCGGGGGCGCGGTGAGCACGGCGACGCCCCGCTCACCCAGCGCCGCGAGCAACTCGGGCAGGGCATGGCGGACGGGCAGGCCGGACCAGTCGGAACGCACCCGTCCAGTGTCCACGAGCCCGTCCCGCCACGAGACGCGCCCCCGGCACGCGCTGTCGCCTTCCGCCGGCGAAGTCAGCCGGGCGGGGCATGTCCCGCCGCCGGTGCGATCCACAACACGGGGGCGAAGAGGCGCGTGAGGGCGAGCGGCCAAGCGCACACCACGGGGGCCGGCATGATCTGTCAGCTCGGGTCGTCGAGCCGGGGCTCCTCGTGCGAGACGCCCTTGAGCTCGTGAAAGCCCGGCGTCCCCGCCACCAGCAGCGTCCCGTCCCACAGGCGGCCCGCCCGCTCTCCCGTGGGAATCCGGGAGATCACCGGGCCGAAGAACACCACGCGCTCGCCACCGGTGGCGGGGCCGGTGGCGGCGACCACCGGGGTGCCGACGTGTTCGCCGATCAGGCCGATGCCCTCGGCATGGGAGGCCCGCACCGCCTCGTCGTAGGCCGTCGACATCCCGGCTCCGGCCAGCTCCGCCGGCAGTCCCGCGGCGGCCAGGGCGGCGTCGAGAGCACCGGCCCAGTCCGCCCCACGTGCGCGCCCGGCGGTCCACATCGCGGTGTACAGCCTGCCGAGCGCCTGCTGCCCGTACTCCTGTCGTACGGCGGCGCAGACGCGTACGGGCACCCACAGGTAGCCCTCGGTGTCGCCCTCCGGATCCTCGTCACGGTCCTCGTTGAGCACCGACAGGCTCATCACGTGCCAGCGCACCTCGACCGGCCGTACCTTCTCCACCTCCACCAGCCATCGTGAGGTGATCCAGGTGTACGGGCAGGAGGGGTCGAACCAGAAGTCCGCGATCGTCTTGTCCATCCTGCCCGTCCTTCCCGGCTCTCCGATCATCATCCCCGGTCGTGCCCGGGCAGCGTGCCACCTTCACCGGATCGCGCGTCACAACCGACCCGCACGGCCTTTCCCGCCCGCCATAAAAAGCGAACCGGGTTTGCTTTTGAACCTGGTTCAGTTTTATTGTGCTCGTATGGCGGGACTGCGGGAGCGGAAGAAGGAGCAGACGCAACGGCGGATCGCCGCGGTGGCGCTGCGGCTGTTCGCCGAGCGCGGCTTCGACGCGGTGACCGTCAACGAGATCGCCGAGGCCGCCGAGGTGGCGAAGGTGACGCTGTTCAAGTACTTCCCGACCAAGGAGTCGCTCGTCCTGCGGAGCGTGGGGCAGGAGGACCTGGCGGGGATCGTCACCGCGCGGCCCGCCGGGCAGTCGCCGCTGGAGGCCCTGCGGGCGCACTACCGCGCGTTCGCCGCCGAGCCGGCGACGGCCGTGGACAGGGACGCCCTGATCACCCAGATGCGGGTGATCTTCGCCAGTCCCGCGCTCAGCAGCGGTGCGAACGATCTGCTCCACGGGCAGCGCCAGGCGCTGGCGCTGGCGCTGGCCGAAGAGCACGACGAGTTGACGGCCGCTCTGATGGCCGCCCAGATCACCGCCTCCGTGCTGACCCTGCAGGAGAGGTTCTTCCGCCTCCTGGTCTCCGGCGCCTCGCCGGAAGAGGCGGGCCACGACCTGTGCGGAGACGTCGAACTCGCCTTCGACCTGCTGGAGTACGGCATCAACCGACAAGGGAGACAGTGACGTGCGCGCGCGAGGAATCAACTACGACACCGGGTTCCTTCCCGGTCGCGACAACAGCCGCAAGGTGTTCGACCCCGACGCCGTCCGGCATGACATGGGCGTCATCGCCGATGAGCTGCACTGCGACGCCGTACGGATCTCCGGTGGCGATCCCGCGCGGCTGAGCGTCGCCGCCGAGCACGCCGCCGCCGCGGGGCTGGAGATCTGGTTCGCCCCCTTCCCCGTCGACCTCCCGCCCGAGGCGATGCTCTCGACCTTCGCCGACTGCGCGGAGCGGGCCGAGGCCGTGCGAGGCGGCGGGGCCGAGGTGGTGTTCGTGACCGGATGCGAGATCAGCGGGTTCGGCGCCGGGTTCATCCCCGGCGCCACGTACCGCGATCGCCTGCAGACGATAAGCACCGCCGACATGGAGTGGTGGACCTCGCTCGGCCCCGTCCTGGAGCGGCTCAACGGTTTCCTGGCCGAGAGCGCGGACGTTGTCAGGACCCGTTTCGGCGGGCCCGTCACCTACGCGGCGGCCCCGTGGGAGTTCGTCGACTGGGCCCCGTTCGACATCATCGGCGCCGACGCCTACCGGGCCGCCTACAACGCCGCCACCTTCCAGGAGGAGCTGCGCGACAAGTTCAAGCACGGCAAACCGGTCGCGGTGACCGAGTTCGGCACCTGCGCCTACCTGGGGGCGGGCGAGCGCGGTGGCATGGCCTGGCAGCCGCCGGAGGGCGCCGTACGGGACGAGGGCGAGCAGGTGCGCTACTTCACCGAGCTGCTGGACGTCTTCGAGAAGGAGGGGGTGGACACCGCTCTCTGGTTCACCTTCGCGGGCTTCAGCCACATCGGGGACGGGGACATCGCCTCCTACGGCGTGGTCAGGATGCTCGACGAGAGGCGCTGGGCACCGAAGGAGGTGTTCCACACGATGGCGGCCAGATACGCCCGCGACCGAGCCGTCCGGCGAGATTCATGAGTCACCGGGGGGCAGGGAGGGGGCGGACGGTCTGAGCCGCCGGCGCCCCGCTCACCCAGCGCCGCGAGCAACTCGGGCAGGGCATGGCGGACGGGCAGGCCGGACCAGTCGGAACGCACCCGCCCAGTGTCCACGAGCCCGCCTCCGCACGAGACAGGCCCTCGCGTGAGCGACAACCCGGGCGCCTGGACCGAGCCTCGCCGGGCATCGGTCCTGAGGTCAATGCAACAGGTAGCCGATGAGCGGGCCGATCATGACGCTTTGGCGCCGTCGGGGTCCCTGGGGGTCCTCAGCCTGCTAGTGGCAGCGGCGAGTTGGCCGAGTCGAGGTGCTCGACAGTGGTGAAGACGAGAACGTCGTCGCCGGCGTTCTCGATGTCGTGCAGGAGGAACTCTCCATCGCCGAAGGTGAAGTGTCGAGTCTCGCCGGCGTCGTAGGACACCTCGCGGGTAGTGCCGTCAGCGGTGTGCTGGCGGCTGCGGCCTGCGTTGACGGCGGTCCAGAAGTAGTCGAGGACGTGCCGGTGCGCGTGCCACCGCTCCCCGGGTTCGAGGTGGATCTCCCACACGCGGACGCGGCCGTTCTCGCTGAGTAGCCGCGAGCCGACGTGCGGGTCGTAGGCGTGGGTCTCGAACTCCTCGCGAAGCGCGTCGGACCACCCCTCGAAGTCCGTGGCGACGACGGTGCCCGCCAAGGGGGCGTCGGTCAGGAATGCCGGCGTGGTGGTCATTGGGGTTCCTCTCGTACGTCGTGGTCACTGGCCCGGGGCGTAGAGGCCGAATCGCAGGTCAGGATCGCCGGGCACCCAGGTGCAGTCGACCTGCGAGCGGGTGCCCATCTCTTTGACCCGGCGCAGCAGGCGCTGGCCGAGCTCGAGCTGGCCCGGCTCCCATTTCGCCAGAGCGGCGGGGATGGCGCCGTCGGCCTCGCTCAGGGCGTCGTACAGGGCCCAGGCGTTCGCGGCGGCCTTCGCCGTACCGGCCGCGGCGTGCGGGCGCGCGGCGCTGGCCGCGTCGCCGATCAGCGCCACCCGGCCGACGGCCATGTGCTCGGCGCCGACGTCGTAGACCGCCTGGAGGTAGGGCTGCTCGGTGCGCCGCACCACCTCGGCCGCGGCGGGCGCCAGCACCGTGTCGGCCACCTCACGCATCTCCTCGACGAACCGGTCCTGCACCTGGCCCGGATGCACCGACACCTTGCCGAGGAAGCCGCGTTTGTCGGTCATCAGCTCCTCAAGGTCGGCGCCCTCGGCGACGTTGCGGTACCAGACGTAGTTGAGCAGTCGGTTCCCCACCGTCAGCCCGCCCTCGTTCGAGGGGATCGGGTAGATGTTGATGTGGGTGTACGGCACCACGTTGAAGCTGATCGAGTCGTGCAGGAGCTCGAAGGTCTCGGGCGAGACCTCGGACTCCTGCACGGTGCCGCGCCAGCCGACGTAGCCGGAGTACTCCAGGACGCTGCCGGGTGAGATCCGGCTGCGGCTCGCGGAACCGATCCCGTCCGCGAACACCACGAGCTCCGCTCGCTCACGGCGCCCGGAAGCGAAACGGACCTCGACGCTGTCGCCGTCCTGGTCGAAGCCGGCGGCGTACTCCCCGAGGTGGTACCGCTCAGTGCCGAAGTCGGCCAGCAGGGCCCGGTAGAACGTGCCCCAGGACGTGTACCGCCACGGCGTGGGGTCGCGGTGCAGGACCTCGTTGCCGGCGCCGAGGTACTGGACGTACTGAGTCGCGGTGCTGACCTGCTCGGGGTGCTGCTCGCTGCACTCGGCGAACCAGCGCAGCGTGTCGGGCTGCAGCACGATGCCCCCGCCCCGGCCGTCCAGGCTGGTTGGCGTGCGCTCGAAGACGGTCACGTCGAAGCCCAGGCGACGCAGCAGCAGCGCGGACGTGAGGCCGCCGATCGAGCCGCCGACGACCAGTGCCCGCCGGCCGGAGTAGTGGGAGTGGCCGTTCGTTTCATGCATTGTTGTCGCTCCCGAGCTCGGGCAGGCCGAGGAAGCGGCGGGCGGCGGCCTCCATGGCCTCGGCGCCGATACCTTCCGAGACCGGCAGGTCCTGTGGGCAGTCCACGCCCATGTCGAAGGGGTAGTCGCTGCCGCACAACAGCCGGTCCGGGCCCGCCTTGGAGTGCAGCAGTCGCAGCGCCGGTCCGTCGTGGGTGAGCGTGTCGAACCACAGGTCGCGGAAGCCCTCGTGCGGCGTTCGGCCGGTGCCGGCGCCGACGTCCGCGCGTTGCTCCCAGCCGTGTCGCCACCGGCCCAGGAGCGCGGGCGCGCATCCTCCGCCGTGAACGAAGCAGATGCGCAGCGACGGAAGCGTCTCCGTGACTCCGCCGAGCACACAGGAGGCGACGGCCGTCGCCGTCTCGGTGGGGTTCCCGATCAGATTGGCGAGGTAGTACGACCCCCACTCCGGCCGCGGCAGCTGCATGGGGTGTACCAGAACGGCCAGGTCCAGCTCAGCGGCGATGCGGGCGACCTCGTGAAGCGGGCCTTCGTCGAAGGAGGTGGCGCCGACCAGCGGGGGAACCGCGACGCCGCGGACGACTGCCGACGCGGCGATCGCCTTCATCTCGGCCCGGGCCGCAGTCGGGTCGTGCAGGGAGACCAGGCCCAGGCCGAACAACCGGCCGTGGCTGTCGTGGCACAGGCGGGTCAGGGCCTCGTTGAAGCGGCCGACGTATTCGCCCACTCCGGGGTCCGGGACCACGGAAAACGCGAACGGCGGGGCAGACAGCACCCGGGCGCCCAGCCCGGCGCGGTCGGTCTCGGCGAGCACCCGGTCGGGGTCGCTCATCGCCGACGCCGCGATGCACAAAGGGATGTCGCCGAGGTACAGCTCTTCGCCTCGCGCGTTCAGCGGCGGGACCGGCGAGCCCGGCGGAAGGTCGAACAGCTCCTGGGGCAGCCAGTGGGCGTGGACGTCGATGACGCCCCGCCGCACCGCGGGGGCCGCAGCGCGGGATCGGCCGGTGTCGAGGGTCGTCACGCCGCCGCCTCCAGCGCCTCGAAGCGGGCGAGCACCTCGGCTTGGAGCATGGCGACGGCCGGGTCGGAGGCGCGGCGTGGACGGGGGAGGTCCACCTCGATGGTCTCGTGGATCCGGCCGCCCGGCGCCAGGACGACGATCCGGTCGGAGAGCTGGACCGCTTCGGTGACGTCGTGGGTGACGAACATGACCGTGCGCTGTGACTCGAGCCAGATGCGCTCCAGGTGTTCACGCAGGGAGCGTGAGGTCATCGCGTCGAGGTGGCTGAACGGCTCGTCCATGAGCAGGATGTCCGGCTCGACGGAGAAGGCCCGGGCGATGCCGATCCGTTGCTGCTGACCGCCGGAGAGCTGGGCCGGGTAGCGGTCGCCGAGGTGGCCGAGGCCGACGAGGTCGAGGTAGTGCTGGGCGCGCTGCTCCCAGCCGGAGCGGTCGCGCTGGACGAACCTGAGGTTCTGCGTGACGGTGCGCCAGGGCAGCAGCCGCGGGTCCTGGAACACGTAGCCGACCTTGGCGTCGTGGTCACCGGCGCGTAGGCGGACCGAGCCGCCGCTGAGGCTCTCGATTCCGGAGACGATGTTGAGCAGCGTCGTCTTGCCGCTGCCGGAGGGCCCGACGACGGAGACGAAGGTCTCGCCGCTGATGGACAGGTCGATCCCGTCGAGCACGCGCGTCTGCCTGCCCTGACGGTTCTGGTATTCCTTCACCAGGCCGTCGATTTCGATGGAGGCCATGAGTTTCCTTTCGAGAAGGGATACGCTGCTCAGGCGGTGCGCCAGCGGGTGACGAAGCGTTCGATCGGGCCGAGGATGATCTGGTCGGCGAGGACCAGGAAGACGATGAAGATGACGACCCAGGCGAGGAAGCCGTCGAGCTGGTTGGCGTCGTACCAGTAGCGGGAGCGCCAGCCGACGCCGGAGGTCGAGCCGAACCACTCCGCAAGGAGCAGGCCGTTCCAGGCGCTCATGATCGCAAAGCGCACCGCCGCGACCGTCGAGCCGGCGACCGCCGGAGCCACGATGTGACGAAGGACCTGGGGTCGGCCGACACCGAACGAGCGGGCCATGAGCACGAGGTCGGGGGGCACGGCCCGGACCGCCTTGGCGATGTTCACGACGACGAAGGGCAGGGCCGAGAGGAAGACCGTCGTGACCGGAGTGAGCCAGCCGAAGCCGAACCACATCGTGGTCAGGAGTGCCCAGATTATCGCCGGGGCGGCGAGCGCGGCCATGGTCAGGTCGGCCAGGGCGTACTCGGCGAACCGGGACAGACCCATCAGCACGCCCACGGCCGTTCCGACGATGAGCGCCGCGACGAGGCCCAGGGTGAAGCGGTTCATGCTCACGGCCAGGTTGGCCGACAGGTGACCGCCGGCCGCCTCGCCGACCAGCCGGCCGAATGCCTCGCCGATCGAGGGGACGCGGTGTCCGTACTCGGCCGCGAGTTGCCAGACGGCGAGCATGGAGAGCAGCGAGGTGGCGAGCGCGATCACGGAGGACGACGCTGAGCGTCCGCGTCGCGACCACAGGGATGCCGCCCGGTCGGCCGGCAAGGGACGCGGTGTCGCCTCCGGCGCGGTTGCGGTGGTCATGTGAGTTCCTTCCTCCAGGCGAACACCCGGGTCTCGACCCGGGCAAGGCCGCGCTCGATCAGCACCATCGCGATGACGAACAACATGGTCCAGGCGAGCATGTCGGCGACCTTGAACTCCTGGTAGGCGCGCCGGATCATGAAGCCGACTCCGTTGTTGGCGCCGAAGACCTCGGTGAGGGCCTCGACCTTCCAGGCCATGGCGAAGGCGTAGCGGACGCCCGCGAACACGAAGGCCGTGATGGCGGGCAGGTAGACGTGGCGCACCACGTCGACGGGCCGCCGATCGAAGGCCCGGCACATGCGGAGCAGCCCGCCGTCGACCGAACGGACGCCCTCGGCGACGTTGATCGCGATGAACGGGACGGCCACCAGGGCCGACACCACGATCGGCCCGGTGGCGCCCACGCCGAAGATGACCAGCCCGAAGACGGCGTAGGCGAGGCCGGGGACGTTGCCGAGCACGAACAGCGGCATCGAGAAGTACGTCGACATGAACCGGCTGCGGCCCATGACAAACCCGATCGGCAGACCGACGGCCAGCGCCAGCGCGAAGCCGATCCCGATCTTCACGATGCTCGCGGCGAAGTTGCTGAACGCCTCACCGGACACGATGAAGTCGGCGACGCGTCCGAAGACCTTGAACGGGGTGGGGAGGATGTTGTCATCGGTGATCCACGCGACCACGGCCCAGGTGGCGAGTGCCCCCAGCAGTGCGACCAGCGAGACGAGCCACCGCGAGGAGCCTCCGGCTCCGTCGGGTCGTGGACGCCGGCCGCGGATCCGCGCGTTCGGCGAGCTCTGGCCAGGCCGGATGATGGGCGGTTCGGTGGTAGCGGTCGGCGAAGTCACCGGCGGTCTCCTGCCGTGGGGAGGAATTTCGGGTTTTGCGCGTCGCCCTCGATGACACCGGTCTCGCGCATGAGGTCGAAGATCTTGCTCTCGTCGTCGGCCCACTGCTTGTCGAAACGGATGTCCTGGACCACCCAGTCGTGTTCGGCCACGTAGCTCTTCATGAACTCCACGTAACGGGGGGACTCGACGGCGAAGTGCTGCGGGTAGCGTTCGATGATCTCGTCGCGGTGCGCGCGCCACTCCTTGAGACCGCGCGACCACAGGTCCAAGAAGGCTTCGACCTCCCGGGGGTGCTCCTCGACCCAGTCCTTGCGGGCGACGAACACGTTGCCCATGGGACCGTCGTGGCCGGGTGCCTCCAGGTCGGCGAACAGCTCGGCAGACGACTTGCCGTCGTACAGCGCGCGGACGCCGCCTTCGCGCAGCTCGCGTGCGGAGAGGTCGGGATAACAGATGCAGGCATCGATCTCGCCGCGGGCGAGCAGGTTGGAGAGGTTCTGGATGTCGGCAACGACGATCTTGAAGTCGGACTTCTCTCCAGCGATGGTGAGCCCATGCATCTTCTCCATCAGCGCGTGCCACACCAGGGTCCCGGAGACCGAGGTGAACACGCCGAGCCGCTTGCCCTTGAGGTCTACGAGGGACTTCGCCGGGTCGTCGGCGCGTACCAACAGCCGGCTCCGCTCGGAGTTGTAGCGCCCAATGATCACCGTGTCCTGCTCGGTCTCCGCCTCAAGTCCCGGCACTTCGAAGGACGCCGAGGAGATGATGTCGGCGTGGCCGCCGGCGAAGAGCCCGAACTCGTCCCAGGTCGCCGAGGTTTCGAGGGAGATGCCGGTCTCCTTCTCGAAGTCCTCGATGATCCCCTCGTCGTGCAGGTAGTCCCAGATCGGGTCGGGGGCGAAGGTGAACCGAATGACACCATCGCGTGCCGCCCGGGAGGAGGCGGGACCGCCCAGACCCGCACCGCAGGCCGTCGAAACGAACATGACGCCGGCCATCAGGAGAGCTGCCAGTGCTCGGGTTCTGTATCTGTTCAACCGCACGGCTTTCCTACTCTGCTGTCGTGGCGCCGTGTGACGGCGGTCACCGGCCAGAACAACCATGCTCCAGCGGAAGCCACCTCCTCAATGTTCCAGCGTTCACACCTGAGGGCTTTATAGTGTGAGTTCGAACACGAGGGAGGCGCCTCGATCGTGGGACCACATCATGATGAACTGCGGCGCTGGCTGGCCGGGATCGCCGACATCGGCGCCGCCGTCAGCCGCCAGGAGCCACTCGGCGACCTCCTGAACCGGGTGGCCCGGACCGCGTGCTCACTCATGGGCTACGACTTCTGCGGCGTCTTCCTGCCCAACCCCGAGGGCACCGCGCTCGTCATCCGCGGCTACCACGGGCTCTCCCCCGAGTACGTCGACCTGGTCAACGCCGAACGCCCGATTCTGCTCAGCGCCGGACGGGAGGGCGAAGCACCCACCAGCCGGGCGTTCCGCACCGGCGACATCGTTGCCCTGGAGGACATCGGCCTCGAACCGCAGTTCGGCCCATGGGGCGGCGTCGCCCAGGAACAGGGCTACCGAGCACTGGTGTCCGTGCCGCTGCGCCGCGCCGGCACGGTTGTCGGCACCTTGAACTGCTACCGCCGGCAGCCCCACCACTTCGACGGCGCCGAACGCGAGCTCGTCGGCACCCTCGCGACCCAGGTCGCCATCGCACTGGTGACCGCCCAGCTGCAGGCCCGGGAGCGGGCGACCATCGGCGAGCTGCGCGAGCTCAACAGCTCCCTCTCCAAGCAGCACGCCATGCTTCGCCGCGCGGAGGAGATCCACGTCGAGCTCACTGCGATCGCCCTGCGCGGCGAGGGAATCGGCGGTGTCGTCACCGCGCTCGCGGACCTGCTCGGCTCCGACGTTCTCGCCGACGACGCCCACGGATCGGTACTGGCACGTAGCGACGGCCGACCGCTTGAGACCGACGCACCGCCACCGGCAGCTCTGGACCTCATCGACGGGTCGTTGGTGGAAACGGTGCTGGAGGGCGAGACCTTTGTCGTATCGGCGGTCCTGCTCGACGGCGAGGTCGTGGGACGGATCTGGGTCCGCCGGCCGCTGGCCTTCTTTACCGGACTCGACATCCGCGCCACCGAGCACGCATCGGTCGTCGCGGCCCTCGAACTGCTCCGGGAGCGCACCGCCGCGGACGTCGAGGGACGCCTGCGCGGCTCCCTGGTCGCCGACCTGCTCTCCGACGAGTCCCTCGACGTCGCCGCCGTCATCGAACGGGCGCGCCGCATGGGCCACGACCTCACCGGCCCGCACACCCTCAGCGCCATCGCGGTACGCGAGATCGACGGCGCCGCCGGACTCCCGGCCGCTGAACGCGCGCTCGCGACCACCACCCGCCTCCTCGCGGGTATGGACCCGCTCCCGCTCGCCGCCGCGCACCGGGGCCTGGTCGTCGTGCTCTGGCCCGACCAGATCGCATGGCGAGACGGCACGACGGATACGCCGCGCGAGGCGACCGAGCGGCTGGCCGACGCGCTCGCCAAAGCCCGCTCGGTGAAACAGGTGACCGCCGCCGTGGCGGCTCCGAC
This sequence comes from Streptosporangium sp. NPDC002607, assembly GCF_053592655.1. Taxonomy (NCBI): domain Bacteria; kingdom Bacillati; phylum Actinomycetota; class Actinomycetes; order Streptosporangiales; family Streptosporangiaceae; genus Streptosporangium; species Streptosporangium sp. NPDC002607. The sequence goes on from NZ_JBSFWD010000040.1 coordinate 57,761, forward strand.
GCCGACCCTGCCGGGACTTCGGACCGCCTTTCGGACGGCGCGAGGGGCACTGGAACTGGCCGCTGAGTCGTCGGACCCGGTCATCCTCCATCTCGCCGAGCTGACCGTCGACAACCTGCTGCTCCAGGTCAGCGACACCGACGGGCTACGCCAGTTCGCCCGGAGGGTGCTCGGACCGGTGCTCGACTACGACCGCGAGCGCTCGACCGACCTGGTGACCACCCTGCACGTCCTCTTGGAGAACGACATGGACAGGAAGGCGGCGGCCAGGGAATTGCACATTCACCCGAACACCGTGCTCCAGCGTATGCACCGAATCGAGGACCTGACCGCTCTGAAGCTCTCACGTCCGCGCGACCTTCTCGAGATCACGACCTCGTTGGCGGTCGCCCGAATCGCCGGCATGCGAGAGCCGCGTCTTGGCGGGTCCGGGAAGTGACGTGTCACAGTGGCGGGACCGCGCCGGATTCACAGCGGGACTCTAGGCCGACGGGTCGAGGACTCCGGTGCTCACCAGGGCGATGATGAGGACGCCGAGGGCGATCCGGTAGATCACGAAGCCGGTGAAGCGGTGGGTGCTGATGTACTTCAGGAACCACGAGACGGCCAGGTAGCCCACGATGAAGGAGATCACGGTGGCCAGGATCGTGGGCCCCCAGTCGGGGGCGCTGCCATCGCCGATCTTGAACAGCTCCAGGAAGCCCGAGCCGAGCACGGCCGGGATGGCCAGCAGGAAGGAGTACTTCGCGGCCTCCTCCCTGCGGTAGTCCAGCAGCAGCCCGGCGCTGATCGTGCCGCCGGAGCGGGAGACGCCGGGAACCAGGGCGAGCGACTGGGCGAAGCCGTAGATCAGGGCATGGGTGAAGCTGAGGTGCCGCTCCAGGGTGAGCTTGTTGCGGGCGGTGTGGTCGGCGAACCACAGCACCAGCCCGAAGACGATCAGGGTCGTGCCGATCAGGCGCAGGTCGCGGAAGACGCTCTCGATGGAGTCCTTGAAGAGCAGGCCGAGCACCACGATCGGAATGGTGCCCACGATGACGTACCAGCCCATCCGGGCGGAGTGGTGGCCGCGCAGGTCGGGTGTCCACAGGGACCGCGTCCAGGTGGAGATGATCTCCCAGATCTCCTTGCGGAAGTAGATCAGCACCGCGGCCTCGGTGCCGAGCTGGATGACCGCGGTGAACGCGGCTCCGGGGTCCTGCCAGCCGAAGAACGCCGAGACGACCCGGATGTGGGCGCTGGAGGAGATCGGTAGAAACTCCGTCAGTCCCTGAATCAGTCCGAGGACCACGGCTTCGAACCAGCTGATCACTTGAGCGCCTTTCGTACCAGCACGTGCGTAGCGTACGCGAGGCTAGCGCAGCGGCGGGCCGACTGTGACCCGGTCAATGGGCTGGGATGTGTCATCGGTCGCGAACCGGCCCCGGCCGCCGCCGGAGGGGCCGGCATGGTGACCGCGGAATATCGGAGCGGCACTCTGGACATTTTGGGCAGTCGTAGAACCTAGTGCCACTTAAGCCGTTGCCAAGTTGGACGCAAGAGGGGTTCACATACTCCGACCTAAGGAGTTTGCCTAACGAAACGGCATCATATGGCACCGCAGTCCCCTCTGACCGTCCTGCACCTGTTTCGCGAGCGCGTGCGAGCCGCACCCCAGGCGATCGCGCTGATCACGTCGGACGGCGTTCTCACCTACCAAGCGCTGGACGCCCTGTCGACTCGGTTGGCGAAGCGGATCGCTGGGCTCGGGGCGGCCCCGGAGTCTCTCGTCGGCGTTCTCGCGGATCGCTCCGCGGTCCTCGTCGCGGCCCAGCTCGCCGCGTTGAAGACGGGCTCCGCCTTCGTGCCACTCGATCCGTCGGCTCCGGCCGAGCGCCTGCACACCATGCTGGAGGACGCCCGGGTCACCGCCGTGGTGACCGGCAGGGAGTGGTCGGCGCGACTGACGCACCCCGACGTTCCTCCGCTGATCGTCGTCGAGGACTTTGAAGGCGGGGACTTTGAAGGCGGGGACTTTGAAGGCGGGGACTTTGAAGGCGGGGACTTTGAAGGCGGGGACCTCGACAGGCTTGCCTACACCATTTACACGTCCGGCTCGACCGGGCGCCCGAAAGGGGTCCTGGTACCGCACGGCGGGCTGCTCAACCTGGTGCGATGGCACCACGAGGAGTTCGGCACCACGGCGGAGGACCGGACCGCGCTCATCGCCGGCCCGGCCTTCGACATCAGCGTCTGGGAGATCTGGACCTACCTGACGGCAGGGGCGAGCATCGCGATACCGGACGCGGACACCCGGGGTTCTCTCACCGCCCTGCGCGACTGGGTCGTGGCACAGGAGATCACCGCGTGCTTCTTCCCTACGCCCGTCGTCGAAGCCCTCGTCGACCTCGACTGGCCGCCTGCGACGAAGCTCCGGATCATGTTCACCGGCGGGGACCGCCTCACCCGCCACCCGCCCCCGGGGCTTCCCTTCCGCCTGGTGAACGTCTACGGGCCCACGGAATGCTCAGTCATCACCACCGTCGCAGAGGTGCCCGGCCACGCCGAGGACACCGGCGCGCCCTCGATAGGCGCGCCCTCGATCGGCAAGGCCATCGGCAACGTGGACGTCTACCTGCTCGACGAGCACCTCGAACCGGTGCCGCCCGGCGAGGCCGGCGAGGTCTACATCGGCGGAGCCGGAGTGGCCAGAGGCTACCTGGGGCGTCCCGAGCTGACGGCTGAGGCTTTCGTCCCGGACCCGTTCGGTGGATCAGAGGGCGCGCGGCTTTACAAAACGGGCGACTTCGCCAGGACCAGGCCCGACGGCCAGCTTGATTTCATCGGCCGTGCCGACCACCAGGTGAAACTCCGGGGTTACCGGATCGAGCTTGGCGAGATCGAGGTGGTGCTCAGCCGGCACCCCCACGTGCAGTCCGCCACGGTGCTCCTCCAGCAGGACCGTCTCGTCGCCTATGTCGTCATGAGCGGTGGGGCGGTCGAGGAGTTGCGGGCGTTTCTCGGTGCCAAGCTCCCCGAGTACATGGTTCCCGCGCGCTTCGTCCCGCTCACGGAGATGCCACTCACCCTCAACGGGAAGGTCGACCGCCGTGCGCTGCCCTCGGTCCGAGGCGCCGACGCGGTCCGTGGCTCGGCATCACCTCGGACACCCACCGAAGCGGCCGTCGCCAAGGCGTGGCGGCGCGTCCTCAACCTGGAGCGGGTCGGCGTCCACGACGACTTCTTCGCATTGGGAGGTCATTCGCTCGCCGCGATGCGGATGGCCGTGCAACTGGAGGACGCCCTGCGCAGGCCGGTCCAGTCGAGGATCTTCTTCGAGCATCCCACCGTCGCGGCCGTCGCCCGAGAGATCGACGGCGACGTGAAGGAAGTGTCGCGGCCTCTCGTCCTCGGCTCGGTGAGCGAGTGGTCGCCACTCTCGCCCGCACAACAGCGGCTGTGGTTCATCGACCGCCTGGTTCCCGACAGCGCTCTCTACAACGTGCCGATCTCCTACACGATCGACGGCGACCTGGACGCCGCGGCGCTCGAACGCGCGGTGAACGAGATCGTCAAGCGGCACGAACCCCTGCGCACCCGCTATGACGAGCGGGCGGGCCTGCCCGTCCAGCACGTGGCCACCTGGCGGCCCGTTCCCTTCGTCACCGCCGACCTGCGCGGGCTCCCGGGGGAGAGGCGCGCCGAACTCGTCGACGCCGACGCCCGGGCCCCCTTCGACCTCCGTACCGGCTCGCTGCTGCGGGGGCTGCTCCTGCGGCTCGCCGACGACCGTCACGAGCTCCTGCTGACCGTGCACCACATCGCGTTCGACGGCTGGTCGACGAACGTCTTCCTCGCCGAGCTGGGCGAGCTGTACGAGGCTTTCGTCACCGGGCGTCCCCCGGCACTGCCCACGCTCACCGCCCGCTACGCCGACCTCACCGCCTGGTCGTCGGGGCGGCTTCAGAGCGTCGCCGAGGAGCAGCTGGTGTTCTGGGGCAGGCGCCTGGAGCGACTGCCCGAATCCCTGGCACTTCCCTACGACCGCCCTCGCTCCCTGGCCAGGAGTCATCGCGGCGCGAAGCTTCGCCGTCCGTTGCCCGCCGGGCTCGTCTCCACCCTGGAGTCGGTGGGCGTGCAGGCGCGGGCCAGCCTGTTCATGGTGATGTTCGCCGCCTTCCAGGTGCTGCTCCGCCGCTACACGGGCCAGGAGGACATCGTGGTGGGGGTGCCCGTCGCGGGACGTGACCACCCGGCGGCGGAACAGCTGGTCGGCTTCTTCACGAACACCCTTCCCCTCAGGGTCGATCTGCCGGGGGACCCCCTGTTCGCCGACCTGCTCCGCGAGGTGCGGCGGACGGCTCTCGACGCGTCGGCCAACGCCGACGTCCCCTTCGAGCGGATCGTCGAGAGCCTTGGCCTCGGCGGGGGAGCCGCCCACAACCCGCTCGTCCAGGTCCTGTTCGTGATGCAGCAGGAGGTGCCCGCCGCGCACGCCGCCGGGATCCGCGTCGCGATGAACGGAGAGATCGACAACGGCTGCGCCAAGTTCGACCTTCTGACGTTCGTCGACTTCCTGCCGGACGGTCCCGTCCTGATCGCCGAGTACAACACCGACCTGTTCGACACCGAGACGATGGAGCTGTTTCTCGCGCACTACGAGAAGGTGTTGTGGGGGGTCGCGGAGAACCCGCTCCGCCGGATCTCCGAGCTGCCGCCGGCGACGGGGACCGAGCCGCTGAGCGGCCCCCGTCCGGAGCCTGTCGACGCCTGCCTGAACACACTGGTCGAGGAGCAGGCGGAGAGGACGCCCTCCAGCCAGGTGGACCGCCGCGCGCTCCCCGCGCCCGTACCGGAGGGCGAGGCGTTCATCGCCCCGACAACGGCACTGGAGAGGGTCATCGCCACGACCTGGGGCGAGTTCCTCGGGGCGGAGGAGGTGGGGCTCCATGACGACTTCTTCACACTGGGCGGTCACTCCCTCCTCGCCATGCGCGCGGCCTCAGCCCTCCGGGAGGCGCTGGAGGTCGACATCCCGCTGAAGGTCCTGTTCGAGGAACCCACCGTCGCGACGCTGGCGAGGACGCTGCTCGACGAGCACGGCCCCGCCCTGGAGGAGGCGGCCGAGCTGTTCCTAATGGTCGCCACCTCCTCCGACAACGACATGGAAGTACTTCTGGGAGAGATCGGGGACACCAGGTGAACGGGGATCAGTTGTCGCCTCGCCGGCGTGAGCTGCTGGAGGCGCTGAGGAGGAAGCGGCGGCTACCGGCCCGCGCCGGCGGCATCCCCCGACGCGAGCCGTCGGACCGGGCGCCGATGTCGTTCTCCCAGCAACGGTTCTGGTACCTGGACCGGATGCTGCCGGACACGAGCCTGTACCTGGTGCCCGTCGCCTACCGGCTTCAGGGGCCGCTCGACCACGAGGCGCTGGTCAAGGCGCTGAACGAGCTGGTCGCTCGGCACGAGAGCCTGCGGACGACCTTCGTCATGGACGGTGCCGAGCCGGTGCAGCTCATCGCGGCGGACCTGCGCCTGGACCTGCCCGTCGTCGACTGCGACGGCGAGGACGAGCTGCGGTCGCGGCTGGCGGCACTGGCCGTGGAGCCGATGGACCTCGGCCGCGGGCCCCTGCTGCGCGGGCGGCTGCTGCGGCGCGGTCCCGAGGAGCACGTCCTGCTGCTGACCTTCCACCACGCCGTCGCCGACGAATGGTCGCTTGAGGTGTTCAACCGCGAGCTGGGTGAGCTGTACACGGCTCATCGCGCCCGTCGGCCGGTGGAACTGCCCGAGCCGGTCATCCAGTACCCGGACTTCGCGGTCTGGCAGCGGGAGTGGCCGGCGGGTCCCGAGTACGACGCCCAGCTCTCCTACTGGCGGCGGGCCCTCGAAGGCGCCCCCCAGGTGCTGGAACTCCTCCCCGACCGGCCACGCCCGCCGGCCCAGTCGTTCGAGGGCAGGTCGCTGCCGTTCCGCGTCGAAGGATCGGTGGAGGAGTTCCACGCTTTCTGCCACGGCCTGGGCGCCACCCCGGCCATGGTGCTGCTGGCCGTCTTCCAGATCCTGCTGGCCCGCTACACCGGGCACACCGACATCGTCGTCGGCACCCCGATCGCCAACCGCGACCGCGCGGAACTGGAAGGTCTCATCGGGTTCCTCACCAACACCGTCGTGATCCGTACGGACGTCTCCGGGAACCCCTCCTTCGCGGCGGTCGTGGCGCGCGTGCGCGAGGCGATGCTGGACGCGCACGCCAACCAGGGCCTGCCCTTCGAGAAGCTGGTCGAGGCGCTGCGCCCGGAACGTCACCTCAGCCGCAGCCCGCTCTTCCAGATGATGTTCATCTACCAGCAGGGAGCCGAGTCCCGGCCGGACCTGGACGAGCTGACCGTCACCCCGGTCCAGGTGCCCTGCGAGACGTCGAAGTTCGATCTGACACTCGCCGTGCGGGACGGCGAGGACGGTATCGAGGGGTTCGTCGAGTACAGCACCGACCTGTTCGACGAGGTCTCCATCCGCCGTCTCAGCCGTCACTTCGGCACACTCCTGGCCGCCGCCGTGGCCGACGCGACGACGCCGGTCTGGGAACTGCCGATCCTGTCGCCGGTGGAACGCGAGCGGATTCTCGTCGGGTGGAACCAGACCGACCAGCCGATCGGTGAGAACCTCGTCCACCAGATGTTCACCCTGCGCGCCCGGTCCGTCCCGGACGCCGTGGCCGTCGTGGACGAAGGCGGGGAGCTGACCTACCGGGAGCTCGACGCCGCTTCCGACGAGTGGGCGCGGGCTCTCCAGGCGCTGGGAGTCGGCCGCGGCAGCCTGGTCGGAATCTGCCTGGAACGCTCGGCAGAGTTCGCCGTCGCCTTCCTCGCCGTGCTCAAGGCGGGCGGAGCGTACGTACCGCTCGACCCCGCACAGCCGAGGGACCGGCTGGCCTTCGTGCTCGACGACACACAGGCGGCTCTGCTGCTGACCTCGGGGCGGCTCGCCGACCGGTTCGCCGGCTCGTCGGCCCGGGTGGTCGAGGTGGAGACGCTCGACGGCTCCGGGGCGCCCCCGCTGCGGGAGAGCGGGACCGGCCACGACGACCTGGCCTACGTCATCTACACCTCCGGCTCGACCGGACGGCCCAAGGGCGTGATGGTCACGCATCGTGGCATCGCCAACTACGCGGCCTGGGCCCGTGATGAGTACGTCCCCGTCGGCGGCGCGCCGGTCCACTCCTCCGTCGGGTTCGACCTGACCGTCACGAGCCTGCTGGTGCCGCTGCTCGCCGGTGGCACGGTACACCTGCTGCCCGAGGGCGTGGGGGCCGAGGGGCTCGGCGAGGCGCTCCTGGCCAGGCGGGTGCCGTACGGCCTCACGAAGATCACCCCTGCTCACCTGGAGGTCGTGGCACACCAGCTCCCGCCACCCGAGGCCGCGGGGAGGACCAGGAGTTTCGTGATCGGCGGGGAGAGCCTGCTCGCCGAGAACATCGCGTTCTGGCGCCGGCACGCTCCGGACACCCGCCTGATCAACGAGTACGGTCCGACGGAGACCGTGGTCGGATGCGCCACCTACGAGGTCTGGGAGCAGACGCCGACCACCGGGGCGGTCCCGATCGGCCGTCCCATCGCCAACACCAGGCTGTACGTCCTCGACCTCCTGCTGAACCCGGTCCCCGTCGGGGTGGCCGGTGAACTCCACGTCGGCGGGGCGGGCGTCGCCCGCGGCTACCTGAACCGCCCGGGGCTGACCGCCGAGCGGTTCCTGCCCGACCCGTTCTCGGCGTCGGGCGGCGAGCGCATGTACCGGACGGGGGACATCGTCCGCTACCGCGCCGACGGCAACCTGGAATATCTCGGCCGGCAGGACACCCAGGTGAAGCTGCGCGGGTTCCGCGTCGAGCTGGGCGAGATCGAGACCGTGATGACGCGCCTGCCGGCCGTCGCCGACGTGGCGGTGACGCTCAGGGAGGACACCCCCGGCGACAGACGCCTCGTCGCCTACGTCGTGAAGTCCGGCGACGGTGACGGCGACGGTGACGGTGACGGTGACCAGGGCGGTGCCGGCGCGCTGCGCGAGGCGCTCAGAGCCGAACTGCCCGACTACATGGTCCCCTCCGCGTTCGTCGTCCTGGACGCGCTGCCGCTGACGGCGAACGGCAAGGTCGACAGGGCCGCGCTGCCCGCCCCGTCCTCCGGGCCGGTCCCCGAGCCCGCGCGCGACAACGATGTGGAGGGGGTCGTCGCGGGCGTGTGGAGAACGCTGCTCGGCCGGGACGACATCGGGGCGCACGACAACTTCTTCGAGGCCGGCGGCCATTCACTGCTGCTGCTCGCCGTCCACGGGAAGCTGGTGGAGCTGTTCGGCGACCGGATCACCGTCACCGACCTGTTCCGCCATCCCACGATCCGCTCGCTGGCCGACTTCCTCGTCGCGGGGGAACCCGCCAAGGCCGCCGCGGCGGTGAAGGCCGCCGTGCCCTCCGGCGGCGCCATCGCCGTCATCGGGATGGCCTGCCGTTTCCCCGGCGCCCGTACGCCGGAGGAGTTCTGGAGGAACATCGACGAGGGGGTGGAGGCAGTCCGGTCCTTCTCCGACGAGGAGATCCTCTCCGACGGAGGCGATCCCGCCCTGCTCGGCGACCCCGCCTACGTCAAGGCCGGCACCGTACTCGCCGACATCGACCGGTTCGACGCGGGGTTCTTCGACTTCACCCCCCGCGAGGCGGAGATCCTCGACCCGCAGCACCGCCTGTTCCTGGAATGCTCCTGGGAGGCGCTGGAGTACGCGGGCTACGACCCGCACCGGTATTCCGGGCAGATCGGGGTGTTCGCCGGGTCCGGGCGGAGCACCTACCTGACCGACAACCTCCTCCACGCTCCCGAGATCGTCCGCGCGGTCGGTGAGTATCAGCTGACGCTCAGCACCGACAAGGACTTCCTGCCCACCCGTGTCTCCTACAAGTTCAACCTGCGCGGTCCGAGCATCAGTGTGAACACGGCCTGCTCGACCTCGCTGGTGGCGATCCACCTCGCGGGAGCGAGCCTGCTGTCGGGCGAGTGCGACATCGCGCTGGCCGGCGGGGCGAGGGTCGAAGCGGCGCAGCGCCGCGGATACCTCTACCAGGTGGGCGGCATCGAGTCCCCGGACGGCCACTGCCGTCCGTTCGACGTGGACGCGCAGGGCACGTTGGGCTCCAGCGGCGTCGGGGTGGTGGCGCTCAAGCGGCTTGAGGACGCGATCGCCGACGGCGACGTCATCCACGCGGTCATCCGCGGCTCCGCGGTGAACAACGACGGCGCGCGCAAGGTGGGCTACGTCGCCCCAGCCGTCGACGGTCAGGCGGAGGTGATCGAGCGGGCGCTGGCCGTGGCCGGCGTCTCCCCGGGAACGATCGACTACATCGAGACGCACGGCACGGCGACGCCGCTCGGCGACCCGATCGAGGTCGCCGCACTGGCCCAGGCCTACGGGCGCGAGGAGAAGGACACCTCGCGGCCCTGCGCCCTCGGCTCGGTGAAGTCCAACATCGGCCACACCGACGCGGCCGCCGGCGTCGCGGGACTGATCAAGACGGTCATGGCGCTCAAGGACGGCACACTGCCCGCGAGCCTCAACTTCAGCGCGCCCAACCCCAAAATCGACTTCGGTGGCACGCGCTTCTACGTCAACACCGAATCGCGTGCCTGGCCCACCGGTGACGGCCCCCGCCGGGCCGCGGTCAGCTCGTTCGGAATGGGAGGCACGAACGCCCACGTCATCCTTGAGGAGGCGCCGCGGATCCCGCCCAGGGACACCGCCGGCGACCCGGAGCTTCTCGTCCTGTCCGCCAGGACGCCCTCCGCTCTCGACGCCGTGACCGAACGGCTCGGCGACCACCTGCGCGACCACCCCGAGGTGAGCCTCGCGAGCGCGGCCACGACGCTGCGGCTGGGACGGCGCGAGCTGGACCACCGGCGGACGCTCGTCTCCGCCGACCGCAAGGCCGCCGCCGAGATCCTGACCGCGAAGGACCCGCAGCGGCTCCGTTCGGGAACGGCCCGGCGAGAGCGTGGCGTGGCATTCGTCTTCCCGGGGCAGGGATCCCAGTACCCGGCCATGGGCGCGGGCCTGTACCGGCGGGAGGGCGTGTTCCGTGCGACCGTCGACCTCTGCTCGGAGTTCCTGCGTCCGCACCTCGGCCTGGACCTGCGCGACGTCCTCTACGCCGGTGACGGCTCGACGCTGCAGCAGACCTGGCTGACCCAGCCCGCCCTGTTCGTCACCGAGTACGCCCTCGCCCGCCACCTGATGGAGTGGGGGGTGCGGCCCGGCGCCATGGCGGGACACAGCATCGGCGAATATGTCGCCGCCTGCCTGTCCGGGGTCTTCTCCGTCGAGGACGCGCTGAGACTGGTCAGCGCGAGGGGCCGCCTGGTCCAGGACCTCCCCTCGGGAGCCATGCTCGCCGTGCCCCTGCCCGAGACGGAGGTGCGCTGGCTGCTGGACGAGGAACTGTCGCTGGCCGCGGTCAACGGGCCCGCGCTCTGCGTGGTGGCGGGCCCGCGTCCGGCCGTCGCAGCGGTCGAGGAGCGGCTGCTGCGGCGCGGCGTCACCTGCCGGCAACTGCGGACCTCCCACGCGTTCCACTCCTCGATGCTGGACCCCGTCCTGGACGCCTTCGCCGCCGAGGTGGGCCGGGCGTCCCTCCAGCCGCCCCGGCTCCCCTACCTGTCGAACGTCACCGGCTCGTGGGTCACCGCCGAGGAGGCGACCGACCCGGCCTTCTGGGCACGGCACCTGCGGGAGACCGTGCGGTTCGGCGACTGCGCCCGGATCCTGCTGGAGGAGGGCCACGCCGTCGCCGAGGTGGGACCCGGCCGTACGCTCGCCACGTTCCTGCGGAACAAGGACGGCGGCCGGCCGGACCGGCGGGAGGAGGGCGGACCGGAGACCCCGGCGAACGCCGTCGTCACGCTGATGCGGCATCCGGCCGACGACACGGACGACCTCGCCCACATGCTCGACGGGGTGGGCCGGCTCTGGCTCGCCGGCGTGCCGGTCGACTGGGCCCGCTTTCCCGAGGGCGGGCCGCGCGTGCCCCTGCCCACCTACCCGTTCGAGCGGAAAAGGCACTGGGTCCAGGGGCGGGGCATGCCCGCCCAGCCGGCGGAGGAGGCCGTCGACGGCCTTTCTCCCGGCTCCCCCCTCTCCTCGCCGGAACTCGCACCCGGTGACGCGACGCGGGCCCGCATCGCCGCGGTGTGGGAGGAAATCCTCGGCATCACTCCCATCGGGGACCACGACGACTTCTTCGAACTGGGCGGTCACTCGCTGCTGGCCACCCAGCTCGTGGCCAGACTCCGCTCGGTCCTCGGTGTGGAGATCCCGATCGAGGCCGTGTTCGAGCACCCCACCGTGGCCCGTCTGGCCGCGACGCTCCCGCAGTCCGGGACCGTCACCGGGGAGCGTCCCGAGGGTGCCTCCGGAGAACCTCTGGGCGAGGCTCCGGAGGAACCGGCGAGGGAACCGGACGACGGCCCCCTACCGCTCTCCTACGCGCAGCGGCGCATCTGGTTCATGGACCAGATGTACCCCGACCAGCGCGCGTACACGATCGCCGTGCCGCTGGAGCTGGAGGGCGAGCTGAACGAGCGCGCCCTGCACGCGGCCGTACAGGAGATCGTCCACCGGCACGAGGCGCTTCGCACGACCTTCCCGGCGTCCGGCGGGGAACCGGTCCAGATGGTCGCCGCGCCCGGCCCGGTCGAGCTGCCGGTGATCGAGGTTCCCGATATGACGGCCGCCGAACGGGTCGCGTCCGAGCTGGCGCGGACCCGGTTCGACCTGGCGGAGGGGCCCGTGTTCCTGCCCACCCTGCTGCGGCTGGGACCGACGCACCACGTCCTGTCCCTGAACATGCACCACATCGTCTCCGACGGGTGGTCGATGGGGATCATGGCCAGGGAACTGGGCGTCCTCTACAACGCGTTCGCCGCGAACCGCGAATCGCCGCTGGGCGACCTGCCCCTGAGCTACGGCGACTACACGCTGTGGCAGCGCGAACGGGTGAGCGAGGTCCTGGAACCCGATCTGGCCTACTGGAGGCGGCAGCTGGCGGGCGCGCCGCCGGCCCTGGAACTGCCGACGGACAAACCCCGGCCGCCGCTGCAGACCTTCGACGGCGCGGTCTCCACCCGGTTGCTTCCGGTGGATCTGGCGGACCGGCTGCGCGGGCTCAGCAGGGAGCACGGGCTGACCCTCTACATGACGCTGCTCGGCGCGCTGCAGACGCTCCTGTACCGCTACACCGGGCAGTCCGACATCTGTGTCGGCTCGCCGGTGGCCGGGCGCACCCGATCCGAGCATGAGGAACTGATCGGGTGTTTCCTGAACACGCTCGTACTGCGTACCCGGCTCGACGGCCAGATGTCGTTCGGTGACCTCCTGCCGCAGATCCGAGAGACGGCCCTGAACGCGTACGCGCGCCAGGACGTCCCGTTCGAGCGGCTGGTCGACGCGCTCAACCTGCCCAGGGACCCCAGTAGGAACCCCCTCTTCCAGGTCATGTTCAACCTGATGAACCTGCCCTCGGACGAGGTGCTGATGGACGGGCTGCGGGTCCGCAGGCCGGATGTCAACGCGAATGCCTCCCAGGTCGACCTGGGGCTCTACGTCTACGAGGTGGACGGCGGGCTCGACTGCCACCTGAAGTACAACACCGACCTTTTCGAGGAGCGCACCGTCGAGCGCATGCTCGGCCACTTCGAGACGCTGCTGGAGGCGTTCGCCGCGGATCCCTCGATCCGGCTCGCCGACGTCGAGTTCCTGACCCCCGCCGAGCGCCACGAACAGCTCGTCGAGTGGAACGTCTCGGCGGATGACCAGGTACCCACCTGCCGTATCCACGAACTGGTCGAGCGGCAGGCGGACCGCACCCCCGAGGCGATCGCGATCACCTTCGACGGGCTCTCGCTGACCTATCGCCAGCTCGACCGGCGGGCGAACCGGCTGGCCCACCGTCTCCGCTCGCTCGGCGTCGGCCCCGACGTGCTGGTGGGGGTGGCCGTCGAACGCTCGCAGACGATGATGGTGGCACTGCTGGCCGTGCTCAAGGCCGGCGGGGCGTACGTACCGCTCGACCCGATGTACCCGCGCGACCGCCGGACGTACATGCTGGAGCACTCCGGGGCCGCTGTCCTGATCACCCAGGAGGGGCTCCTGGACGACTACGGCGACTACGACGGGCAGACGGTGCTGCTGGGCGCCGACACCGAGCAGGAGAGCGCCGACAGACCCGAGGTGCCGGCTCCCGCCTCAAGCCTCGCCTACATCATCTACACCTCGGGATCGACCGGCCGCCCCAAGGGCGTGGCCGTCCCGCACTCGGCGGCCGTCAACCTCCTGTACTCCGTGGGGCGCGCGCCGGGGCTGAAACCGTCGGACACGCTCGTGGCCGTGGCGACCTTCGCCTTCGACATCTCGGTCCTGGACATGTTCCTCCCGCTCTGCGTCGGAGCCCGGGTGGTGATCGCGACCCGCGACCAGGCATATGACGCGACGAGCCTGGCCGCCCTGATGGCCGCCGAGAACGCGACGTTCCTGCAGGTCACGCCCGCCACCTGGCACCTGCTGGTGTCGTCGGGGTGGCAGGGGATACCCGGGCTCAAGGCCGTGACCGGAGGGGATGCGCTGCCCGCCGCGCTGGCCGCCGACCTGCTCGACCGGACCGGCGAGCTGTGGAACATGTACGGCCCGACGGAAACGACGATCTACTCGACCGGGGCGCGGGTCCACAAGGACGGCGGTCCCATCACGATCGGCCCCCCGATCGCGAACACCCAGGTCTACGTGCTCGACAGCGCGATGCGGCTCCTTCCCGTCGGCGCCGTCGGCGAGATTCACATCGGCGGCCTGGGAGTGGCCCGGGGCTATCTCGGACAGCCCGACGTCACCGCCGACCGGTTCGTGCCCGATCCCTACGGGCCCGTTCCGGGGGCGCGGCTCTACCGCAGCGGGGACCTCGGCCGGTTCCGGCCGGACGGCACCGTCGAGTTCGCCGGGCGCAATGACGCGCAGGTGAAGGTACGCGGCTTCCGGATCGAGCTGGGCGAGATCGAAACCCAACTGCTGGCGCATCCCGCGGTGCTCGACGCGGTGGTGGTCATCCGCGAGGAGGACGGCGCCAAGGAGATCGTCGCCTATCTGCGGCCGCACCCCGGACAGGAGCCGGTCGATGCCGGTGAATGGCGGACTTACCTGCGCAGGAACCTGCCCGACTACATGGTGCCCACGGCGTTCGTGACGATGGAGGACTTCCCGCTCACTCCGAACGGCAAGGTGAACCGGCGGGCCCTGCCCGCTCCCGACCGTAACCGCTCCTTCGACGACAGTGGCTACGTCGCGCCGAGGACCCCGCTGGAGATGACTCTGGCCACGCAGTGGGCGCAGGTACTGGGCGTGGAACGTCTCGGGATCGACGACAACTTCTTCGACCTGGGCGGCGACTCGTTCAAAGCCGTGCGTGCCGTCAGGGGGAACGGCCTTTCCGCCGGTGTGCTGGACCTTTTCAAGAACCCGACCGTCCGCTCGTTCGCCGAGCACGCCGGAGGGCGGAGCACGCCGGAGAGCGGAGGGCGGAGCACGAGGCTCTTCCACGAGCTGACGCCACCCCGTCCCAAGGGGGACGACTCCCTCCTGACGCTCGTCTGCCTGCCGTTCGCCGGCGCGGGTGCCATCACCTACCAGTCGCTCGCCGCCGCCGCCGTCCCGGCCGGCGTCTCCCTGTACGCGCTGGAACCTCCAGGCCACGACGTCAACCGGCCGGACGAACCGATGCTCCCGATGGACGAGCTCCTGAGCCGCTGCGTCGAGGAGATCAAGGAGCGGATCACCGGCCCGCTCGTCCTCTACGGGCACTGCATGGGGGGCGCGATGACCGTCGCGCTGGCCGAGCGGCTGGAGGCCGAGGGGATCGACTTCGCCCGGATCTTCATCGGCGGCCATTTCCCGGTGCCACGCCTGCCGGGAAGGCTGGCCGACCTGCTGCACAGGATGTTCCCGACGGAGCGCCGTACCTCCAAGCGCGCCCAGCTGGAGTTCCTGCGCGCCATGGGATTCTTCACCGACGCCCTCACCGACGAGGAACAGGCGTTCCTGATGCGGGTGTTCTTCAGGGACGTCGAGAACGGTGAGGACTACTACACCGCCCGGTACCGGGACGGCGGGGCCCGCAAGCTCGCGGCGCCGATCGTCTCCGTGATCGGAACCGCCGACCGGGCCACCGAGCTGTACCAGGAACGGTTCAGGGAGTGGGAGGAGTTCTCGGACTCGGTGTCCCTGGAGCTCATCGAGGGGGCGGGTCACTACTTCCAGAAACACCAGGCAGCCGAGCTCATGGACATCATCACCTCCTACCATGGGCGGCGGCCCGTCGGCCGGAGCGGGAACGAACAGGCCCGGGATGCTCACACGGAGCACGACCGGGCCGGGGAGGTGGCAGCCGGAACCCCGCCGACGCGGACCTCGCAGCCGAGCCTGCGGACGTTCTCCCTCGTCGCGGCGGGGCAGCTCGTCTCGGTCGTCGGCACAGGTCTGACCACGTTCGCCATGGGCCTGTGGGTCTACCAGCGGTCCGGGTCGATCTCACTGTTCGCGCTCACCACGGTCCTGGCCCTGCTGCCCGCCGTCGTGCTGGCACCGGTCGCCGGAACGCTGGCGGACCGTTGGGACCGGCGAAAGATCATGATCTTCGCCGACACCTTCGCCGCCACGGGGACCCTCGGCCTCGGTGCCCTCTTCATGTTCGGCCACCTTGAGCTCTGGCACATCTTCACCGCCGTCACCATCAGCGCCTGCGCCAACGCGTTCCAGCAACCGGCCTACCTGGCCGCCGTCACCCAGCTCGTGCCCAAGCGGTACTACGGGAGGGCGAACGGCATCACCCAGCTCGGCAGCGCCGTCGGCACGACCCTGGCTCCCCTGCTGGGGGGCGCGCTCGCCGCCGCCATCGGATTGCAGGGCGTCCTGCTCATCGACCTGGTCTCGTTCCTGTTCGCGGTCACGATCAATCTCACCGTCCGTTTCCCCGACACGCTCTTCGTCAGGAAGGAGGAGCCGTTCGGCAAGGAGCTCATCGGCGGCTGGCGTTACATCTCGCGGCGGCACGGCCTGGTGGCCATCATCGGCTTCACCATCGTGCTGAACTTCATGATGGGGATGGTCGAGTTGCTGGCGACCCCCCTCGCGCTGTCGCTGGGCGACCCTTCCGTGCTCGGCATGATCCTCGCCGCGAGCGGTGTCGGGCTGCTGGTGGGCAGCGCTCTCATGGCCGTGACAGGCGGCCTGCCCCGTCGTACCACGGGCATCCTCGGGAGCTTCGTCCTGATCGGCCTGTCGATGGTCGTCATGGGGCTCTGGCCGCACCCGGTCTTCCCGGCTATCGGCCTGTTCGGCATAGGCCTGGCCACCGCCGTGCTCAACACGCACTGGCTCTCCATCGTCCAGGCCAAGGTCGGGCTCGAACTTCAGGGCCGGGTGATCGCGACCACTCTCATGCTCAGCTGGATGATGGTGCCCGCCGGATTCCTGTTGTCCGGGCCGCTCGCGGAGCACGTCTTCGAGCCGCTCGCGACCAGCCCGGGGCGAGGCATCGCACTTCTCATGATCACCGCCGGCGTCTGCACGATGCTGCTCGGTCTCGCCGCCTACCGCTACCGGCCGGTCCGCCTTCTCGAAGACGACCTGCCGGACGTCATTCCCGACGCGAAGATCATCACCGACAAGGACGTACTCCAGGAGCTGGCCGACCGCCGGCTCGTCAAGGAAGAAAGGGCCACCCGATGACCACCGACCTCTACACCGTTGTGGTGAACCATGAGGAGCAGTACTCCATCTGGGCCGTCGGCCGGGCGATTCCCAACGGCTGGCGCGAGGTGGGAAAGACCGGTTCCAAGAAGGACTGCCTGGCCCACATCCAGACCGAGTGGACCGACATGCGCCCGCTGAGCCTCCGCGGCGAACTCGGCGGATGAGCGTTCGTCGCGTTCGGGCCACGCTCCCGTCCGGCATGTGCACGGTGCCCGCGCGGGGCACCCGGTCATCGGCGGGCATCCGGGAGCGAGGCTGAGCCGGCCGCCCGTGGAGACGGGTGGCGGACGGTGAGGCCGGGCGGTCGAGGTCTGCGACCGCCCGGCCTTCTGACCTTGCTCCGGCCTACTGCCGGGTTATCTTGACGTCGTCCACCCCCGCCTCGACCAGGGAGGCAGTCGAGGCGTCGGCGGCCTCGACGAGGATCCGGACGCTCTGCCCGGCGAAGGCGGAGATGTCGACGTCGGCCGCGCCCCAGGCGCCGTTGCGGTTGGCGGCCGCGCCGAGCTGCTGGAACACCTGGGTGGTGGTGGAGCCGACGACCTTCACCCGCAGGAAGTCGGCGGTGGAGGAGTTGGAACCGTGCGCCAGGTACCAGGAGAACGCCAGCTTGAGCGTTCCCGTCGACGGCAGGGTGACGGCCGGTGACTGGACGCTGGTGACTCCTCCGTCGATGTCGTAGTCGCCCGCCGCGGTGCCCGCGAGCCTGCCGGTGACCAGGTCGTTGGTGCCGCTGACCGTGGTGCCGAGCTGCTTGGCGCCGCTGGAGGTGGTGGCCTGCGGGACACCGCGCTCCCACTGGCCCGAGGTGGCGGTGTCGGTACCCGAGGGGTTGGTCGTCCAGCCGGTCGAGGTCTCGAAGGTGTCCTGCCAGACGACCGTCGGCGGCGTGGCGGTGGCGGTGGTCCACACCGCGTAGGCGATGGCGTCGGCGTTGCGGTTCAGTGCGGTGTCGCTGATGTTGGCCGTGGTGTCGCAGGCCCGGTGATAGCAGGGATCGAACGCCTGGCCCGCCGTACCGCCCCAGAGGGTGGCCTGGGCGCTGGTCTTGACGCCCTCGGCGCCGGTGAAGGTGCCTCCGGCCGGGATGCCGACGGCGATGAAGGGCCCGTAGTCGGAGCGGCCGTCGAAGTCGGTGCCCCGGGTGGCCACGCCGATCGAGGTGAAGTACGCCTGGAGCGTCGCCTCCAGCTGCGCCGAGCCCGCCGGGCCGGGGCCCGAGCCGACGCCGTCGGAGTTGTCGCCGTCGTAGATGAAGTAGCCGGCGTTGGGCGAGCCGACCATGTCGAAGTTGTAGTAGCCCTTGATCTTGGCCCGCTCGGTGGACGAGAGGCTGTTCACGTAGGCCTGCGAGCCGCGCAGACCCAGCTCTTCCGCGCCCCACCAGGCGAAGCGCAGATGCTTGGTGGGAGCCAGCGACTGGCGGGAGACCTCCAGGGCGGTCTCCAGGATGGCGGCACTGCCCGAGCCGTTGTCATTGATACCGGGGCCCGCGGTCACGCTGTCGAGGTGGGCGCCGACCATGAGGATGTCGTTCGGGTCGCCTCCGGGCCAGTCGGCGATGACGTTGTAGCCGGTCGCGCCGCCGTAGGTGAACGACTGCAGGGTGGTGGTGAACCCCGCGCCGTCCAGCAGGCCCTTGACGTAGTTGGCCGAGGCCAGATAGCCGGGGCGGCCGTGCGCGCGGTTGCCGCCGTTGGCGGTGGCGATGGACTGGAGTTGGGTGAGGTGTGCCTTCACGGCGGTCAGCGAGATGTCCGGTGGGACGGCGGCCGACGCCGATGGTGCAGTGAATGCCAGAGGGATGGCCAGGATCGCCGCCATGCCCATGGTCCACAGACTGCGCATCATGCTCCTCGGGTTTGAGGGTGTGGGGGTCCCCCGAGCGGCGCGCACCCGTGGTGGGTGCGCGCCGTATAGCGTGGTGGTGCGCTTTGCTGGACTTTGTCGTTAGCGGGCCGCGCCCTCAGGAGCCGTCGCGGTCTGCGCCGCGGTCCTGGCGAGCGTCGCGGCGTTGCGGTCGGGGATGCCCGTCAGGTCGTAGGCGAAGAACGCGGTGGCGTAGCCGACGGCCTTGGAGTTGCGGTCGAGCGCGGCGGCGTCGATGTTGCCGATGCCGTCGCAGGCGGCGTGGTAGCAGGGGTCGTAGGCGACACCGGCGGTCCCGCCGAACTTGGCGGCCTGCTCGGCGGTCTTGACGCCCTCGGCGCCGCTGA
The DNA here is from genome assembly GCF_053592655.1 of Streptosporangium sp. NPDC002607. Lineage (NCBI taxonomy): Bacteria > Bacillati > Actinomycetota > Actinomycetes > Streptosporangiales > Streptosporangiaceae > Streptosporangium > Streptosporangium sp. NPDC002607. The sequence goes on from NZ_JBSFWD010000040.1 coordinate 76,792, forward strand.
AGATGCCTCCGGCCGGGATGTCGTTGGCGATGAAGGCACCGTAGTCGGAGCGGCCGGTGAAGTCGGTGCCCTCGAAGGGCAGGCCGCGCTTGCCGTAGAACCTCTCCAGGCGCTTCTCGATCTCGGCCGACCCCGCCGGACCGGCAGGGGCGCCCTCGGCGTCGGAGTCGTCACCGTCGTACAGGAAGGTGCCGCCGTTCGGCGAGGCGATCATGTCGAAGTTCAGGTAGAGCCTGATCTTGTCCCGTTCGGCCTGGGACAGGTCCGCGACGTACTGCTCGGAGCCGAGCAGGCCCAGTTCCTCGGCACCCCACCAGGCGAAGCGGAGCTTGTACTTGGTCGGCACCTTGGCCAGCTTCAGCGCGGTCTCCAGGACGGCGGCGCTGCCGGAGCCGTTGTCGTTGATGCCGGCGCCCTCGGGAACGCTGTCCAGGTGCGCGCCGACCGCCACGATCTCGCCGGACTTGCCCCAGCGGGAGTCGGCGATCAGGTTCTTGGTACGGCCGACCGTGGTCTTGGCGTCCACCTTCAGGCGGACCGTGGTGTTCGGGCTGGCGGCCAGGTCCAGGCCGACGGCCGTGCTCGCCATCACGATGGGGAAGCCGAAGCGCCACTCGACGATGTCGAAGAGGAGCGGGTCGGTACGGCCGGGCTGGCCCTCGTTGAAGAAGATCACACCGGCCGCGCCGGCCGCCTTGGCGTTGGTGGCCTTGTCGACGAACGGGCAGGTGCCGCGCTGGAGCAGGGCGATCCGGCCGGGGACGAACCCGGCGAAGTCAGCGGTCTCGCAACCCGCGGTCGAGGTGCTCGGGGTCGGTCCCGGCGGGATGACCGCGTCGACGACCTGGATCTGGGCGGTGACGTCGCCAGGGCTGGAGGAGATCACCGTCACGAAGTCGGCCGGGTTGGCGTAGGTCTTCGCCTCGGGGGCCGTCTTCTGCAGGACCGACGGGCTGAACTCCTCCCAGTTGATCGGGAACTCGACGTCGGTCGTGGAGGTCTTGTATCCGGCCTTGTTCAGCTTGTCCTGCACGTAGGCCAGGGAGGCGTCGTAGCCGGACGTGCCCGCCGCCCGGTTGCCGCCGTTGGCGGTCGCGATCTGCTGGAACTTGTCCAGGTGTTTCTTGACGTTGCTGCCCTTGATCTGTGTCGCGAACGCGTTGGCGAGGATGTCCGGGACACTGGGGGCCGCGATGGTGGCACTCGCCGGTGCGGTGAAGGCGAGGGGGAGAGCGATGGCCGTGACCAGGGTGGCGGTCTGGACCATGCTGCGTCGTAACCTCAGGCGCATAACGCTCCTAGGGGGTGGAACGGAGGGAGACTCCCTATAGGTACATGGCGGAACGTACCGGTATCAACCGCGTTCGCCTAGGGATGTATCGACGCTGACTGACAAGAAAAGTTATCAAGTTCGACCCTGTCAGGGTTTTCTCAGGGGTGCCTCGGGAACGTGGCGGTCCCGGCCGTTCGTTTGACCGGGCGAAGAACACCGATTCGGGGAGAAGACGCCGTGTACCGTTCGAGAAACCACAAGATAATCGCCGGAGTCTGCGGCGGGATCGCGGACAGTCTCAACCTGCCGCCCACCCTCGTCCGGGTGCTGTGGCTGCTGCTCTCACTCATTCCCGGGCCGCTCTGGGTCGTCTACGTGCTCATGTGGATCTTCATACCCAAGGCGCCGGAGGCTCGCTACTGAAAATAAGCTGGGGGCATGAGGCAACGCCCCCTGACCCTGGTCCAGGACGACCTGGTCGACTACGAGAAGGCGATGGAGCGGATGACCGACCTGGTCGGTCAGCGGCAACGCGACGAGCGCCCCGACACGCTCTGGCTGCTCAGCCACCCGCAGGTGTACACCGCGGGCAGGCGAACCCTTGAGCAGCACCTGCCCGATCCGGCTCACGGCATCCCGGTCGTGAGCACGGGTCGCGGCGGCCAGCTCACCTACCACGGCCCCGGCCAGCTGGTCGGGTACCTGATCGTCAAGCTCGGCGAGGACGAGGGGATCGTCGACTACGTCCGGGAGGTCGAGCTGAGGCTCGTCGCAGCGCTCGGCGCGCTGGGAGTCGCGGCCGAGCGCCGCGATACCCCGCCGGGTTCGGAGTTGCTGACCGGCGTGTGGACCGTCGAGACGGGACGCAAGATCGTCTCGATCGGCATGCGGCAGAGCCGGGGCGTCACCAGCCACGGGTTCGCCCTCAACGTCGACGGCGACCTGAGCCCGTGGGGCTGGGCGGTGGCCTGCGGCATGCCCGAGGTCGACATGACCTCGATGCGGCGGGAGGCCCCCGCCACCGCGGCCATGGAGCAGGTCCGGGCCGCGGTGGCGAAGGCGTTCGAGGCGAGCTGACCGGTTTCCCGGCCTTCCGGGGTGACCCGGATTCGCGCCGGCCGATCCTCGGGCGGTGACCGGCACGGGTCTGGGGAAGCCGGCCGGGGCCGGTCAGCCGATCGGCTCCTTGCCGACCGGGTCGACCGGACCGATCGGGTCGAGCTCGTCGATCGTGCGGCGCGGGCCGGTGAACCAGTGCCTGGCCGACAGCGCCCACCACAGGCCCACGCCCAGCACCATCACGCCGACCACGATCGGCGCGTAGTTCACCGCGGCCGGTGTGAAGCCGTCGTTGAACGGCACGGCCTTCGGGACCAGTGGCATGACGAAGTAGATCGAGACGATGACGATCTCGACGATGGCGATCCAGCACATGACCCGGTACTTCGATCCCAGCGTCCAGGGACCCGGCTCGAACCGGTCGCCCATCCGCAGCCGGAGCCAGATCGGGATCGCGAAGGCGATGTAGAGGCCGATGACCGCCACCGAGACGACCGCGTAGAAGGCCAGCGGCAACCCGTCGGGGGCCTCGTACAGCGCGGGCAGGGTGAGGACCAGCGCGGCCGCGCAGCCGAAGATGATCGCGTTGACCGGGGTCCGGTTGCCGTCCACCTTCGACCACAGGCGCCAGCCGGGGACGGCGCCGTCGCGGGAGAACGCGTAGGTCATCCGGGACATCGAGGTCACGCAGCTCATCCCGCAGAAGAACTGGCCGATGGTGGAGATCGCGAAGATCGCCGTGGCCAGGTTGCCGGGGAGCGCGCTGTCGAAGATGGCGCCGACGAAGCCACCCGCCTCGTTGACCGCGTTCACGTCGGTGGCCGCGAACAGGAAGGCCAGCAGCAGGATCCAGCCGCCGATCGCCGAGTAGAAGATCGACTGCCACAGTCCCCTGGCGGCGGCGGTGGAGGCGCCCTGGGTCTCCTCGGACACGTGCGCGCACGCGTCGAACCCGGTGATCGTGTACTGGGTCAGCAGGAATCCGAGGGGCAGCACGTAGAACCAGTAGGACGAGTCGGAGAAGCCGGAGTTGTTGATCGTCTCGGTGAAGACGAACGACATCGACTGGTGCGAGTCGGGACCGAAGATCAGGATCAGCACGATCACCGCCGCGCCGAACACGTGCCACCACACCGAGACGTTCTGCAGCAGCGAGATCAGCCGGTGGCTGAAGATGTTGATCAGCGCGTGCAGCACCAGGACGATCGCGAACAGGATGAACGCGTTGGTCAGGGTGGGATTCCAGCCGGGGAAGAACCGGTTGAGGGTGATGTTCAGGAAGGTCGCGCAGCCGTAGTCGACCGAGGCCGTCACGGCGATCAGGCCGATGAGGTTGAACCAGCCGGTGAACCAGCCGTGGATGGGCTTGCCCATCTTCGCGGCCCACCAGTAGATGCCGCCGGCGGTCGGGTAGGCCGACACCAGCTCTGACATGCAGAGCCCGATGATCAGGATGAAGATCGAGATCAGCGGCCACCCCCATGAGATCGCGATGGGGCCGCCGTTGTTCCAGGCCTGGCCGAACGTGGTGAAGCAACCGGCCAGGATGGAGATGATCGAGAAGGAGATGGCGAAGTTCGAGAAACCGCTCCAGGTTCTGGAGAGCTCCTGTTTGTAACCGAGTTCGGCGAGTCGCCTCGCGTCCTCGTCGACCGACGTTGGCTTGGTCACGCAAGCCTCCTAGCGTGGTGGTGCGGGGGGTGGGAATCCGGTGCTCGCGCCCCGGACGTCATCGACGAGCCGCCCGAACTCCGGGTCGTCCAGATCTCGTACGGCCTGTGAGAACTTGTCGGCCGCCTCGGCCTCGTAGTCGAAGTCGGCGTCGGCGGCCCGCTCCTTCAGCAGCCCGTGGTGCACGGCGAACCAGAGCGTCCAGGTCAGGTTGGACATGATCAGGTTGAGCCGGACCCTGGAGGTGAGCCGCCGGTCGTCGGTGCCGAAGTAGGCGCGGGCCAGCCGGGTGGTCAGGTCCGGGTCGTAGTCCGCCTCGGCGGCGATGTCGCCCAGCTCGAAGGCGGGGTCGTTGTTCCCGGAGAGCTGGTAGTCGACGATCCTGACCTCGGCGCCGCAGCGGATGAAGTTCTCCGGCAGCAGGTCGTTGTGGCACGGCACCTTGGGCAGCGGGTCGGCGGCCAGCGCCCGCTCGATCTCCGTCACCGTGGCAAGACGGTCCTGGTAGCCGTCGGGTGTGCCCAGTTCGTGGGTACGGCATAGGGCGAGGAACTCGTCGAGCTTGCGGAAGATGGAGAAGTCGTTGACGAACCGGGGCCCGGCGTGCAGCCGGCGGCAGGCCGCCGCGATGGGGCCGGGAAGTGTCCGCACGGTGTGCGCGTCCAGGGTGACGCCGTCGAGGTACTCCAGCACCAGCGCGCCGGGCAGCCGGTGCAGCACCTTGGGACCTACCCCCGCGTCCGCCGCGTGGACGGTGTTGGCGATCTCCTCGTCGAGCGGTATGCCCAGGCCGGCGGCCGACACCCGGGGATCGAGCACCCGCAGCAGCCAGCGCTGTCCGTCGGCGGCGTCGAGCCTGGCGATCCGATGGCTGAGCCCGCCCTTGATCGGCGTCTCGGTCACGGGCTGTCCGGCCCATTTACGGACGTCCCCTAGAGGATCTGGCATGCCGCTCTCCTTTGGCCTACCTTCAGACCATTGATCCGATTCTGCGGACGAGGTGTTACAGAGGGGTTGCGGACTTTGAAACTTCCCGGCTCTGCACGGGCCGTCGTGATCGGTGGCGGGGTGGCCGGGTGCAGCGTGGCCTATCATCTGGCAAGGCTCGGCTGGACCGAGGTGATACTCGTCGAGCGACACGAACTCACCGAGGGGACCACCTGGCATTCGGCCGGGTTCGTGGGCCAGCTCCGCTCCACGGTCACCCAGACCAAGATGATTATGTATTCGGCCGGTCTCTATCCCGAGCTGGCCGAGCTCACCGGCCTGGACCCGGGGTGGCACGGGGTCGGTGGACTCCGCCTGGCGACCACGCCCGAGCGGGTGGAGGAGTCCCTGCGCCTGGCCGGGGCCGGGGAGACCTACGGGCTGGGTCTTGAGGTGCTCTCCGGCGCCGAGGCCGGGGAGATGTCCCCGCTGCTGTACACCGACGACGTGCGGGCCGCGCTCTGGCTGCCCGGGGACGGCTGGCTGGATCCGGCGCTGCTGGCCAGGGCGCTGGCGGCCGGGGCGCGGAAGCTGGGCGTGCGGATCCTCACCGGGACTCGCGCGGTGGGGCTCGACGTGGCGGGCGGGGCGATCACCGGCGTACGGCTCGCTTCGGGCACCGAGGGAGCCGAGGACTTCGAGGAGTGGTCGGTTCAGACGGAGACCGTGGTCGTCGCGGCGGGTGCGGCCAGCGGGCGGGTCGGGCGGCTGGCCGGGGTGGACATTCCGGTTGTGCCGATCAAACACCAATATGTGGTCACCGAGCCTTTCGGGGTTCCTTCCTCCACGCCCACGGTGCGGGATCCGGACAACATTGTCTATTTCCGGGAAGAAAATGGCGGGATTCTGGTCGGTGGGTATATCCGAAACCCGGAGATCTGGTCCACGACTGCCCCGCTTGAGGAGCCTCGGACCGTCTTTCCCCCTGATATGCCGAAATTCCAGGAATCGTGGGAGTCTGCGGTGCGGCGGGTACCCGCCCTGGCAGGTACCGAGATCACGAAGGTCGTCCACGGCCCCGAGGCGTTCACCCCCGACGGGGAGTTCCTTCTCGGCGAGACCTCGGTCCGCGGGTTGTGGGCGGCGGCGGGCTTCTGCGTCCACGGCCTGGCCGCGGCCGGCGGCGTGGGCAAGGTCATGGCCGAGTGGATCGTGGATGGCTCGCCCGAGTACGACGTGTTCGGCATGGATCTGCGACGCTTCGGGCTGCACGCCCGTTCCGCGGCGTGGAGCCGCGCCAAGGCCCTGGACTCCTACTCGAAGTACTACGACATCGTCTACCCGGGTGAGGAACGGACCGCCGCCCGGCCGCTCCGCCGCTCTCCCGCCTGGGTCCGGCACGCGGAGCTCGGGGCGGCGTTCGGCGAGAAGGCCGGCTGGGAGCGGGTGAACTGGTTCGAGTCCAACGCCCGCCCGGCCGCGGAGCCCGACCGGGACCCTCCCCTGGGCGACGGGGATGTCCGCTCGGAAGGCCAGGGCCTCCGGAGGGGCGGCCGGGATGTCCGGGAGAACGGCCGGGGCCTCCGCCCGGACGGATGGGCCGGCCGGATCTGGTCGCCGGCCGTCCGAGAGGAGTGCCTGACCACCCGCGACGCCGCGGGCCTGTTCGACCAGACCTCGTTCGCCAAGCTGGAGGTGGCGGGAGCAGGAGCACTGGAAGGGCTGCAGCGGGCGTGCGCCGGGCAGCTCGACAGGCCGGTGGGCTCGATCGTCTACACCCAGCTCCTCAACGCGCGCGGCGGCGTCGAGGCCGACCTGACCGTCACCCGCCTGGCCGACGACCGCTTCCGGCTGGTCACCGGCACCGCCTTCGGCGTCCACGACGCCGCCTGGCTCCGTGGCCGGGGACTCGACGTCCGTGACGTCACCTCGGCCCATGCCTGCTACTGCCTGTGGGGCCCGCGAGCGCTCGACATCCTCGGCTCCGTCTCCGGCGACGACCTGACCTTCGGCTACCTGAGGGCCAGGGAGATCAGTGTCGGAGGAGTCCCGGTGCTGGCCCAGCGGGTGACGTTCGTGGGCGAGTTCGGCTGGGAGCTGTACTGCCCCTCGGAGTACGGCCTGACGCTCTGGGACACGCTCATGGAGGCGGGAACGCCGCATGGCATGCGCCCGGCCGGGTACCGCGCGATCGACTCGATGCGCCTGGAGAAGGGCTACCGCGTCTGGGGCCTGGACGTCACCCCGGAGACCACCCCGTACGAGGCGGGCCTGGGCTTCGCGGTCGCCGGGGACAAGGACTTCCTCGGCCGCGCCGCCCTGGACGCCGCCTACCGCCCCGCCGGCGACGGTCCCGCACCGGCCTCCTCGGCCTCCTCGGCCGCGAGTCCAACGGCCCCGGTGCCCGCGCGGAGCCTGTTCTGCCTGGTCCTGGACGACCCGCGTCAGGTCTGTCTCGGTGGCGAGCCGGTCCGCTCCGGCGGCCTGCCCGCCTCGCGGGTGACCAGCGGCGGGTACGGCCACCGGGTCGACCGCTCGATCGCCTACGCCTACCTGCCCGAGGGCACCGCCCCGGGTGACCGCGTCGAGGTCGGCGTGACCGGCACCTGGGTGGGCGCCGCCGTCGCCGCCGAACCCCTCTACGACCCGTCCTCAGAACGCGTCCGTCGCCTGCCGCCCTGACCGTCCGGCCGAGGGGGCGGTGCCGTACCGGAGCCCGGACGGCGCGCACCGCCAGGGCTCCGGGGAGCGCGCCGTCCGGGGCCCGTCCCCTCGCCGGTTCAATCGTCCGATGTGAGACCGGCGGCGACCGCGGTCAGCTCGCGCTCGACCGCCCGTCTGCCGCCGAGATCCTTCGCGTAATCAGGACTGATCATCACCTCGACCGCCCGTTCCTCGCCCACCTGCAGGAAGATGCTCGGGGTCCCCTTCCCGCCGTCCTCGCCGACCCACTGGTCGACGACATAACCGGTCCGGCCATCGCCGAGGGGCACCTGTCTCCCCTTGTTCGCAACGCGGTAGCTCTGCCACTGCTCGTCGGCGCGTGCGGCGGCCAGACCCTCGAAGACGAAGATCTGGACACGGTAGGAGCCCTCGCCGTCGTCCGGATAGCTCCACGTCGTGGAGTACTCGTCGCCTCGGTTCACCGCCCAGGCGTTCCGTACCAGGCCGCCGGTCATGTATCCCACGTGGACGCGCCCCAGGGTGTTCCCGGTGCCGATGCCGACGGGCGTACGGAAGACGCGTGGAGTGGCCGTGGGCGTCGGCGTGGGCATCGGGGGTTCGGTGAACAGGGGCTGCGGCGCGTTCCGGTCGCCGGTGTCAGGCTCCGGCGTCCCGGAGGTCGCGACCTGGTCGTGCGGTGCGGGAGCCGGGTTCAGCGCCAGCTGGACGGGGGCCGCGATCCCCGCGACGGCCGCCGCGGCGACCACGGCGGTGATCCTGATCCGCCTGGCGCTCCTGCGCCGCGAGGACCGGATCACCCGCTCGGCCAGGCCGGGGGCCGCGCGCAGCCGCGCGGTCTCGTCCGCCATGATCTGGCGGATCTCCTGTTCAAGCATGGGCACTCCTGATCGCCTCCTCCAACGGCTCCCCGCCGATCGCCGGCCGCAGCTTGGCGAGCGCCTTGGACGCCTGGCTCTTGACCGTTCCCGTCGAGCAACCGAGGATCTCCGCGGTCTGCGCCTCGCTGAGGTCCTCCCAGTAGCGCAGGACGACCACCGCGCGCTGCCGGGGCGGCAGCTCGCGCAGCGCGTCCATGAGCGCGTGGCGGAGCGGGATGTCGGTCTCCCGCGACGGCCGTTCCGGCGGGGTGCCGGTCGGGATGATCCTCAGGACCGCCCTGCGCCGGGCACGGCTGATGGCGGTGTTCACGATGATGCGGCGGACGTAGGGTTCTGGATCGCTGTCGCTCCGGACCCGGCCCCAGTTGCGGTACGCCCGCTCCAGGGCCGTCTGCAGCAGGTCCTCGGCGTCCTCGGTGGCGTCGCAGGCGAGATGGGCGATCCTCAGCAGGCTCGTGCCGCGTGCGGCGACGAAAGCTGAGAATCCAGCATCATCTCGGCCGATCACCTCAGTTCATCCGATCTCATACCTCTCCATACGCCTGAGCGGAGAGAAGGGTTGCCCGCCGCCGATTTTCGGTAAAACCCGTCACCGACCTGCGCATCGGCGATCCTGGGCTCTGGAGACCAGCTCCAGGTATACCCCCAGGGGGTTGCTGGAAAGGGTGGTGGTGTGGCACTGTGGTGGAGTCGATAGATACCCCATAGGGGTATTGAGGAGGAGTGATGAACGGCGCGATCAAGGTGGGCGCGTACGTGGTCGGGCTGGCGGCGGTGTTCGGCGGCGCGCTGGGGGTCGGCCGGGTGGTCGGGCCCGTTGGAGGCGCGGTGGCCGAGGCCACTCGCGATGCGGGCCACGGTGCCGAGCCGGGCGCCGGCCATGCCGCCGGGGCGGGCGCGGGGCACGACGAGGGGCCGGGGGCGGTGCGGGCACCGGCCGTTCCCGGCGGGCTCCAGGTCTCCCAGGGGGGATACACGCTCCTGCCGGAGACCGACGAGGTCAAGGCGGGCAAGCGGACCGACTTCCGCTTCTCGGTGATCGGTCCCGGCGGCCATCCGGTCACCGGGTTCACCACCCAGCATGACAAGAAGCTGCACCTCATCGTGGTCCGCCGCGACCTGACCGGCTTCCAGCACCTGCACCCCACCCAGAAGGGCGGGGTCTGGTCGGTCCCGCTGGAGCTTCCCGCCGCCGGGGAGTACCGGGCGTTCGCCGACTTCGCCCCGGAGGGGGCGGAGGCCATGACGCTCGGCATGGACCTGTCGGTGGCGGGTGACTACCGGCCCGAGCCGCCGGCCGTCCCGGCGGAGACCGCGAAGGTGGGCGACTACACCGTCACCCTGGCCGGCGACCTGGTGCCCGGCCGTACCAGCATGCTCACGCTGTCGATCTCCAAGGACGGGAAACCGGTCACCGACCTGGAGCCCTACCTGGCCGCGTACGGTCACCTGGTCGCGCTCCGTGACGGTGACCTGGCCTACCTGCACGTGCACCCCGACGGCGCGCCCGATGACGGGCGCACCGCACCCGGCCCGGACATCACCTTCTACGCCGAGGTGCCGAGCGCGGGGACCTACGGGCTCTACCTGGACTTCAAGCACGCCGGCACCGTGCGCACCGCCGCCTTCACCGCCGCCACCAGCCCGGATCCCGAGGCCGGTGGGGCCACGGCGCCGGCCGGGGACGGTCACGGCTCCCACGAGCACGGACGGTAGCCGTGAAATACCCCGAGGGGGTTATGTGTTCCCAGGGTGAGAGGGCAGAGCATGTCCGCCCCCACCCGTGGCGGGGGCGACCGCCCGAACGGGCCGGTGCCCAGCCCCCGACGAGGCGCACGGCCGAGTACGACGACAGACGAGACACAAGGAGAGGACATGACGTCCATGACCACCGGTAGGCCGCCCGCCGGCGGCGAGATCGAGTTCGCCATCGGTGGCATGACCTGTGCCTCCTGCGCGGCACGCATCGAGCGCAAGCTCAACAAGCTGGACGGGGTGACCGCGACCGTCAACTACGCCACCGAGAAGGCGAAGGTCGCCTACCCCGGTGACGTCACCCCCGAGGACCTGGTCGCGGAGGTCGAGAAGGCCGGATACACCGCCGAGCTGCCCGCCGCGCCGTCCCCCGAGGGGATGGCGGAGCCGGTCGAGCCGAACGTGCTCACGCCGCTCAGGCAGCGCCTGATCATCTCCATCGTGCTGTCGGTGCCGGTCGTCGCGATGGCGATGATCCCGGCGCTGCAGTTCGACAACTGGCAGTGGCTCTCCCTGGCCCTGGCGGGACCCGTCGTGGTCTACGGCGGCTGGCCCTTCCACCGGGCGGCCTGGACCAACCTGCGGCACGGCGCCGCGACCATGGACACGCTGGTCTCGATGGGGACGATCGCCGCATTCGCCTGGTCCCTCTGGGCCCTGTTCTTCGGTACGGCCGGGATGCCGGGCATGCGGCACGGCTTCGAGTTCACCCTCTCCAGGGGCGACGGCTCGGGGAACATCTACTTCGAGGCCGCCGCCGGAGTGATCACCTTCATCCTCGCGGGCCGCTACTTCGAGGCCCGTTCCAAGCGCCGCGCCGGTGCCGCGCTCCGCGCGCTGCTGTCGATGGGCGCCAAGGAGGTCACGCTGGCCTCCGGGGAACTCGTTCCCGTCGACAGTCTCAAGGTGGGAGACCTCTTCCTGGTACGGCCGGGGGAGAAGATCGCGACCGATGGCGTGGTCGAGGAGGGTTCCTCGGCCGTGGACACCTCCATGCTGACCGGTGAGTCGGTTCCCGTTGAGGTGCGGCCGGGTGACACCGTGGTCGGCGCCACCGTGAACGCCGGGGGACGGCTCGTGGTCAGGGCCACCCGGGTCGGGTCGGACACCCAGCTCGCCCAGATGGCCAGGCTGGTGGAGGACGCGCAGAACGGCAAGGCCGCCGTACAGCGGCTGGCCGACCGGATCTCCGCGGTGTTCGTGCCGATCGTGATCGCCCTGTCCGTGGTCACCCTGGGCTTCTGGCTCGGCACCGGTTCCGGAGCCGCCGCGGCCTTCACAGCCGCCGTGGCGGTGCTCATCATCGCCTGCCCCTGCGCCCTGGGCCTCGCCACGCCGACCGCGCTGATGGTCGGCACCGGCCGTGGCGCCCAGCTGGGCATCCTGATCAAGGGGCCCGAGGCACTGGAGTCGACCCACGGCATCGACACCGTCGTCCTGGACAAGACCGGCACCGTGACGTCGGGCACGATGACCCTCAAGGACGTCTTCACCGCGGAGGGGCAGGATCGCGACGAGGTGCTCCGGCTGGCCGGGGCGCTGGAGGCGGCCTCCGAGCACCCCATCGCCCGCGCCGTCGCCCGCGCCGCGGACTCCACCGCCAAGGTCGAGGACTTCGCGAACATCGAGGGCCTGGGCGTCCAGGGTGTCGTCGACGGGCACGCCGTTCTCGTCGGGCGCCCCCAACTGCTCGCCGAATGGTCGCAGCACCTGCCGGCCGACCTTTCGGAGGAGCTGGACCGGGCGTGGGCGCGTGGGGAGACCGCCATCGCGGTCGGCTGGGACGGCAAGGCCCGCGCGGTGCTCACCGTCGCCGACGCGATCAAGCCCACCTCGGCCGAGGCGATCGCCGCGCTGCGCGCGCTCGGCCTGCGCCCGATCCTGCTGACCGGCGACAACGAGACGGTGGCCCGTACGGTCGCCGAGGCCGTCGGCATCGACGCCGTCGACGACGTCATCGCCGACGTGCTGCCCGCGGACAAGGTGGAGGTCGTCAAGCGTCTCCAGACCGAGGGCCGTACCGTGGCCATGATCGGCGACGGGGTCAACGACGCCGCCGCGCTCGCCCAGGCCGACCTCGGCATGGCGATGGGCACCGGCACCGACGTCGCGATCGAGGCCTCCGACCTCACCCTGGTCCGCGGCGACCTGCGGGTGGCCGCGGACGCGATCCGGTTGTCCCGCCGCACGCTGCGCACCATCAAGGGCAACCTGTTCTGGGCCTTCGCCTACAACGTGGCCGCCCTCCCGCTGGCCGCGTTCGGGCTGCTCACCCCGATGATCGCCGGAGGCGCGATGGCGCTCTCCTCGGTCTTCGTGGTCAGCAACAGCCTCCGGCTGCGCCGCTTCAGGTGACCGGTCACCGTACCGGCACCGCCAGGTCGGCGGAGGGTGCGGGTTCGACGTCAGGGCTCGGTGCGGGGTCTCCCGCGCCGAGCCCGTCGCGTTCCGACAGCCGGAGGATCCTGCCGACCGTCACTGAGTCCGCGGCGTAGATGTGCGGCACGTCGACGAAGATCCTCATCGACCCGCAGCCCACCGTGAGGCCGTCCGCCACCTCGCTCTGGACACCGCGCAGCGGCACGTAGTTCAGGTAGCTGGTGAACGCGTTCTGGGACCGGAAGGCGGCGGTCATGGCCAGCTGCCCGGCACGGAGCCTGAAGGCGAGGCTGGTCAGGCAGGGCACCGCGTCGGGCTGCTCGCCGGGAACGGTCAGCGAGATCCAACCGCTCTTGGTGTACGGCTTGGAACGGAGCACGTCGACGATCCAGCCGAGCTGGTCGACACCGAGCAACTGGCGGAGCCGCCCTCCGTAACTGTACTTGAAGGGTGGCACTATCGACCGCTCGCTGAACTTGCTGGCGTACAGCGGGATCTTCCCCGCGTCGCCGTAGCATTTCAGGACCGGATCGTCCCAGGCCAGAGTGGTGATCTCGAACAGTACCGCCGGTGCCTCGATGATCGGGCCGCGGTCGTCCAGGGCGGGCCGGCCGTTGTTCGTCACGTGTCGCATCAGCCAGATCCACGTCTCCCCACAAGACGCGAATCTGAGGAGGTCGGGCATTCAGGTCTCCACGTTGGGGAAATGGAAGGGATTGTGTGGGAGCCGGCGTTGCCGGGAAACGTTGGCGCGGACGTAGTAGACGAAGTAGTGGATCATTGCGAGCAGCCCGATGATCACCAGGAGCAGGGCTGTGGTGGGCACGGCTCCGATCATCCCGAGCACGCCGACCGCGATGTAGGAACTGTTGACCAGGGCCAGCATCATCACGTTGATCCCCGGCCAGGCCAACGGCGCGTACGTCTCCGGATAGCGGGGGTCCACCGGCAGGTTGGGAGTCCAGCCGAGGGCCGAGAACTGGTCCTTGAGGTGGACGACGTAGAGCAGACGGAAATTGTTGAGCGCCCGCGCGGTTCTCATGTGCGCGTTCACCGCCTCGATCAGCCGCAGGAAGGGCAGTACGCTGAGCAGCCCGAACGCGGCGACCGTCGCGAACAGGTACCAGGGCACGCCCTGCCATGAGGTCAGCATGTTCGGGCTGATCACTTTCGCGCCGGTCAGCGCGATCGCGGCGGCGAACGGGGCGGAGAGCAGGCTCATGGAGAGCCTGGTCATCTTGATGCGCTCGTCCTTGGCGGCCAGGTAGACCTGGTACGTCCCGGTGAAGTCCACGGACACGAGGGCAAGGAATTCCCTGGGTGCCACTGGCAGCCCGTCCAGGGTCTCGGGCAGTGCTTCCGCGGTCGCCCGCGGTGACATCTTCCGCATCGGGACCCCACTTTCGACGAAGAGTGGATTTTCCCGTAGGAAGATATTGACTCACTTGTCAGGCTAATGAGTGTGTTTTGACGACATATATCTCAGGACTTCTGCGGGCACGTCACCCACGGGGCGCGGCCGGCCGTTCACGGCGGCCGGGCAGGGCCCGCCGGTGCCCTTCAGCCTTCCGCCGTCCCGGTCTCACCGAGCAGTGCCTCCTCCACGGAGGCGGCCATCGTGAAGTAGCTCAGCAGCCCGGTGGTGGCGAGCATGTGGCGCAGTGTCCGGCTCGCCCCGGTCACCACCAGGCGGGTCCGCGTCTCCTGGCTCCGGCGCAGGATCCAGAGCAGCTCCGCGAGCCCGGTGGAGTCGCAGAAGGTGAGCCCCGCCAGATCGAGGATGAGCAGGGGGGTGGCCTCGGCCCGGGTACCCGGAGCCGTCTCGAAGGGGGGCGGGACCAGTGGGGACGGGGAGGGCGGGTTCTCCGGGAGGAGCGGCGGGGGAGAGAGCGGAGAGCCGGCGGTGCTCGTGCTCCAGAAGCGGGCGAGTTCCCTCCGGAAGACCGGTGCGTAGTCGTAGTCGAGTTCGCCGATCGCCCGGACCACGATGGCGCCCTCGTGCGCGCCGGTCGAGACGGAGAGCGCGTTCACACCTTCGGGTGGCATGGAAAGACTCCTTAAGCCCGCGGTTCACAGGGCGGGCGTTCCCTCCGTCTTACCAGGTATGTGGAGCCGGCTGCCCCACCGGAGGGCGGAATCACCTGTCTCCGCCGGCTCTGCGAGGTCTTTTCTTATCCCCATGTGCTCTCCTCCGTCCGTATCGCCGCCTGCCGCGGGCCGCGGTGTGGCACCGGACGGCGGGCGGCTAAGTTGGATCCGCCCGTATCATTTAGCTCACGAGCTAAATCTCTTAGAGAGTAAGGAGAATTCGCGATGGAAGGCAAGTCCGGCCCCGGGGCCTCGCCGCTGGATGTCCTGAGCCGGATGGACCAGCTGATCGCGTTGAGCATGGTCGGGCAGCACACGCTCGCCGAGCGCCTTGGCATCAACGTCACGGACCTGACGTGTCTCGGCTTCATCCTCGGCGCGAAAGGGGAGGCGCTCACCGCGGGGCGCCTCGCCGAACTGGCGGGTCTCACCACCGGGGCCGTCACCGGGGTGGTCAACCGCCTGGAGAGCGCGGGCTACGCCCGGCGCGTCCCCGACCCCCACGACCGCCGTCGCATCCGGATCGTCCCCGAGGGGGACCCGGCCGCCCGCATCGCGGTGGCGTACGAACCCACCTACCGGCGGCTCGTCGAGCTCTTCGAGAGCTACGGCCCGGACGAGCTGGCCGCCATCTCCGACTGGTTCACCCGCGCCGCCGACGCCATGCGGATCTCGCTGGCCGAGATCCGCGAGTCTCCGGCGCCCTAGGCCCTGTCCTGCGGATCTTGCTGTGGCGAGGATCGGTCAGGTGGTGTCTCGCAAGGCGGAGGAGGGAGCCGCAGCGTGCTGCGGTGACCGACGACAACGCGGCGAGGCGCCGCCTGA
>NZ_JBSFWD010000041.1:0-91055 GCF_053592655.1 Streptosporangium sp. NPDC002607
AGTGGTCGGGGATCTTCTTCCTCGTCGCCTTCGCGATCATGTCCCTGGTCTGGGACGCCGGCGCCCGCAGGGCCATCGGCCTGCGCAGACCGTACGGCGGGGTCTTCGGCAAGGACCTGCCGAGCGCCCTGCCCGCGCTGGCCCTGCTGCCGGCCCTCACCTACATCGTCTCCTGGGCCGGCTGGTTCGCCTCCCCCGGCGGCTGGGGCCGCAACTGGGCGCAGGCGACCTCGCAGGGCCCGGTGTTCTTCGTCTTCGACTCCCTCCGCTCCTGGCTGAGCTACCACTTCCAGGTGCTGAGCTTCCACACCGGGCTGGCGACCCCGCACAACTACCAGTCGGACCCCTGGTCCTGGCCGCTGCTGCTCCGCCCCGTGGCGTTCTTCTACGAGAGCCCCAAGGGCGCCTGCGGCACCGACAGCTGCTCGCAGGCGGTCCTGGGTGTCGGCACCCCGGTCATCTGGTACGGCGGCCTGGCCGCCCTCATCGCCATGGTCGCCTGGTACGTCGCCACCCGCGACTGGCGCGCCGGGGCCGTGCTCCTCGGCTACGCCGCGGGCTGGCTCCCCTGGTTCTACTGGGCGATCGCCGACAACCGGACCATGTTCCTGTTCTACGCGATCCCCATGGTCCCGTTCATGATCCTGGCGATCGTGCTCGCGGCCGGAATGATCATCGGCCCGTCCGGCGCCCCGCCCGGGCGGCGGATGGCCGGTGCCGCGATCGTGGGGGCCTTCACCCTGCTGGCACTGGTCAACTTCTGGTGGCTCTACCCGGTGCTCACCGCCGAGATCATCCCCTACGCCGAGTGGAGTTCACGAATGCTTTTCAAGAAAGGCTGGATCTGACAGCTCGCATATGAGCCACTTAGAAGACATTTCCTAGGGTAGGCACCGTGCAGGATCCATTACGTCACGTTCATCGTCAGAGCAGGCCCGCATACGGCAGACTTCGAGGCATGCCTGCACCGGACGTGGCCGCACTCCTGTCGGAGCTGGAGCGTTCCGAGCCCGCCTCCGCCGAGCACGCACGCAGCGCGATCGACTGGCTGACCGGTGGCGAGCCACTGGAGACGATCACCGAGCTCAACGTGTGCGAGTTCCTCTGGTACACGTTGCCCTCCAAGGTCACCGGAGACCGCACCGTGATCGCCCACGCGCTGGGCCTGCTGCTGCGGCTGGGCGGCCTGGAGCGCTACGCCGCCCTCTGCTCCTCCCCCACCACCGCCCACATCCTGCGCACCTACGCCCGCCTGGGCGAGGACGCGGGCATGGCGGCCTACCAGAGCGCCCTGGACGCCACGGGCGTGCTCCCGCCCGACGTTCCCGAGCTGCACTGGAGCTCGATCATGGGCCCCGAGGAGCTGGGCGCGCACGGCGCCTGCTCGGCCGCGCTGGAGCTGGCCATCGTCTCGGGAAGGCTCACCCCCGACTCCGCCGAACGGCAGACGCTCACCAGCCACTGGCTCACCGCGCCCCGTTCGGAGCTGGGCGGCGACAACTGGCTCCACCGGGTCCAGGGCGAGCGGCTCAACCGCTGGGTCCTCGGCCGGGGCACCGCCTGGCGCGAGCTCGCCCAGCCCTTCGAGGTACGCCTGCACGCCCCCATCCCGGCACCCGACGAGGCTCACCTGGGCGCGCTGCGCTGGCTGCTGACCGTGGGCCGCCGCCCGGGGGGCATCCCGCTGACCCAGCGGGACAACCTCGCCCGTTCCGTGCTCGCGGAGAGCACCTGGAGCGGCGCGGAGCTGGCCGCGGTCCGCGAGGTGGCCCAGGGCCACATGGGCGCGCTGCGCCAGAGTGGCAGGCGCCTGGTGACCACCCCGGCGGGTGAGCGCCTGCTCGGCGACGCCGACCTGCTCTGGGAGACCGCCGCCTCCGCGCTGCTCGCCCCCGTCTCGGGGGAGAACGGCTTCCGTACCTCGGCCAGGGAGGTGGCGCTGATGCTGCTCGCCGACGGCGCCCCCGCCGACCGCGACCACGTCACGGCGGTGATCGACTGCGCGGAGTGGCAGACCGTGGAGGTCGACGCCTCGCTCACCGAGCTGAACAGGCGCCTGGACGCCTTCGGCCTGCGCGTCGACGGCAGCCTCACTCCCGCCGGACGCTCAGCCGCCCTGGCCGCCCTCCGCAGCCACGCCCTCCGGCCCCGCCAGTACGTCAACATGACCTGATCTCCCTTTGCGTGCTCCGGCGCCGCGGCCGACCGGAGCCGTACGAGGACCCGGGCGGGCGCGGCACCGGAGCCCTGCTCGGTGGCGCGCTGCTCGGCGTGGTGGGTGCGTTGCCGGGCATCCCGATCGCCGCAGCCGTCCTGCTCATCCTGCGGGAGGTGGTCCTGCCCCGGCAGGAAGGCACCTGAAGGCGCCCGAGAGCAGCGGTCACCAGCGCCCGGTACATCGCGCCGAGGTGTGCGGCGTCGCGAAAATTTATCACTTCTTCGCCACGAAATCTCGTAGATCACAACAACATGCGATAGAAGATCACATGCACCTATTGCCTCCTCTTGGGGTACACGTGAAGAAGCACCTTCGACTCCTCGCGGCCCAACTGTTCGCCGCGGCCCTTGTCATCACCGTCTTCTCCAGCCCCGCCAGCGCCGACACTCCGGCGAGCGACGCCCAGCTCGCCGCCGAGTGGCAGACCGCATGGGACACCCAGAAGTTCTACGACACCACGCCTCCCGCCGCCAGCTCCGGCCGGAGCCGGGCCCAGAGCAGCATCTCGATCACGATCAACGCCCCCGTCACCAAGGTGTTCGCGGCATATTCCAACATCAACAACCACGTCGGCATGCACTCGTTCCTGAAGCGGGTCGTCACCCACAAGGACTGGTTCAAGAACGGCAAGCGCCACATCAACTTCACCGCCGTCGAGGAGATCCCCTACGAGGGCGCGATCGTCACCAGCAACACGCACGCGCAGCAGCGCATCCACGCCGACGGCCTCTACTACGAGACGGACACCTGGTCGCTGCCCGGCGTCGTCACGCACCAGAAGATCGTCTTCACGAAGCTAATCGGTGGGAAGACCAAGGTCACCGAGTACCTCACCTTCGACGCCGACACCTCACTGATCGACTTCGTCGTCGCGAACGGCGTCGCCTCCCACGAGGTGACCCAGGCGGGCCTGAAGCAGGCGATCGAGAGCGGCTCCATCTGATCCACCCCCTGGCCGGGGCCCGCTTCCACGGCGCGCCCCGGCCGGCTCACCACGCCGGCCCGGTATTCCACACATGACCCCGATCGACCTGCGTTGATCCCCGGCTGCTCGCGGGTGTGGCCGGCGCCCAGGTGGCCGCCGCCGTCCCTCACCCACCCCACGAAGACGCCGTCCTCCGGCTGCCCGGTGTCGGCGAGCCCACCGGCGATCAGGTCGATCACCTCCCGGTGCCGATGCCCCTGGCCGTGCGGAAGGCGGCGACGCTCGCCGCGATCTCCGCCTCACGCAGGATGATCTCCCCATGCCGCGCCCAGGCTGTCTTCGCGCCCTTGACCAGCGCCGGAGAACACCGGCATTCCGCTCATCCTTGGACCGGCACACAAGTTTCCACATCCCCGGCAGCCCCGGGAACCTCGCAGGTCACGAACGGGATGCGGGCCGGCGAGACCCCGCCCGACGATCACATTCGGGAGATGACCTTCTTGACTTAAAAAATTACAAATGTAAAAGTTTCTTTCAAGAGAGCGCTCTCACGCCTCGTCCACCCCCCAACCTCAGAGGACCTGCCGTGAGATTCACCGTGCTGACCGGCGCGGCGGTAGTCGCCGCCGCGCTGGTCTTCCCAGCAGCCCCCGCACAGGCCGCCCCGCCCGGCCCGAACCCGTCCGCGTCCGCCTCCCCCGAGCAGGCGCTACAGCGTGATCTCGGCCTGACCCCCACCCAGGCCCGCATCCGGCAGGCCCACGAGGCCGGGGCATCGGTGGTGGAGCGGAACCTTCGCAAACACCTCGCCGACCGGTTCGCCGGCGCCTGGTTCACCCCCGCCGAGGGACGGCTCTTCGTCGGCGTTCTGAACAGCCAGGACGCCGAGCTCGTCCGCAGGGCGGGCGCGCTGCCGGTGATCGTGCCACGCAGCGAGAAGCAGCTGGACGCCACGAAGGCCACCCTCGACAAGGCCGCCGAGGCCGCCGGCAAGGACATCTACAGCTGGCACGTGGACCTGGCCGCGAACACCGTGGTGGTGTCGGCCGCCGACCGCGACGCGGCCCAGAGCTTCGTCAAGAGCAGCGCCGTCGACTCCGACGCGGTGAAGGTCGCCGTCGGCCAGGCCCCCAGGCCGCTCTACGACATCCGCGGCGGCGACCAGTACGTCATCAACGGCAACACGCTCTGCTCGGTCGGCTTCTCGGTCAACAACGGCGGCTTCGTCACCGCCGGGCACTGCGGCGGCACCGGCAGCCCCACCCTCGGCTACAACAACGTCAGCCAGGGCACCTTCGCCGGTTCGTCGTTCCCCGGCAACGACTACGCCTGGGTCCGTACCAACGGCAACTGGACACCCCGCCCGTGGGTCAACAACTACGGCGGCGGCAACGTCTCGGTGGCGGGCTCCCAGGAGGCCGTGGTCGGCGCCTCCATCTGCCGGTCCGGGCGCACCACCGGCTGGCGCTGCGGCGTCATCCAGGCCAAGAACGTGACCGTCAACTACTCGGGATCGCTGGTCTACGGGCTCACCCAGACCACCGCCTGCGCCGAGGGCGGCGACTCGGGCGGCGCCTGGATCACCGGTGACCAGGCCCAGGGCATCACCTCCGGCGGCTCCGGCAACTGCTCGACCGGCGGCAACACCTTCTACCAGCCGGTCAACGAGGTCCTCGGCGCGTACGGCCTGACCCTGACCACCACCGGCGGCGGGAACACCAGCCGGCTCATCGGCTGGCAGGACAAGTGCATCGACGTGCCCAACAGCAACGGCGCCGACGGCCAGCGCCTGCAGCTGTGGGACTGCAACAACACCAACGCCCAGAACTGGACCTTCCCCGGCGACGGCACCGTCCGCGCCTTCGGCCTCTGCATGGACGTGGCCTGGGGCTCCACCGCCAACGGCGCCGCCATCCAGCTCGCCAACTGCAGTGGCAACCCGGCACAGCAGTTCGTCCTGAGCGGCGCGGGCGACCTGGTCAACCCGCAGGCCAACAAGTGCGTGGACGTCACCGGCTGGGGCGGTGGCGGCACCCCGCTCCAGCTCTGGGAGTGCAACGGCGGCGCCAACCAGAAGTGGCGCCGCGGCTGACCCTCACCTTCGCATGACCCCGTTGGGGCGGTGAGCACCCACCGCCCCAACACCGACTCCGGCCCACCGGCCGGCTGCCGTTCACCGCGACCGCCATCCGCACCGGGCGACAGGAGATCACCCAGGCCCTGGCCCTCCTACAACGGAGAGGGCCGCGGCCGCCTTCACCCCGGCACGCCGTCCCGGCTCCGGGACGTCAAGCGGCGCCGTGACCCCCGAGGGGTGTGCCGCGGCGACTTCCCGGTGCTCGACCGATCACGTCGACGGAGCACGGCTCGCCTGGATGCCGTCGAGGAGCCAGGTGAGGCCGAGGGCGAAGCCGGTGTCCCAGTCGCCGTCCACGACGAGGGGGCCATGGGCGGCGAGCGCGGGATAGCGCTCGCGGTTGGCACGCAGGTGCTCTCCGGCCGCCTGCCGCACCGCCGGTTCCTCACCGGTAAGCCAGGTGGCCTGCATCAGGGCGGAGCCGATGACGTAATTGGAGAGCCCGTACGCCGCGGCGGTGAGGCGGGGCTCGACGACCCCGGCTCCCAGCAGGGTGGCGTACAGGAACTCGCTGCGGGCGAGCACGTTGGGGCCCAGCATCGGCCGGCCCAGCAGCGCCGCCGACCAGGGGTGCTCCAGGAGCGTGGCGCGCCATCCTCCGATCAGCGCGGTGATGCCGGCACGCCAGTCGCGCTCCCCCTCCCGCGGGATCTCGACCTCCGCGAAGATCGCGTCGAGCGCGAGGTCGAGGACGTCGTCCTTGGTCTTGACGTGCCAGTACAGCGTGGTGGAGCCGGTACCGAGCCGCTCGGCGAGCCGTCGCATGGTCAGGCGGCCGGCGCCCTCCTCGTCCAGCAGGGCCACGGCCTCCTCGACGATCCGGTCCCGGCTGAGCGGGGGGGCCTCGCGCCCCGCGCCCCCGGACGATCGCAGCCACACGTTTCCCGCCTTGCTCTTCTCCACGAGGGCGAGTCTAGTATGTTGATCGAGCACCGGATCATTGATCCGGTCACTGGAACAACGATCCGGCACCCGTGTCAAGCAAAAGGGGGCGGCAGTGGCGGGACATATCGAGGTGGACCGGCTGACCTACGTGCTGCCGGACGGGCGCCTGCTCCTGAATGAGGTGTCGTTCCGGATCGGCGACGGGGTCAAGGCCGGTCTGGTGGGACCGAACGGCGCGGGCAAGACCACCCTGCTGCGGCTGATCGCCCAAGATGTGCAGCCGGACGACGGCCGCGTGGTCCACTCCGGCGGGCTGGGGGTGATGCGGCAGTTCATCGGCAGCGTCCGCGACGGCCGGACCCTGCACGACCTGCTGCTCTCGGTGGCACCCGACCGGGTCCGCACGGCCACCGCGAGCCTGGAGCGGGCGGAGTCGGCGCTGGCCGCTCACGACGACGAGAAGACCCAACTGGCCTACGCGCAGGCGATCACCGACTACACCGACGCCGGCGGCTACGACATGGAGGTCGTCTGGGACACCTGCACCACCGCGGCCCTGGGCCTGCCCTACGACACCGTCCGGGACCGTCCGGTGAACACCCTGTCGGGAGGCGAGCAGAAACGGCTGGTCCTGGAGGCCCTGCTACGCGGCCCGGACCAGGTCCTGCTGCTGGACGAACCGGACAACTACCTGGACGTGCCGGGCAAGCAGTGGCTGGAGGACCAGCTCCGGGCCAGCACCAAGACCGTGCTGCTGGTCTCCCATGACCGGCAGCTGCTGGCCGGCGCCACCGACCGCATCGTGACCGTGGAGTCACGTGGCGTCTGGGTGCACGGCGGGGGCTTCGCCACCTACGCCCAGGGCCGCGAGGCCCGTATCGCCCGGCTGGAGGAGCGACTCCGGCGCTGGGACGAGGAGCACGCCAAGCTCAAACACCTGGTGCGCACCCTGCGGCAGACCGCCGCCAACAACGACGCGGTCTCCTCGGCCTACCGCGCCGCGCGCACCCGGCTGAGCAGGTTCGAGGAGGCCGGCCCACCGGAACGCCCGCCCAGGAAGCAGAACGTGCGGATGCGGCTGCGCGGCGGCCGCACCGGCAAGCGTGCCGTCATCTGCGAGAACCTTGAGCTCACCGGCCTGATGCGGCCGTTCGACACCGAGATCTGGTACGGCGAGCGCATCGGGGTGCTCGGTTCGAACGGCTCGGGCAAGTCCCACTTCCTGCTCCTGCTCCAGGAGGCCGCGGGCGACGCGGCGCCCACGGTGCGGCACACCGGCTCGGTACGGCTGGGAGCGCGGGTGGTGCCCGGTCGTTTCGTACAGACCCACGCCCGCCCCGACCTGCACGGCCACACCCCGGTCGAACTGGTCCTGGCCGGTCACCCGCTCACTCTGAACGACGCGATGGCCGCCCTCGCCCGCTACGAACTCGCCCCCGCCGCGTCCCAGCGCTTCGAGACCCTGTCCGGTGGCCAGCAGGCCCGCCTGCAGATCCTGCTGCTGGAGCTGTCAGGCGCGACCCTGCTCCTGCTCGACGAGCCGACCGACAACCTGGACCTGGCCAGCGCCGAGGCCCTGCAACAGGGCCTGGCCGCCTTCTCCGGCACCGTCCTGGCCGTCACCCACGACCGCTGGTTCGCCGCCGACCTCGACCGCTTCCTGATCTTCGGCGCCGACGGAGCCGTCTACGAGAGCCCCGAACCGGTCTGGCACGAGGGCCGAGTGGAGCGCTTCCGCTGAACTCGCCTACCGCAGGAGTTTGACGAGCAGGGCGCGGAGGTCCTGGGCGCCTTCGGGACCGAGGGTCTTCTCGACGTCGTGCTCGACGCCCAGCATCGCGTCGCGGACCGCGGGGAGGCGGGCGCGGCCGAGGTCGGTGAGTTCCAGGGCGTAGCGGCGGCGGTCGTGCGGGTCCTGGCCGCGGACCACGAGCCCGGCCTGGACGAGTTCCTCGACCAGCGACGCGGCGGCCGGTTCGGTGAGGTCCAGGTACTGGGCGAGTTGCTGCTGGGGGCAGGGCCCGAGCCGGTCCAGGGCGGGCAGCAGGCCGAAGTGACGGGTGCGCAGGCCGTACTCCGCCAACCTGTGGTCGCCGAGCCGGCGCAGGTGGTAATGGGCCTGGGCGATGAGGTGTTCGGTGCTCGCGACGGTGGACCGCTCGTCGTGGGCGACCAGCCTGCTCAGCAGCTCGGTGAGGCGCCGCCGTTCGGCCGGGGTCAGCGGGGCGGTGAGCCGGACGTCCCGGTCGGCGACGGCCTGGCGCATGTCCTTCAACGCGGTACGGCCCTCGTCGGTCAGTGACAGGACATAGGTACGGCGGTTGGCCGGGTTGCGGGTCCGGGTGAGGTAACCGGCCTGCTGGAGCCGGTCGAGCAGCTTGACCATGATCGTCCGATTGATGCCGAGGCGGTGCGCGAGGTCCTGCTGCGAGGGCGCGTCCTCGTCGGCCAGCACGTCGAGCACCACGAAGTCACGGGACTGCGGCCCGCCCCGTATGGCCTCGCCGGTGATGCCGGTGAAGACCCGCCGCAGTAGATGGCCGATGGTCACGCGCAACGGCCCGGACTCCTCGCCGACGGCCCCTCCCCGCTGATCGGACACGGCCACCACCTCCCCGAACAAGCCTAGCGGCGCTGATTGTTCGGAGAGTTGACGTATGGCACTGCTGACGGTTGGAGACCGCGCCGACCACCGGCAGGAGCCGGATCGCGGCCCTCGACACCGCCCTCCGTGACGGCCGGTAACCCCCTCGCGCGAGGGGTCTCGGGCCTCTTCCCCGCGGAACGAGACGAACGACAAGGCCGTTCGGATCCCATCGACTCCCGAAGAGGCCGGAGTACCGGCGACCGGCGCTTGCGGGCCGCCCCCGATCACCGAAGACGTGCCACAGGGGACGTCTCCGGAAAGTACAGGACTATTTGAAGGATTCGGACGGTCGGTGTCATCCCAGGTCAGCGGGGGTAGGGACGAGAACTACCGCGGGTGCGCCGTAGACCGGAGGGACGACCGTCCGGGCGGGGTGCCCCTACTGCGGATGGGGCGGCGAGAGCGGTCGTGGCCACCGCCGGAGCGGCGGGAAGCCACCACCCAGGTGAGGAAGATCATGGTTGAAGAACACGAATACCCGATTCCCCCTCTCGTTCGCGCGCTGGGCTGGACCAGCCTGGGACTGGGCGTGGCGCAGCTCGCCGCACCGGGTGCCGTCAGCCGCCTGGCCGGGGTCGACGACTCGCCCAAGGCGTTCGGCGCGGTGGTGCTGGTGGGCGTACGGCAGTTGTTTCACGCGGCGACCCTGCTGAGCAGCCGCGATCCCGCGCCCTGGGTGTGGGCCCGGGTCGCGGGTGATGCCCTGGACCTGGCTCTGCTGGGCCGGGCGATCGCCGGCCGCACCGGCCGGAGACGTGGCCGCGTCACAGCGGTGGCGGCGACGGTCGCCGTCGTCACGGCCGCCGACCTGTGCGCCGCGATACGCGCGAGCCGGCACCGTCCGGAGGAGGGGTCCGCGCGCTGGATGAGCCTGCACGCGGCCGTCACGATCAATCGCCCCCGTGAGGACGTGTACCGGTACTGGCGCGACTTCGAGAACCTTCCCCGCTTCATGGCGCACCTGGAGTCGGTGCGGACGATCGGTGATGGGCGATCGCACTGGAAGGTGAAGGGTCCCGCGAAGAAGGCCATCGAGTGGGAGGCCGTGATCGTCGAGGACCGCTCCGGCGAGGTGATCACCTGGCGCTCCACCGGGAAGGCCACCGTCGACAACAGCGGTTCCGTGCGTTTCACCGACGCGCCCGGCGGACGCGGCACGGAGGTGCGGGTGAACCTCAGGTACGCCCCTCCGGGCGGCAAGGTGGGCGCGGCCTTCGCCAGGCTGCTGGGCGAGCATCCCGAGCAGCAGGTACGAGACGACCTGCGCCGGTTCAAGCAGGTCATGGAGACCGGAGAGGTGGTCCGCTCCGAAGGGAGCCTGGAGGGCGCCCACGCCCTGCGGCACGCCGTACAACGCCCCGCCCAGCCCGTGATGTCAGGGAGTGCCTCATGAAAGCCAACTGCTGGATGGGTCGCAACACCGTCGAGGTCCAGGAGGTTCCCGACCCCACGATCCTGAACGCTCATGACGCTGTCGTCCGCATCACCTCGACCGCGATCTGCGGCTCCGACCTGCACCTCTACGACGGCTACATCCCGACCATGAAGAAGGGCGACATCCTCGGCCACGAGTTCATGGGCGAGGTGGTGGAAGTGGGGCCCGAGGTGCGAAAACTACGGGTCGGCGATCGCGTGGTGGTGCCCTTCCCGATCGCCTGCGGCGCCTGCGGCGCCTGCGAGCACGGCATGTACTCGGTGTGCGAGAACTCCAATCCCAACGCCGGTATGGCGGAGAGGCTCATGGGTCACTCTCCCGCCGGGATCTTCGGTTACTCCCACATGCTCGGCGGCTACCCCGGAGGTCAGGCGGAGTACGCGCGGGTGCCGTTCGCCGACGTGGGACCGATCAAGATCGAGGACGACCTGCCGGACGAGCAGGTGCTGTTCCTGTCCGACATCCTGCCCACCGGCTGGATGGGCGCGGAGATGTGCGACATCAAGCCCGGAGACGTCATCGCCGTATGGGGTGCCGGGCCGGTCGGCCAGTTCGCGATCGCCAGCGCGTTCCTGATGGGCGCTGAGCGGGTCATCTCCATCGACCGCTTCCCCTACCGGCTACAGAAGGCCGAGCGCGCCGGTGCCGAGACGCTCGACTACGAGAAGGTCGACGTCCTCGACGCGCTGCGGGACATGACCGCCGGCCGGGGTCCGGACGCCTGCATCGACGCGGTGGGCATGGAGGCCCATCACCCCGCCGGCGTTGCGCACGCCTACGACCGAGCCAGGCAGGCGACCCGGATGGAGACCGACCGGCCACACGCCCTGCGCGAGGCGATCATGTCCTGCCGCAACGGTGGCGTCGTCTCCGTGGTCGGCGTCTACGGTGGCCTGATCGACAAGTTCCCGATGGGCTCGCTGATGAATCGGTCACTGACGATGCGCAGCGGCCAGTGTCACGTGCAGCGCTATCTGAAACCCCTGCTGGGCAGGATCCGCAACGGTGACATCGATCCCAGCGTCGTCATCAGCCACCGCATGCGGCTGCAGGACGCCCCGCGCGCCTACGAGATGTTCAAGAACAAGCAGGACGAATGCAACAAGGTCGTCCTCACCCCCTAGCGGGGTCCTCCCCCCGGTTCCTGACGGACGCTACCTGACCGCGATTGATCCTATGGTCGCGCTCATGACACAGAGCACATCCGTTGTCCCTTTCCGTATCGACGTGGCGCAGGCCGAACTCGACGCCCTGCGGGACCGTCTGGCCTGGATCGCCAAGATCTTCCACCGGTGGGCCGGGACGCCCATCGACCGCGACCGGCTCCTGACCAATGTCAGCGTCTACTGGTTGACGGGCACCGCGGGCTCCTCGGCCCAGATCTACTACGAGCAGGTGAACGACCCGATGGCGTGGGTGCCGAAGCCGCGCGGCACCGTGCCCACGGGCGTGCCCCGGCCGACGGACACGGTAACGCACGCGCGACGCCGCAGGCGGTCAGCCCGCGACACGATGTTCAACGCGTTGAACCCCTCGGTCGGGAAACCACCCCGCCGCCCCCGGGATCGGCTTCGCCGTCCCTCTGCTTCCGGCGGCGTTGTGGACGGTGCCGTCGTCCTCAAGTCCGGCCCCGAAGGCGCCGCCGATCATCGCGATGGAGACGGATTACCGTGCTCCGGCGGAACGCAGGATCGCGGCGATCTCGCTCTGGCCCCTGTCGAGTGCGTGCTGGAGCGGGGTCGTGCCGTCCTTGTCGGCCAGGTTCACGTCGGCGCCTCCCGCGATGAGCAGACCCACGATCTCCTGGTACGGCGCGGAGCCGTCGCCGAGGATGACCGCCTCCAGCAGTCCGGTCCAGCCCAGGTCGTTGACGTGGTCGACGTTGATGTCCGTCTTGAGCACCTCGCGCACGTAGTCCACATGGCCGCGCTCACATGCCGGGATCAGCGAGACCCCGCCGTACCGGTTCCTGATGGTCAGGTCCGGCCTGGCCGGGAGCAGCGCGTGCAGCATGGCCACGCTGCCGGTCACCCCTGTCACCAGCCAGGGCGTGTCGTGCTGAAAATCCAGCGCGTTCGGGTCCGCGCCCGCGGCCACCAGGACCTTGGCGACCTCCACGTGGTCGGCCGCCGCGGCGAGCAGCAGGGCGGTACGGCGCTGCGGGTTCCGGGCCTCGATGTCGGCCCCGTTCGCGATCGCCTCGCGGACCTTGGCCACGTCGCCTTGGGCGGCGGCGGTCAGCGACTGTTCGTTGAGCACAGCGGATCCCTTCATGCCGGAGGGACCGCACGCGGTGAGGGCCAGGGCGAGCCCGGCGAGCAGGAAACCACGGCGGTCCACGGTCACATTCTTCCAGTGCTGCCGAGCTGGACGTCTTCGACGGCGCCGGATTCGACGAGACCGCGGTCATGTCCGCACCCGGCAGGGGTTACGGCCTGCGCACGATGCGGAAGCGGCCGGCGGAGGTGGGTGGCCGGCTCACGATCGGGAGCACGCCCGGCGCGGCGTACGGCTGTCGCGGCGGCGATGGCGACCCCGATCACCGCGCTCAGACCATGTCCCGGTAAGTCGGCCGGCACGCACGTCGGGGCATCACCCAGGCGAGCCACCCGGCGACCGTGACGGCGTCCACCGTCAGCGTTGCTCGCCCGCACGCCGTCGCAGCAGCTCGCGAGCCTGCAGGAACGGGGCCCGCAGGAAGGCCAGGTGGTCTTCCTGCCCGTGGCGATGGCAGACCTGGCCTGGCCACAGGCGCCGGCTCCGCTCATCGATGTAGGCCAGGGAGCCGTCGACAAGGTTCAGCATGTGCTCGATGGTGAGCCCGTCGAAGCGGCTGTAGTCCTCGCCGGTGCGCAGGTAGACCGGTGACGTGTGCGCCATGATGGGCCTGGCCCACACGTCGTGGTGCCTGGCGACATCGGCGCCCGGACCGTAGCACCGCGCGGCGATCCACGAGTCCTCGGCGATCGGCACGTCGGCGGCCAGTTCGAGCGCGTACTCCGGGCGATGGGACCGGTGCTCGGCGACGATGCGCCCGTTGGCCACGATCTCGATGCGGTCGATGGCGAAGATCGACTCGGCTCGTGCCTGGACGCGGACGGTCGTGTCCGCGGGCACCCGGACCTCCTGCCCCGGCCGATGGCCGCCGACGTCCAGTCGTAGGAGCGGGCCGCTCGTAACGAACGTGGCGCCCTCCCGCACGGCCTGGCACCAGGTCCAGTAGTCGAGGTCCTCGTGCGGCGGCACGTGCGCGTAGGTGCGGATGAGGCCGATCGGCACTTCACTGCTCATCTTGTCGGTGCCGCCGACCAGGGTCACCCGGTAGCCAGCGTTCAGGTAGCGGTAGTACTCCCGGATGTTGTACGGGTCGTACGCGATCATCTCGACGGCGTCCAGCCGGCCGGTGGCGAGCAGGGCGGCGGCCTCGCCGTTCGGCACCGGGAAGTGCGCGAGGACGACGGTGCCGCCCTGCTCGTGGCATTCGTCCGCCCAGTGGGACAGCGTGGTCTCCAGACCGCCGCCGAGCTCCGACTCCTCGGCCCCTCCGGTGCACCAGGGCATGATGGGGCGCCGCAGGCCGAGCAGGTTGATGTGGCCGAGCATGCCGCTGCGGTTCTCCTGGCCCGCGAAGACGTGGGTGTGGCCGTCGGCCGACGTGTGCGGGTGCCCGGTGAACTCCTCCGTGTTGGTGAACAGATGCCCCCACTGGCTGAGCAGCAGGTTCGTGACGCGTACGTCCTCGCCGCGCGCCTCCAGCTCGGCGCCGAGGGTCGAGACGAAGTGCACGTGGGTGTCGCCGCTGTACCAGCCGGTCGCGGCCATGTCGGTCATCCGGGTCAGCGTCAGCTCCAGCTCGGCCTGGCCGGGGCGAACCGTGACGGTCGTGTGCAAGGGCTGGTACTCGAACCCGCGGGCCGCCTCCACCGTGACCTCGCCCAAGGGCAGCCAGCCCTCGCAGGTGCCGTCGATGTAGGAGTAGGTTGTGGCGCCGAGCCTGACGTCGCCGCCGATGTCAAGGTTCCAGGTGTTGCCGTCGGAGTTGATGTGCCCGTGGTGGCCGTGCGGTGGGTAGGGCACCCCGTCGGTGGACCGGAAGTGGATCCGGCACGGGACGGGTTCGCCGGTGGCCGCGTCGCGGACCACCGTGCGTACCCAGGCCCGCCCGGCGTCGGGCACGCGCCAGGTGATCCCGCGGTCGCGATGCGAGCCTGCGGCGAGCAGGTCCTGCCAGCCACAGGTGCTGATCTCGGACGTTCCCCGCCTGAGGGCCAGCCGGGCCGAGGGGGTGGCGGCGACGCGCACATAGGCGCGCCGCTCCTCCTCGACGGGCGCCCCCCAGGCCGGTGTGGGGCCGTCCACCCCGCCCACCCGGCGATAGAGGTAGGTCGCGGAGCCGCGGTCCACGGTCACCGACAACTCCTCCGAGACCGCGCCGGCCGGCGGATCGAGATCGAGGAGGACGTCGCGCCACACCGTGCGCCCGAACGGGTCCTCGTCGAGTTCGCTGGTGGTCACGGCGCCGATGAGGACGCTCGGGCCCAGCGAGCGGATTTCCAGGGCGCGCACGGGCACGTCGGGCCGCGGGTTGCGGCACGGCCACAGGTAGAAGCGGTAGGGCAGCACGTACGGTGACCTGGCCTGCGGGTCGTCGATGTCGACGAACCGGGCGCCGGCCGCGTCGAAGCGCCCGTGGGTGCGCGGCATCAGCCGGTGCTGGGCGTCGGGCACGGCCAGGAACGGCGTCTGCCCCCAGTCGAGCGGGATCGCCCGGTCTCTCCACAACCGCGGCGTGGGCCCGATCTCGAAACGCTGGCGGACCGGCAGCCGCTCGGCGTGACCGTCCTCGTAGAGCAGCGTGTAGTGCGCGCAGACGCCACCGACCGTCTGGCCGTCGAACAGGTCTGAGGATTCCAGAGCGTGGGCGATCACCATCCACTCGAAGGCGCGCTCCACCGGAATGCCGACGGCTTCTCCGGACACCCGCAGCAGTGCCGTGTCCGCGCGCTCGTCCCCGAAGAGAAAGGGAATGCCGTACAAGGTGCGCGGCCCGAGTGGGTAGGACTCGCCGTCATCGAGGACCGAGCGCGGTGCGTTGAACACCGCGGCCAGGTCGACCGGCCGGTAGCCCCGGCCTTCCGTGGAGGGTTCAGGCATTGTCGGCCGCCAGGTCTCGCGGCTCGTCGACGGATGTCTGCGCCAGCCCGGCGTAGAGCCGGGGCGAGCGGGCTCTCAGGTACAGCGCCCGTACGACGCCGGCGACGACGGCGGCCAGGCCGACACCCACGATCAGGACATTGGTGACGGTACCTGCGCCGGTCAGCAGCGGCAGGTTGGTCAGCACAAGGAGGAGCAGCACGGCCAGGGCCGCGAAACTGAGCCCGGGGGCGATCGTCGTGCGGAAGAGCCCGGCCTCGGGCGCCTCGCGGCGCAGGAACCGGATGACCGCCAGACTGCACAGCGCCCACAGGGTGATGATCCCGAGGAAGCCGAGCGCGCTGCCCCACAGCAGCAGCCCCAGGTAGGGGTCGAGCCCGAAGGCGGCGAACACGGCGACGACGGCCGCCGCCACGGCGGTCTGCAGGAGACCCGCGGCCCACGGCGCCCTGGTCCGCGGGTGCGTACGGCCCAGCACCTGCGGCAGGAGTCCCTCGCGGCCCAACGCGAAGAAGTAGCGGTTGGCCGCGTTGTGCAGCGCGAGCAGGGCGGCGAACGCGCTGGTCAGCAGCAGGATGTTCATCACCTCGACGATCGGGGCGGGCACGTAGGTGTCGAAGACGGTGATCACGAGGTTGACCGGGTCCGCCTCGGCCGCGGCGGCTATCTTGGCCGGACCGTAGGCCAGGACGATGATCCAGGTGATGAAGGCGTAGAAGACGGCGATGAAGGCGACCGCGATGTAGGTCGCCCGCCGGACCGTCCGGATGCCGCCGCGCGCCTCCTCACTGAAGATCGCGGTGGCCTCGAAGCCCATGAAGGCCCCGGCGACCAGGGCGAACATGGCGCCGTTGCCCGGGTCCAGTACGGTGGCGGGCGAGAACGACGAGGCCGACCAGTCGCCGCCCCCGCCCTTCGCCAGGACGTACACCGCCAGCACGACCAGCACGACGGTCTCCAGAACGAGCAGGATCCCGAGAATCCGGGCGCTGGTGTGGATGCCGCGGTATCCGAGCCAGGCGACGAACACCAGGCCGATGAGCGCGAACACGTACCACGGCACGTCGAGGTGGAAGTACTTGGCGAAGGTGGTGTTGGCGTAGACGCCCAGCGCGCCGTACGTGCTGATCTGCAGGGCATTGTAGGCCGCGACCGCGAGCATCGCCGCGCCCGAGCCGGTCGGCCTGCCGAGCCCCCGGGCAATGGTCGCGTAGAACGCTCCGGCATTGCGGACGTAGCGGCTCATGGTCATGAAACCGACGGCGAAGAGCGCCATGACCACGCCGGCGACCAGGTAGCCGCCGGGGACGGCTGCGCCGCCCTTGAGGAAGTGCAGTGGGGCGACGGCGACGATGAGCGTCAGGGGGGCCAGAGCCGCCAGGACGGTGAAGACGAGGTCCTTTGTCCCCATGACGTTGCCGGCCAGGGCGTCGGGCCTGTTCGCGGGACTTCCGGTGACGTGACCTGGCATGTGTTCGCTCCTTACTCCGGGGCAGGACACCGGTGCACGGGATGGAGGAGAGGGGGGAGGGCCTGGGAACCGAGCCGCCTGGCCGATTAGGGGGGAGCCTATGGCGGGCCCTGAGTGCTGGACGAGTGACGTTCCATCCAGGCCACAGTGCCGCGACTGTACGTTCCGCACAGTCCGGCTCTCCTAGATCTCCTCGAGCGCCCGCAGGGCGAGATACAGCTCCATGCGGGTTTCCGCGTCGCCGAGCCGGCAGCCGAGGCTGGTCTCGATCTGCCCGATGCGGTGACGGACGGTGTTGCGGTGCACGCCGAGTTCCTCGGCGGCACGGTCCCAGTGGCCGTTGTGCCGCAGCCAGATCCGCAACGTGGCGAGCAGGTCGGCGGCGTCCTGCTGACGGCGCTCGCGCAGGGGGCGGAAGCGGCGGTCCGCGTAGTCGCGCAGGCGGCTCATGTCCAGCGCCGCGGCGAGCCCGTCCACCTCGGTCCCGCTGATCACACAGGCGCCCTGGAACAGGGCCGTGCGCAGCGCCTGGACGGCCTCCTCGTACGCCGCCCTCAGCTGCGCGGCCGGATGAGCCGCACTGATCCCGGCCAGCCAGCCGGCCCGCCCGAGGTCGTCGGTGATCCGGGCCGGCGGCACGGACTCAGGCAGCAGGGCGATGGACACCTCGCCGTCCTGGTCGACGAACGGCGAGGCCAGCATGGAGGCGAGCTCGCCGAGCCTGGCAGAGGTACCCGTGCCGGCGGCGGCACGCGCGCAGACGACCCGCCAGCGGGCACCGGAGCCCTGGACGCCGAACACGTCCGCGGCGTGCCGGACCCAGCGGGGTGAGTGCGGGTCGAGTGCCAGGGCCAGCGCCGCCCGGCCGACCTGGTGGGCGGGCCAGTTGTCCGCCGGAGCGGGGATGAGCAGGCTGAGCAGGGAGGCCGCCATCGTCATCAGGGCACGGTCGGTGACCCCGGCCACGATCGGGGCGCCCACGGCCAGCGCGTAGCCGCAGGGCAGCGGGCCGGCCACCGACTGGACCATGACCCGCTGGTCGACCGAGCTCATCGTGACGCTCGTCGGGCGCGTGCTGGCGCAGACCCGGTCGATGGCGACCCGTACCTCATCGTCGATCCGCGGCTCGCCCCCGGCCCATTCCCGCGGCCTGACCCGATCGGACAGCAGCGCCCACCCTCCCATGTGCGTGGCCAGTAGCTCGAGCGTCCTGGTGAGCGGGGACGGGCCGGTGGCGGCCTTGATCAGGGCACGCTGGGCGTCGGTGAGCCGTTTGATCTCCGACATCTCCGAGGAGAGCAACTCTCCGTAGAGCAGCTCGGCGCAGGATTCGAACGTCACCGCGGCAGGGACCTCCAGCAGCGGGAGGCCGTGCGCCCGGCAGGCCGCCACGAGCTCTTCGGGCACCCGGTCGAAGACCGGCGTCACGCCGAACCCGATGGCCGCGACCCCGGCGGCTTTGACCCGGGCCACGTACTCCGTGCTCAGCTCGGGCCGCAGGTTGGTGCCCGCCAGCAGGAGCAGCTCGTCGCCCTGCAGGTAGCGCGAGGGATCGGTCAACTCGCTGACGTGCACCCAGCGGATCGGGACGTCGAGATGATCCTCACCCGCGCGTACCGGCAGCCCCAGCCGAGCGACGAACACGCTGAGTGGCAGCATGCCGTCACTCTAGTGTCAATGCCGCCATGCCCTCGCCATCGGCGCAGCTCAGCGGCTCACCGCGATGAAGACCTTCGCGCTCGGCTCCATGGTGATCCAGTCGCCGCGAAATCCCTGAGGAATGTGGAACGACTCTCCGGCGCCGAACTCCTTGCGCCGCCCCGCCGCGTCCTGCACCGCGACGCGGCCCTTGAGGATGACGCAGATCTCGTCGTAGGGCCAGGAGTCGAATCGCACCGCGCCGGGCTCGCCCGTCCAGAAGCCGCCGGTGTACGAGCTCGCCGCACCGCCGAAGATCCGGAACTCCTCCTCCACCCACTCCTCCGACAGCAGGTGGTAGTCGCTCAGCGGGGGCACGAAACGCTCGCCGGCCCCGGCGTGTACGGCCCGCACCTGGTCGATGCCTGGAATATGTTCGGCGGTCACACGGCGGCTCCGAAGCGGCGTAGGACGTTGTGCGTGATGCGCTCGACGAACGGGTCTCCAAGGCTGAGCACATGGGACCACTCCGTGGCGCCCCCGTTGAACACCTCGCCGTCGCCACGGGTGAAGGCCGCGATCATCCCGGCGCCGCGCATCTCGCCTTCGTGCACGTAGTCAGGCAGATCGTCGCCGAGGTCCGCGTTGTAGTTGTAGACCTCCTCCTCGGGCCCGCCGATCGGCACCCGGCCGCCGAAGCGGTCCTCCTCGCCCCGCACGGCGGGCGCGAGCGCGAGGATCTCCAAGGTCTCGGGCGCGCCGTCCTCGAACGTCGGGTACGGCAACCCGCGCCGGAACGTGTACTCGACGGAGTCGAGCTCGAAGGCGGCCAGGAACGACGGCGGCCCGCCGAGCAGATCGCCGTAGTAGAGGTCGCTGCCCTCGAAGGCCCAGTGGTGCGGCCGGTAGACGGTGAAGCCGCCCGACGAGCGCGGCGTCGCCACGCCGTAACGGTTGTAGATCCCGCCCAGACCGTTGAGCCCCATGGTGGTCGCGCCCGGCCGGCCGACCGACTTCGCCTCCCACACCGTCGTGGCCAGATGGGGCGCCTCCCGCGCGCCGGGATCCGCGGACGGCAGCCGGTAGCAGTACTGCGTGGTCCCGTCCTCGCTGAGCCGTACCTGCCACTGGTAGTTGCCGCCGAACCTGGCCAGGTTGCCACCCGCGTCGACGAACGCGTCGACGGCGTCGCGCATGCGCCACGACCAGTACTCGTCGTGCCCGACGACGATCGCGCAGGAGTACCCGTCCAGCGCGTGGGGGTCGAAGTGCAGGTCGTGCTGGGTCAGGTAGTCGAGTTCGTACCCGTGGCGCTCCGCCCAGACGACGAAGTGCCGCTCGTAGGTGGCCCAGAACGCGTCGGCGTGGTGGCGGCTGTAGCCGAACAGGCGCGCCCACTCATACGAGGGGTAGCGCGGGGCGCCGTACATCGGCAGCGATCCCGTGTTGGCCTCGCGCGGCGCGCCGGCCGGCTTGCGGATCATGCCGCGGGCGATGGGCCGCTGCGTCGAGGCAAGCGGCGATCCGGCGTCGTTGCGGGGGTCGTCGCCCAGGCCGCGGTAGTGATTGGCGCCGCCCCAGTCGTTGTAGGCCAGCATCGTGCTGGTGGTCAGCACGAGCGCGGCGCGGGCTCGCCGGTGCGCGGGCGCCTTGACGACGAAGAAGTGCTCGCGCTCCCACAGCTCGCCGGCCGGGGTGGTGGCGCGCACAACGACGATGTAGAAACCG
Source organism: Streptosporangium sp. NPDC002607 (assembly GCF_053592655.1). Lineage (NCBI taxonomy): Bacteria > Bacillati > Actinomycetota > Actinomycetes > Streptosporangiales > Streptosporangiaceae > Streptosporangium > Streptosporangium sp. NPDC002607. The sequence continues at coordinate 20,239 of NZ_JBSFWD010000041.1, forward strand.
CTGCGCCAGTCGTCGGGGATCTTCAGCTCCAGACCGACGGGCCAGCCGCAGCCATTGGCGTGGGCATCGGCCGGCGCCTCGAAGCGGCCCGCCGACAGCCCCGGACATGACCACACGACCTGTGGCTCCAGCCCGTCGCGGAGCACCTGCAGCTCGAAGGACGGGACGCCGGCGCTGAGATGGAACCGCACCGTCTCGCCGGGAAAGTAGGAGAACCTGTCGGTGTAGCACCAGACCTCGGCCGCGTCCCGCTCGCTGAACGCGCGCTCCGACGGCCAGCCCTTCGGGGACCAGGCGAACGCGGCCGGAAGCCCGGCCTGCTTGATCGTGTCGCTCACGACCCTCCTCGACTCGTATGTGGGACCGAGTTTATGAACCGGTGTTCGGGGTGGCGGAATGGACGATTCGCACAACGCAGCTGGACGCTTCAGCCAGGGATCGTCGTGGCCCGAGCTCACTAGTCTCGGCATGCGCCTGCCTGTCTCGCATGATCGCGACCTGGGATCCGCGTGCGCCGCGGCCGATACGACGACGCACGGACCCGCCGACCCGAGAGGATTGACCAGAATGACCGAGCCCCGGGGGCCTGTCGACTCCTCACGCGTCCCGCGCTTCGCCGGCCCGGCGACCTTCGCCCGGCTGCCCCGCCTGGACGAGGTCGGGCGCGCCGACGTCGCGATCGTGGGAGTGCCGTTCGACACCGGCGTGTCCTACCGCCCGGGAGCGCGGTTCGGCCCCTCGGCCGTCCGGGAGGCCAGCCGCCTACTCCGTCCGTACCATCCGGGCCTGGACGTCTCGCCGTTCGCGACCCAGCAGGTCGCCGACGCGGGCGACATCGCGTGCAACCCGTTCGACATCGGCGAGGCCGTCGAGACCATCGAGGAGGCCGCGTCGGGCCTGACCGCGGACGGAACCCGGCTGGTCACCATCGGCGGCGACCACACCATCGCGCTGCCGCTCCTGCGCGCCGCCGCGCGCCGCCACGGACCGATCGCGCTCCTGCACTTCGACGCTCACCTCGACACCTGGGACACCTACTTCGGCGCCGAATACACGCACGGCACTCCCTTCAGACGCGCGATCGAGGAGGGCATTCTCGACACCGAGGCCATCGGCCACGTCGGCACCCGCGGCCCCCTGTACGCCAAGCAGGACCTCGACGACGACAAGCGCATGGGCTTCGGCATCGTCACCAGCGCGGATGTGATGCGGCGCGGCGTGGACGAGGTCGTCGACGCGCTCCGCCGGCGCATCGGCGACCGGCCGCTCTACCTGTCCATCGACATCGACGTGCTGGATCCAGCGCACGCGCCCGGTACCGGCACCCCGGAGGCGGGCGGCCTGACCAGCAGGGAGCTACTGGAGATCCTGCGCGGCCTCGCCGGCGGCAACCTGATCGGCGCGGACGTCGTCGAGGTGGCCCCCGCCTACGATCACGCCGAGATCACGTCGGTCGCGGCCTCGCACGTGGCCTACGACCTGATCAGCCTGCTCGCCCTCTCGACCCCGCCGGCGGACCGGGCCGCCGAGTGAAGGCCCAGGAGGTGGACCGCACCCCACCGTGTCCGTACGTGGCCGGCCCCGGTTCCCTGACGACCGCTCCGCGGTGGGCCGCCGGGCGGGATTCCAGATCGCAGGACAGACCATGCTGAACGGCCCGCCGCCATTCATCTGAGATTCACCTGGTTGGGCCAGGGTGCCCAGGTAGCCGAGGCGAAGCTGCCCGGCGGGACGAAAGGCACGACATGGGACACAACCACGGGCACGACCACTCTCCCCCGCATCACCACGATGCGACCCACCCAGGCGATCAGGGCGAGATGGCCCCGGTCGTGGACATGTCGGTACCCGACGCGGAACTCTCGCCGGGACAGCTGTCGCGGCGCCAGATGTTCCGGCGTGCCGGACTGCTCGGCGCGGGTCTGGGCGCTGCCGGTGTCCTCGGGACGCCCGGCCTGGCCGCCGCGGAGGCGACGACGGCGCGCAGCCGCGGTGACCGCGAGCCTCGGGACGGTTACCTGTGGCTGGCCGGTGACCACCACATCCACACCCAGTACAGCTCGGACGGCATCTACCGGGTGATCGACCAGGTGCGGCACGCCACCGCCTACGGCCTGGACTGGATGGTCATCACCGACCACGGTGGCGCCACGCACGCCAAAATCGGCGTGGACAAGGTCAACCCCGACATCGTCGCCGCCCGTGCCCAGGTCAGGGACGCCCTCATCTTCCAGGGCCTGGAGTGGAACATCCCGGCCGCCGAGCACGGCACCGTCTTCGTCGCCCCGGGCCGGAACGAGGTGAGCACCCTCAAGGAGTTCGAGAACTCCTTCGACGGGTCGGTCAAGAGCGCCACCTCCAGCACCCCGCAGAACGAGGTCCTGGCCATCGCCGGCCTGAACTTCCTCGCCGACGCCGTCCGGCGCCGCCGCGTCGAGGACGCGCTCTTCCTGGCCAACCACCCGGCGCGCAAGGGCCTCGACTCCCCGCACGAGATCCGAGGGTGGCGCGACGCCCAGCCCTCCATCGCGGTCGGCATGGAAGGCGCCCCCGGCCACCAGGCGGCCGGCATCCCCAAGCCGCACGGCCCCGGCTCCGGGCGCGGCTTCTACGACAGCACTCCCGGTGCCGACTCCTGGCCCGGCTATCCTGCCGAGAGCTACAAGACCTTCGGCGGCTTCGACTGGATGACCGCCACCGTGGGCGGTCTGTGGGACAGCCTCCTGGCGGAGGGCAAGGGCTGGTGGATCACCGCCAACTCCGACTCCCACACGGTCTACGCCGACACCAGCGAACGCGGCCCGAACAGCGACTTCAACGCCAACGGCAAGTACGAGGACCCGATCTACAAGGGCGTCCAGAACCTGACCGCGGGTGACTTCTGGCCCGGCTACTACAGCCGCACGCACGTTGGGTCGCAGGGATTCTCCTACGGCGCGGTGATGGACGGCATCCGGCAGGGCCGCGTCTGGGTCGACCACGGTGGCCTGATCAGCGGCCTGGTCGTGCGTGCCCGGATCTCCGGCCGGGGGCAGCGCGGCGTCACCCTCGGTGACACGCTGCACGTACGGCGGGGCGACAAGGTCGAGCTCGCCATCGAGATCACGCTGGCCAACCAGCCGAACTGGGCGCAGTTCGTCCCCACTCTGGCCCGGGTGGATGTCATCCAGGGAGATATGACCGGCCCGGCCGCCGACAAGGACGTCTTCACGACGCCCGCCACCAAGGTCGTGCAGTCCTTCGAGGTCGGCAAGAACAGCGGCACCGTCACCTTCACCTACCGGCTCGGCGCCGTCGACCGCCCGGTCTACCTGCGGCTGCGCGGCACCGACGGCAACCGCAGCGCCCCCGGCCTGCTCGGCGCCTCCATCGACCCGCACGGCCCGCAGATCGACATCTTCGGTGACGCCGACCCGTGGAAGGACCTGTGGTTCTACAGCAACCCGATCTGGGTTCTGCCGCGCCGATGACGATCCTCGGTCTCGACGCGGGATCCTCCACCCTCGGCGAGGCCGAGCACCTTCTCCACCAGGTGGTGAAGGTGCTCGGCCTGCCGGGGGGCACGGTCGGCTGCACACACTTCGTGCGGACCGGCCGACCACATGTCGCCTGCTCCCTCGCCGTCTCCGGACCGGTCGATCCGGCCGGGCTGCCCGAAGGGGTGTCGGCCGCGATCGGCGAGAGCCGTACCGGTCCGGAGTCGGAGGGCGCCGCGCTCGCGGCGGCCGAGCACGCCACCGGGGCGAGCGGACGGCTCATCACCTATGCCGGCCGGGAGGCGCTGACCGGCACCCTCAGCGTCGGCGAGATGCTGGAGCGGTCCGCGATCGAGCGGGTGATGGTGCTGGCCCAGACCCGGGAACCCGCGCATGACATGCTCATCGTGACCAATGACCATGTCCGGCCGGTCTGGCGCGACGGGCTGATAACCCTGCTGTGCATGCCCGCCGCGGGTGGACGCCTGATGCCGGCCGAAGTACCGAACCCGACGCCATGCTGCGCGGATCACAGCTGAGTGCGGTGAACCGCGCTCATGGTCTGCATGGCCGACCGGCGCATCCCGCTCAGCCGGCGACAAGTCCACGACCGTCCCGAACCCGCGCCTCAGGACACGACAACGCCTCCCTTTGATGGGCGGCCGTTTCACCAGCCGGCATCAGCGACAGCGGGCCCGCCACGATCAGCACGAAGCGATCACGGACGGGCCCGCCACTGCTTTCTCCTCCCGCGAGGAGGCCGCCGTCAGGCGACGCTGGACGCTGTCGCGGTCCAGGTGTTGCACGCGCCCGGAGAGGCCTTGTCGAAGCCGCGCTGCAGCCAGGCGGCCCGGTTCCTGCTCGTGCCGTGGGTGCGCTCCGCGCCGATCTCCTCATCGCCGCTACGCCCGAGGATGTCCACGGCTTCCGCCCAGTCCTCGGCCGTGTACTGCTGCGAGGGCCAGATGCTCCCCATGAACGCCCCCGCCAGGCACTCGGCCTGCAGCTCCACGCGACGGCTGCGCTCCAGCGCCTTTGCCTTGGTACGGACCGGCGTCTGCGCGGTGGCCAGTATGCCGGTGAGGTTCTGCACGTGGTGGGCGTACTCGTGCGCGATCAGCAGCAGGAGGTCCGGATCCGCCGGGTCCTGAATGGCGTAGTCGTTGACTCGGATGACCATCTTCCGCTGGTCGGGGCAGTACAGGCCGACGACATATTCGGGCCAGCGCTCCTCGCACGCGCTGGTGGACTTGGTGAGGAACTGGATCGCCGGCTTCTTGAACGGCAGGCCGGCCTTCTTCAGCTGCGCGGACCACGAGGCGTTCAGGCAGCCGAGCATCGCGGTCAGGTGCTTTTTGGCGGCGCCGAAGCTGGCGAAGTCATCCGGATGGCGGCCGCAGGGCACCGTCATCTTGCCGCTGCGGTACAGCGGGTTGTGGGTCAGCGCCTTGGATCCGGTGGGAACCGGACCGCCGGCGGTGCGGGCAGTGCCGACATTGGCATGGGCGGTGCCGGTGAGCAGCAGACCGACCAGTGCCCCGGCCAGCAGGACGATACGAGGGGTACGCATGATGCCGAACTCTACAGAAACGGCGATATGCGCCAACAGGCTTTTCTCCTCGCTGCGCCGTCCTGTCGGCGATTACCCCGGCGTCTGGGCACCCGGCTCAGGCGGCCGACGTCCACTCCCGCCGTGACCGGGGCCAGACGCCTGATCATGGCGTTGAGAGACTTCCACTGACCGGCGCCCGAGCGATCACCCTTCGGCCCGGCAGGTGGCTGAGGCTGCTGACCGAGCCTCTCTTGCCTGTGGCCGGATGTGGTGGCGGCCGATGGGGAGCATCAGGGGGCGGCCGGAGACGGGGTCTTCGATGATGCGGCTGTCGAGGCCGAAGACGGTGCGGACGCTGTCCTCGGTGAGGACCTCGGCCGGGGTGCCGGAGGCGTGGAGGCGGCCGTCGGCCAGGGCGATGAGGTTGTCGGCGTAGCGGGCGGCGAGGTTGAGGTCGTGCAGGACCATCACGATGGTGGTGCCGCGGGTGTGGTTCAGGTCGGTCAGCAGGTCGAGGACTTCGACCTGGTGGCTGGCGTCGAGGAAGGTGGTGGGCTCGTCGAGGAGGAGCAGGTCGGTCTGCTGGGCCAGCGCCATGGCGATCCAGACCCGTTGGCGCTGGCCGCCGGACAGCTCGTCGACGGCGCGGTCGGCGAGGTCCGTCGTCCGCGTGGCCTCCAGGGCGGCCGCCACCGCGGCGTCGTCCTTGTCGTTCCACCGGGAGAAGATCCCCTGGTGGGGGTGGCGGCCGCGGCCGACCAGGTCGAGCACGGTGATGCCCTCGGGCGCGACCGGCGACTGGGGCAGCAGTCCGAGCGTGCGGGCCAGTTCCTTGGCCGGCATGCGGTGCACCTGTCTGCCGTCCAGGACGACATGGCCCTCGCGGGGGGCGAGCAGCCGGGACAGGGAGCGCAGGAGTGTCGACTTCCCGCAGGCGTTCGCGCCGACGATCACCGTGATCTCGCCGGGCGGCACGACCAGGTCGAGGGACTCGACGACGACGCGGTCGCCGTAGCCGAGCGTGAGGCCCTCGGCTACGAGGGAGTGGGACGTGGTCACAGCGAGCCTCCGGCCCGATGGGTGCGGACGATCAGGTAGACGAGGTACGGCGCCCCGAGGACGCCGGTGACGACGCCGACCGGGTAGCGGACGTCGAACGCGAACTGGCCGGCGAAGTCGGCGACGAGGACCAGGAGGGCGCCGACGAGCCCGGCGGGCACGAGCAGAGAGCCGCCGGGGCCGAGCAGCCGGGCCGCGATGGGGCCGGACAGGAACGCCACGAACGCGATCGGGCCGGCCGCCGCCGTGGCGAAGGCGATCAGGCCGACGGCGGTGACGATCACCATGACGCGGGTGCGTTCGACACGGACGCCGAGGGCGGAGGCGGTGTCCTCGCCGAGCTGCATCATCGACAGGTCGCGGGACAGGGACAGCAGGACGGGGGTGAGGACGACCAGCGCGACGAGCGCGGGCAGGGTCTGCTCCCAGGTCACCCCGTTGAGGCTGCCGGTCAGCCAGCGCGTGGCCTCCTGGAGGTCCCATTCGGCGGCCTGGGACAGGACGTAGGAGGTGATGCTTTCGAGCATCGCGGAGATCCCGATGCCGATCAGGATGAGCCGCGTGCCGACGACGCCGTCCCGGAACGCCAGGATGTAGATCAGCAGGGCGACGGCGAGGGCGGAGACGATGGCGAGGAACGACACCTGGGTCCCGCCGAGGGACAGCGACACGATCGCGATGGCCGCCGCGGCGCTCGCGCCCCAGCTGATGCCGATGATGTCGGGGCTGGCCAGCGGGTTGCGGAGCATCGTCTGGAAGGTGACGCCGGCCAGGCCGAAGCTGAATCCCGCGACCACGGCGAGGACGGTCCGCGGCAGCCGGAGCCGCCCGACCGTGAAGGACGCGCCCGGCACCTGCTCGCCGAGGATGACGTTGATCACGTCGCGGGGCGGGTAGAAGGTCTGCCCAAACATCAGGGTCATGGCGAACCCGGCGACGACGAGCACCGCCAGCGTCAGGACGACGATGCGGCGCCGGGAGGCGCTCCGGCGACGGCCACGGGCGACGGCCTCGACAACGGACGGCCGGGGGGCGGCGGGGGCGCCGCGGTGCTCGTTGGTTCGCTCGCGCACAGCCCCCTCCTTCGTCGGGACTGCGAGCGCGACGCCGCTGTGCTTTCTGGTTCGCTCGCTACGCTCGCTCACAGCCCCTCCTTCGTCGGGACTGCGAGCGCAGCGCTGCTGTGTTTGTCGGTTCGCTCGCTCACAGCTCACGCACCTTCTGGCGGCGGACGATGTGGATGAAGAACGGGGCGCCGATCAGCGCCGTCACGATGCCCACCTCGATGTCCGCGGGGCGCGCCACGATACGGCCGACGACGTCGGCCGCGGTGAGCAGGGCCGCGCCGACCAGGGCGGAGAACGGCAGCAGCCAGCGGTGGTCCACGCCGACGAGCAGGCGGCACGCGTGCGGGACGACGAGCCCGACGAAGGCGATCGGCCCGGCGACGGCCGTCGACGCCCCGCACAGCACGACGGCGCCGAGGGCGGCCGTGGCCCGGACGACGGCCACGCGCTCACCGAGCCCGGCGGCGAGTTCGTCGCCCAGAGCGAGCGAGTTCAGCGCCCGCGCGGACAGCAGGCATACGACGAGGCCGACGACGAGGAACGGCAGGACCTGCCCGATGCGCTCGTAGGACGCGCCGCCGACCCCGCCGATCTGCCAGAGCTTGAAGCCCCCGGCGATGTCATTGCGGGGCAGCACGACGGCGCTGACCAGGGACGCGAAGGCCGCCGACGTGGCGGCGCCGGCGAGCGCGAGTTTGAGGGGCGTGGCCCCACCACGCCCGAGGGACCCGACGGTGTACACGAACACGGCCGAGACGGCGGCCCCCGCCATCGCGACCCAGATGTACCCGGTCGGCGACGTGAGCCCGAAGAACGCGACGGCGGTGACGACGGAGAGCGACGCGCCCATGTTGACGCCCAGGATCCCCGGGTCGGCCAGCGGGTTGCGGGTCACGCCCTGCATGACGCCGCCGGCGAGGCCGAGCGCGGCGCCGATCACCACCGCGAGCAGGGTGCGCGGTATCCGCTTGGCGACCGCCGCCTGTTCGAGGGAGTCCTCCGCGCCGCCGAGCGCGGCCCAGACATCGGACCAGGCGACGTCGCGCGAGCCGAGGGCGACGGAGGCCACCATGAGCACGGCCAGGACACCGACCACGACAAGCAGCCACAGAACCCGGACGCGCGCCGGACGCCGCACGAGGGCGGTGTCCGGCAGGCGGTCGGTGTCGACCGACGTCACTTGACCTTGTCCGCGGCCTCGGCGAGCGCCTTGGCGTAGTCCTCCAGCACCCACGAGATCGACAGGGGGGTCGGGTTCGCGGCGGTGCCCAGGGGCGTGCTGCCGGGCAGGAGGTACACCGAGCCGCGCTTGACGGCGGGGATCTTCGACAGCAGCGGGTCCTTGCGGAGCGTCTCGAACAACTCGCCCTTCTCGTCGCCGTATCCGGTGATGATGTCGACGTCGTCGAACAGGTCGATCTGCTCCGCGCTCCGGGTCAGGGCGAACTTGTCGGTGCCCTTGGACGCCTCGGCGATGCTGCCCGGGATCGTCAGCCCGAGGTCCTCGAAGAACAGCGTGCGGGTGTCGTGCGTCGTGTAGAAGCCGACCTCGCTCACGTCGTTGGGGTCGACATGCGTCATGAACATCGCCGACTTGCCCTTGAGCTGCGGGTACTTCGCGACCACCTGGCTGATGTCACCCTCGATGTCGGTGATGAGCTTCTCGGCCTCGTCGGCGAGACCGATGGCCTTGCTGTTCATCCGGATGATCTCGCGCCACGGGGTCGCCCACGCGGCGTCCGGGTAGGCCACCACCGGAGCGATCTTGCTCAGGGTCTCGTAGTCCTGCTTGGTCAGGCCCGAGTAGGCGGCCAGGATCACGTCCGGCTTCGTGTCGGCGACGGCCTCGAAGTCGATGCCGTCGGTCTCGTCGAACAGGACGGGCTTCTCGGCCTTGAGTTCCTTCAGGCGCTCGTCCACCCAGGGCAGGAGCCCGTCGCCGTCGTCGTCGCCGAAGTTCGCGGCGGCCATGCCGACCGGGACGACGCCGAGGGCCAGCGGCGCTTCGTGGTTGGCCCAGTTGACCGTGGCCACCCGCTCCGGCTTCGCCTGGATGGTGGTCGTCCCCAGCGCGTGCTGGATCGTCATGGGGAAGGCGCTCGGGCTGCTGCTCGTGCTGCTGCTCGTGCTCTCGCCCTTGGTCTCCGACGAGCCGCCACAGCCCGCGATGCCCAGCAGGACGGCCGTCACGGCGAGGATGCGAAGGCTGTATGGACGCTTCAATCCGTACTCCACTCTCAGAATTCCGCGGGTTCCGGCCCTCGCACGTCTGGATCGCGGTCCTGCGTTCGTGGAGCGGTACACCGTACTGCCACAAGCCCTCGACTTAGTTAGGTAAGGCTTGCCTTGTTCGGAACCATAGGAGAAATGACCGAGTTGTCGCAATAGCCCTTTTGAGACAGCTGTTGTCGAGATCGGGACACGGAGACCGGGCGACGACCCCGCAGGCGGTGCGTGCACGAGGGCGCGACACGTCCACGAGACCAGCGCCGCGTCCGGAAGGCGGCCTGCGGCGTCCCGGAGTCTCAGCGCGCTCGAAACGCTCCCGGTGTCAGCCCGGTCGTCCGCCGGAAGGCCGCGCCGAACGCGCTCGCCGAACGGTAGCCGACCTCCTCGGCCACGACGTCGACCTCCCAGCCCTGGGTGAGCAGCGCGACCGCGTGCTGGGCGCGCACCGCCGCGATCCAGCGCGCGAAGCTGGTGCCCGTCTCCGCGTTGAAGGCACGGGTGATCGTGCGGGCGCTCACGCCGAGGCAGGACGCCCAGTCCGCCAGCGTCCGCGGATCGCCCGGATCGTCCCGGACCGCGTCAGCGATCGGGCGCAGCAGGTCGGAGGTGGGCATGTGCAGGAGCAGTTCGCGCGAGGAAGGGGTGAGCACGTCGAGCACCATCGCCTCGGTCACCGCCCGCGAGTCGGAGGACAACTCCGTGTCGGCGAGCCGCTCCAGCAGCAGCCGGAGCAGCGGGGTGATCTCGACGCCGACGGGCGTGGGGAAGATCGGGGTCATGGTGCCGAAGCCGAAGAAGTTGGCGCGGCACCAGGTGCCCGCGATCGCCGAGCCGGAGTGCAGCGTGCCCGCGGGCATCCACAGGCCCAGGGCGGGGGTGACCGTCCAGACCCGCGCCCCCACCACGGCCGTGGACGCGCCCCGCTCGTTCCAGAGCAGTTCGTGGAAGGGGTGGGAGTGCTCGTTCCAGGTGGTGTCGTGGGCGATGGTCTCGCTCCAGCCCAGGATCACGAACGGCACCTCGACCGGTCCCGCCGCGAGGGCGGGCAGCATGCGGGTCTCCCTGATCATGGGAGGACGCGGTGGGACGCGAGCGGCATTCCCCCACCCTAGGACCTGTCCTGCGGATCATGAGAGCCGGTCGGTGTTACCGGTGAGGGTGGTCGATCGCCAGGTCCGCGAGCCGTGGGTCGACTTCGGGAAACGAGCCGTCGCCGAACAGGATCCGCGCCGCCAGGGCACGACCGGCACGACCGCGTAGCACGGTCACCGCCGCCTCTGCCGCAGCGGGGGATCGGATGCCGGCGAACACGCGGCGCAGCAACAGCCGGCCTCGGAACCGGCTCCGCAACGCGTCCCCGTCGTACCGGCTCAGCATGCGTTGGTCGCCAGTACGCAGGTACCCGGCGGTGACCGCCGCGGCCAGTTCGGACATGCGTAAGCAAGGGTCCAACCCACCGGCCGTCAGCGGCGACACCGCGCCCGCCGCGTCTCCGACGAGCAGCCCGGCGGGGCACGCCAACCGTCGCAGCACACCGCCGACCGGGATCGGACCACCTCGACGCTCGACCGGACCGGCCGGCGCCACGCGGCCAGGCGCGTCCGCGGCGAAGGCGTCCAGCAGGTGGCGGATACCGGTGCGCATCGCGTTCGGATATCCCGCGACACCGACATGTGCATGCCGGCCGTCGTCGATGACCCATCCCAGGTACCCCGGAGCGACCCGGGGATCCAGCACGCAGTGGAACGCCGGGTTGGTCGTGCCCGACGCGATCGGGTGGACGATCTCGGCACCGACGAGGAAGCGCCGGTTGACATCAAGGCCGAGATCACGGGCCACCCGGGAGCGGGCGCCGTCCGCGCCGACGATGAACCGGGCCGTCACCGGTTCCGCACCCGCGAACCGCACAAAACCCATCGACGCGTCGACGTACCGTACGCCCAGAAGGACCCGTGCCCCGGCCGACTCCGCCACGCGGCGCGCGTGCTCGTAGACGGCCGCCATGTCGGCCACGCGGTACTCGTCCCGGTCGCTGGTGAGCCGGATCGGTGCCCGCCGCGACGGCGGATACAGCAGCACGTCCCGGACACCCGGCCCGAGCAGGTTATCCGGCACGTCGAAGTCATCGAGGGTGCGGCGCACGAAGATCCCTGTCGTGCGGATGCCCGCCGAGAGCGACCTGCGACGGTCGACCACCAGCACGTTCAGTTCCCGTCGCGCGAGCAGGCGGGCTGTGCGCAGGCCGGCCAGTCCCGCACCCACGACCAGTACATCCACTGTCTGCATACCTTGCGACGGTAGGGGCGATGCCTCATCCGTACGATGGTTTGCACGCTACCTGCCCCATACCTCCACACCGTCGCCACACTCGGGACCGTGAATTGCTCCTCTGCCGAGAGGTGGCTGTGAAACCGGCCACGGTGATTGTTCTCTCGCTCGGCATTTCCCTTACATCCACCGCGCCCCTGATCGCCGGACGCATCTGGGTCACGTCCGTGGACGTGACCGGTAAGTCGGCCCGCCGGGCGATGCCGGGGCCGCCGAAACTCATGATTGGCGATGCCGATTACGTCATCTGCCCAGATAGGGCACCATGCCATATCCCTCTGGTCACCCTATTTCGGATAAAACTAAGACAGATCTTGACGAGTATGGGGAGATTGACTAACTTCTAGGTTAAGCCGCTGAGGCGGCCGACCCCTTAAAAGGGTCGGCGGTCAGGCCCCTCAAAAGGGCCCGGCGGCAGGGAACCTCTCAAAAGGGTTCCGGGTCGAGTCTCTCAAAAAGACTCCACCCGGAGACACGGCCTCTTAAAAACGCCGGTGCCTCCAGAGTTCCAAGGGCCTCCGTCCCCACCGTCGGGACGGAGGCCCTTCTCTGCCAACTGCACAAAGCAGAAAACCGCAGGGGTTGGAGGCCGCGATGCCCGGCACCTACGAAGTACGCACATTCGGCTGCCAAATGAATGCGCACGACTCAGAACGCATCGCAGGCATGCTGGAGGCGTCCGGATACACACCGGCCCAGCCCGGAACGACCCCCGACCTTCTCGTGTTCAACACCTGTGCCGTCCGCGAGAACGCCGACAACAAGCTCTACCGATCCCTCCGCGGATTACGCGACCACAAACACGACGGCATGCAGATCGCCGTCGGCGGATGCCTCGCGCAAAAGGACCGCGGCACCATCATCAAGCGCGCCCCCTGGGTCGACGTCGTCTTCGGCACTCACAACATCGCCGCCCTTCCCACCCTCCTGCAACGCGCCCAAGTAGCCAGGACCGCCCAGATCGAAAACCGACGACGTGATCACCGCCCCGGAATGCGAGGCGCCCGGCCTGTCACCGGGCACGGCTGCGGCACCTGCTGAAGGAATCGTCGGTGTGCGGCTGACCGCCAGGCGGGAGGGGACATGATCCTGGTCACCGGCGGCACGGGCCGTATCGGCAGCGAACTGGTGCGGCTGCTCGCCACGAAGGCCGTCCCCGTGCGGGTGCTGACCCGCGATGCGTCCAAGGCGGAGCGCCTGGCGCGGCACGGTGTCGAGATCGCGATCGGGAACATGAACGACCCGCGTGGCCTTGACGCCGCCATGAGCGGTGTCGGTCAGGTGTTCCTGCTCTCCAAGGAGGAGCCCGCTCAGGTGGAGCTCCAGCACAACGTCGTGGTCGCGGCCGTGTCGGCGGGTGTCCGTCGCCTGGTCAAGGTTTCCGCGATGGGCGCCGGCCCGGACTCACCGCTGAGAGAGGCGCGCTGGCACGCCCGGACCGAGGACGAGATCGCCGCCTCGGGGCTCGCCTACACCCACCTGCGGCCGAACTTCTTCATGCACAACCTCACCATCTACGCGGCCTCGCTGGGGGATGGCGTGCTCTCGGCACCCATGGGCGGGTCGCGTATAAGCATGATCGACCATCGGGATGTGGCGGCGGCGGCTGCCGTGGTCCTCACCGAGCCCGGGCACGAGCACAGGTCGTACACGCTGACCGGGCCGGAAGCGTTGTCCTTCGCCGAAGTGGCCGACCGCCTGTCCCGGGCACTCGGCCATCCCATCCGTTATGTGAACGTCTCCCTGGAGGATGCGCGGAGGAAATGGCTGGCCCTGGGGATCCCCGCGTGGAGGGTCGACTCCTTCATCGACATACACCGGGAGTACCGGACGGACTGGGCCGCACCGGTGACCACTGACGTCGCGGACCTGGTCGGACGCCCAGCGCGCTCGCTTGCGGCAATCGCCGCCGACCTTCTCGGATCACGATGACCGAGCCCGCGGCGGCCGGCCTTCCGATTCGGACCGATGCCGGGGCACTCGACGCGGCCGCGGGCGATTTTGGAGGCTTGATCCGCTGCCGTCCCGCCGCAGCGCTCAAGGCCACCACTGCCGGCCAGGTCTCCGCTGCCGTGAACCTCGCCGTGGAACGGGGCTGGGGAATCGGCGTACAGGGCCGGCGGCACAGTACGGGCGGACAGGCCCAGGTTTCCGGCGGGCTGGCGCTGTCGACCGCAGGACTGGACCACCTCTCCGTCGACGAGCGCACCCGGCAGGCCGACGTGGGCGCCGGCGTGCGCTGGGACACCCTGGTCCGGCACACGCTGAAACACGGCCTGATCCCTCCGGTGCTCACCGACTATCTGGGGCTCAGCGTCGGGGGGACTCTGTCGGCCGGCGGGTTCGGGGGCTCCTCGTTCCACGCCGGCGGCCAGACCGACAACGTCGACGAACTGACTGTGGTGACGGGAACCGGTGAGGTGGTGACCTGCTCTGCTCAGCGGAACCAGCACCTCTTCGACGCGAGCCGAGCCGGTTTCGGACAGTTCGGCGTGATCGTCGCCGCACAGCTTCCCCTGGTTCCGGCATCGCCTGTCGTCCGTACCTGCAAAGCGCTCTATGCGGACCTCCACCAGATGATCGAGGACCAGCGGATCCTGACCGCCACCACGGGTGTCATCTCCGTTCAGGGCTTCGCGGTCCCGAACGAGCCGGATCGGCTCGCGCGCACGTTCGGCCCCGACGTCAGGCTCCACCTGCCGTCGCCGGATGACCGGCCGTGGATCTACCAGATCAAGGTCGCCCATCCGGTGGGCGACCGGTGGACGCCCGCAGCGAGGTGTGATCCGTTGTCGGGCCTGTCCGTGCCGCCCGGCCAGTGGGTCGCGAAGGAGTGCGACGCGCTGGAGTTCGCCGACCGGATGGCCCCGGACGTCCGGCTGATGTCCGAGGCGGGGCTGTGGCAGGCCTCGCACCCGTATCTCAGTGTCTTCCTGCCCGCAGGCCGGTCGGCGGACGTGATCAGCGCCGCCCTCGACACGAGGTCGCCGGCAGATCAGCAGCACGGGCCCGTCATCATCCAGGTGCTGACGCGTCGCGCCCTGCGCACGCCGAACATGCTGCTGCCGGCCGGCGACCAGCCGGTGCTCTTCAGCCTGCTCCCCAACGCGTATCCAGCCACTCCGGCGCGCGTCGCGGCCCTGCTGAACGGCAACCGCCGCATCCACCACCTCGCCTGCCGGGCCGGGGGCACGCCTTATCCGTTCGGATCGCCGCCGACGGATCTGGAACGGCCTCGGCACCACGTGCTGCGTACTCCGCACCAGCGCGACATGAAGCGCCTGTTCGATCCGCATGGACTGTTCGGCCGCTGAGCGCCGATGCCACGGCTGAGCATCCCACTATCGTTGCAGTAAGCGAACAGAGCACACTTACACTCCCCGCATGAACGTCGACGTGATCGTCATCGGAGCAGGTCCGACCGGCCTTGCGCTTGCCGCCGAACTAGGCCTGGCCGGGCTGTCCACTCTCGTGGTGGAACAAATGGCCGAGCGCAGCGGTCAGTCCAAGGCTCTTGGGCTGCAACCCCGTACCGCCGAACTGCTGGAGTTGCGCGGCCTGTTCGCGCCACTGATGGAACGCGCGATCGAACGAATCCCTGGCGGACACTTCGCGGGAATGCGCCTCGACCTGAAAGCCTTGGATACCCGCCACCCTTACATGATCGGCATTCCACAGGGCCGAGTCGAGGCTCTGCTCGAGGCTCGTGTGACGGAGCTGGGCATCAAGATCATGCGTGGTCATGAGCTGACCGAGTTGTCACAGCACGCCTCCGGTGTCACCGCGAGAGCCGGAGAACTGCACATTCACGCCGGCTACCTGGTCGGGTGCGACGGCGGCCGGAGCACTGTGCGCCGGCTGCTGGGGGTGGACTTTCCCGGTCTGGAGGGGCGGCTGGCCATGGTGGTCGCCGACATCACGCTCGGCAGCGCAGCACCGTCGGCATGGGAACTGCCGGTCATGACCCCGTCTCCGACCGGCAGGTCCTACCTGGCGCCGCTCGGAGACGGTGTGCATCGGCTGCTGTTCTACGGCCCTGAACAGCAGGAATTGCCCAGGGACGCGCCCATCACGCCGGAGGAGGTGAGCCGGGCACTGGCCGCAGAGTTCGGCCCGACGGTCAAGCTGTCCGGCATTCGGTGGGCGTCCCGCTTCACTGACGCCTCCAGGCAGGTGGAGCAGTACCGGCACGGGCGAGTATTTCTGGCCGGGGACGCCGCCCACATCCATTCACCGATGGGAGGGCAGGGACTGAACCTGGGCGTACAGGATGCCTTCAACCTCGGATGGAAGCTGGCGGTGCGGCTTCGCCACGGCGGTGACGACGAACTACTCGACACCTACCACCGCGAACGGCACCCGGTGGCGGCGAGGGTTTTGGCCAACACGCGCGCGCAGTCGGTGCTTCTGGAGCCGAAAGAGGAGCACCTCGCACTGCGCGGCATCGTAGCCGAGCTGCTACGCGTGCCCGCAGCCAACCAGGTCATCGCGGGCATGCTGGCCGGGACGGACATTCGCTATCCGCTGCCGGGGCCGGGGCATCCGTTGCTGGGCATGCGCCTTGCCGATGCGCCCGTCATGGCCGACGGACGCGGGCTGCTGATGACCGACGCCGGGCAGGACATGCTGGTCAAGGCGGCAGCACCGTGGTCGGGACGGATCCGCCACCTGCAGCGAGGGCAAGGCGAGGCGATGTTCCTGCGGCCCGACGGCTATGTGGCGTGGGCCGGCAGCGACCCGGCCGCCCTGGTGACGGCCCTGACCATGTGGGCCGGCCGCGCCTGAGAGGCGCCCGTTCGTTCAATCCATAGCGACGGCTGAGGCCTTGGCCGGTGGTAACCGCAGGCGGAAGCCGTACGATTTGCCACTATGAGGTCGCGAGTGACGGCGCTGGCCGCCTGCTTGATCACGTTGGGCTGTGCCGCGCAGCCCCCGCTCGCCGCGTCGACTCCCTCACCGTCGAGCACGCCCACCGTGTCGGCCCCTTCGGCATCGGCCACACCTACCACGGAGATCTCCGAGAGGTGGGCCCAAGTCCCCGGTCTGTCCACCGACACCGCGTGGGAGCGTGGCCTGCGCGACGTGACCGCTGTCGGTCCCGAGCTGGCGTGGGCGATCGGGTACACCGGCTGGGAGGACAGCGTGAGGACGTCGCTGCGTACCTGGGACGGGTCACGGTGGCGCGCGGTGCCCGTCGAGGATGCTCTGGGCGGCCTGGCGAGCATCGACTCCGACGGGCCGCGCAACGCGTGGATGCTGGGCGGAGGTTTCGACAAGACCCTGGCCCAGCACTGGGACGGGCACGCCTGGCGGCGGTACCGGCTCTCTGGGTACGGGCGGGACGTGGCCGTGGACGGCCGCCGGGTGGTCGTGATCTCGGACACTGCGGTACTGACCTGGAACGGCACCGCCTTCGTCACCGAAAAGGTGCTCGGCGGCGAGGAGACCAGGCTGGTCGCGGTGGACAGCGGCGCCGGTCACACCTGGGTCGCCGGGATGCGGGACTCGGTGCGGCCCGTGCTCTGGCACGGGCACAACGGCAGGTACGAGGAGACCACACTGCCCGAGGGCTCCCTCACCACGATCTTGCAGATCAGCCCCGACGACGTCTGGGCGGTGGGCAACATCGGCGAGCGGCCCCTGGTGCTGCACTGGAACGGCCGATCCTGGGAGCGGCCCATCATCCCGCCGTGGAAGGCCGAGCTGCAGAGCGTGACCGCGTTCGGGCCTGACGACGTCTGGTTCGCGGGCAAGGACCACGACGAGCCCGGTGGGGTCTCGGTCCTGCACTGGGACGGCCGGAACTGGACGAAAGAGGTGCCCCCGCCGGGCGGGGAGGGGCACCACGCACTGATCGAGCGGATCCCCGGCACTTCCCAGCTGTGGCTGATGGTCGACGTGGCCAACGGTGATTCCGAGTCGATCGTCACCTTCCACCGGGAATAGCGGAGCCGGCCTGGTCGGGTGGCTGTCGGGGCTGGGCGACCGGCGGGCGGCACGGTCCTGTCCGGGACGCTCGTGCTCCTGGGCACGGGGTTCGCCGTCGTCCTGACCCGCCTGACCGGCAAGCGGGTGGCCGAGCCGGGGCAAGCCTGAGGCGTGCTCACCGGTTGGGCGGCTTGCGGTACGTGACCGGCTTGTCCCCCTTCCCGGGGAACGCCATGATCAGCAGACGTTGGCCGCCCCCTCAGATGACGCCATCGCTGCGGAGTGCGGCGAGGGCGTCGGGGGTGAGGTCGAGGAGGGTCCCGTAGAGGGTTTCGTTGTCCGCGCCGATGTGTTTGCCGGTGTTGCGGACCTCGTGGTGGAAGCCGGAGAACTTGGGCACGATGCCGGGCATCCGGACCTCGCCCAGGATCGGGTCGTGTGCGGTGATCACGTCCTCCCGGGCGAGGAAGTGCTCGTCTTCGGCGATGTCGGCCACGGTGTAGACCTGCTCGTAGACCATGCCCGTACGATCCAGCGCCGCCGCCACCGCGGCCCAGGACGAGCCGGCCGCCCAGGCGGTGAACGCCTTCTCGCTTCGGGTCACGAAGTCGACGACGGCGTCCTCGCCCCTGCCCAGCACACCCTGATCGAGTTCGGCCACGAGATTGTCGGCCGCCATGGACTCGAGCAGGCGGCGTATCGCGCGGGGTCCCACCGAACTCACGCAGAAGTCGACACCGTCACCGGTGCGGTACACCCCGCGGATCACGCCGTGTTCCCGTACGCTGCCGGATCGGCCGGGGATGATGCCGCACTGGTCGTATTCAACGATCTGGGTGGGGATAAGCCGGAACACCCCTTCGAAGAGCGCGATGTCGACCACTTCGACGCCGGGTCGGCGAGGTTCCCCGCCGGCCCGCGACGAAGCCCGCTGCCACAACGCGGCCAGCACTCCCAGGGCTCCGAAGGCGCCCGCGGCTCCGTCGGCGATGGCGGTGGAGAGGAGGATCGGATCCCCGCCTTCCGGACCGGTCATCTGGGTGAGCCCGCTCATCGCCTCCGCCGCACCGCCGAAGCCGGGGCGTGCCGACTTCGGCCCGCTCTGGCCGTAGCCGCTCACGCGCAGCATCACCAGGTCGGCGCCCGCGGCCGCCAGGTCGTCTGGTCCGAGACCCCAGCGCTCAAGGGTGCCGGGACGGAAGTTCTCAATGAGGACGTCGTACTCGGTAGCGAGTTGCCGCAGGAGTTCCTGACCTCGCGGCTCGGACAGCTTCAAGCTGATGTTGCCCTTGTTGCGGCCGACCAGGGTCGACCACAGGGGTACGCCGTGCCGCTGCGGCAGCATGCCGCGTAACACGTTTCCCTCCGGGTGTTCCACGACCGTCACGTCCGCGCCGAGGTCGGCGAGGAGTACCCCGGCGAAGGCCGCCGAGTAGTGATGTGCGAGGTCCAGCACCTTGAGTCCGGCCAGGACCCCGCCGCCCGTTTTCTGATCGTTGGTCGTCATCGGCTCTCCACGACGCCACTGGCGATGAGGCCGTCGATGTCGGCGTCGGACATCCCCAGCTCCTCCGATAGGACCTGACGCGTGTGCTCGCCCAGCGCGGGCGGCATCGTGGCGGGCACGGCCCGCCACGCCGATCCACGGATCGGCTGACGGGTCACCCCGACCTTGCGGTCCCCGACCTCAAGCCACCGCAGGACCCGGTTGTGGACGGCCTGTTCCGACACGATCGCCTCGTCGACGCCCAGCACCGGGCTGCACGGCACGGCCGCGGCTTCGAGCAGCCGCAGCCACTCGGCCCGGCTTCGGGTGGCGAACGCGGCTTCGAGTTGCGGGACGAGCGCCGACCGGTTCTTCACCCGTAGCTCGTTGGTCCGGTACGCGTCGACGCCGAGGAGGTCCGTACGGCCGATCACCTCGCACAGGGCACGCCAGAAGTGGTTCGAGAACGCCCCGACGATCAGGTGCCGCTCGTCCGCGCAGAGGAACGCCTGGTACGGCACGATCTGGGCGTGCCCGGTACCTTCCGGTCGCGGCGGCGGCCCGCCCGCCGCGACGGACGGCACGAAGCTGGCCATCAGGGAGATGGCGGCGTCGAGCATCGGGACCTCCACCAGCTGCGCGCGACCGACCTGCTCCCTGGCCAGCAGCGCCGACGCGATCCCGAAGGCCGCGTAGAGCCCGGCCGTCAGGTCGCACAGCGGGGAACCGATCTTGATCGGACCGCCCTCGCCGGACCCGGTCCCTGCCATCAGCCCTGACAGGCCCTGGATCGTGATGTCGTTGCCGCCGTTGGCGACCCACGGTCCGTGCGGCCCGAACGCCGAGATCGAGCAGTAGACGAGGCGGGGGTGCGCGTCGGCCAGGGTGGCGAAGTCGAGGCCGTGCCGGGCGAGGACGCCCGGGCGGAAGTTCTCGATGAGGACATCGGCGTCGGCCACCAGACGCCGTACCAGCTCGGCGCCCTCCGGTCGGGCGAAGTCCAGCGCGACGGAGGCTTTCGAGCGGTTCAACGCCAGGAAGTAGTCGGAGGCGTCGAAACCGTCCAGGCGGCTGCCGAAGTAACGGGAGCCGTCGCCGTGCCGGAGCCGTTCGATCTTGATCACCGTCGCGCCGAGGTCGGCGAGCTGCATCGTCGCGAACGGCCCGGCCCCGGCATGCGTCAGGTCGACGATCCGGATGCCGTCGAACGGCGCCGGGGCACTCGGCTCCGCGGACGGGTCGGTCACTTCTGGGCCTCGGTGAAGAAGCGGTCACGGGAGTGCATCGCGCCGCGGGCGCCCTCGTCCCGCCGCCCCTTGAAGTAGTTGTACTCGTCGTCTTCGAATCGCATGTTGGTGCTGAGGGTGTGGCCGACGTAGCCGCGCATCATCTGGCTCGTGTACCCGAGGGAGTCGAGCGCCATCTGCTGGAAGACCCTCCCGACCACCAGGGCGTCCTTGGGGTGACGGGCGAGCAGTTCGGCCCAGTGTTCGGTCTCGGCCTCCAGCCGGTCGGCGGGCACGGCCTTGTTGATGAGCCCGATCTCGGCGGCCCGTACGCCGCTCATCGGCTCGCCGAACAGCAGGAACTCCCGCGCGCGCTTGGGGCCGAGCAGCAGGATCTCGGTGTTGCCGACCAGCGACCGCCCGCCTCCCATGAGGCGCTGCTCGGCGTGGCTGAAGGACGCGTCCTCCGCGGCGATCGCGAGGTCGACCACCTCGGTCAGGTAGAGGCCACCGCCGATCGCGTGACCGTGCACCTGGGCGATGATCGGCTTCATCGAGTACATGAAGGCCTGGTACATCTCCAGGAGCTTGCGGTCGAACTGCAGACGGACCCGCTGGCTCGGCCGCCGGCGCCGGCCCTCCTCGGACCTGCCGTCGGAGAAGCCGTAGACGAAGCCGACCTCACTGAGGTCGTGACCGGTGCTGAAGGACCGCCCGTTGCCCTTCAGGATGATGACCTTGATGTCGTCGTCGTCCTCGGCCATCTTCAGGCCGGCCACCAGCTCCTCGAACATCTTCACGTTCAGGGCGTTGAGCTTCTCCGGGCGGTTCATGATCAGCCGGGCGATCTTGCCCGACTTCTCGTAGATCACATGCTCAAACATGGAGAGGTCCTTCCTTGTCATGTCCCCCGACTGGACACCATCAGGGTTCGGCATTTGGACTTAGTTCGCTATTTACGAGATGTTGAGGCTCTGCGGAGAGGATGTCAAGGGGGACGAAGCCCTCCCTATCGGCCTTTTCCTTGTTGACAGGGAGAAATGCGGATCCTATGGTCGGTTCGCAAATCGGTTCTTTTTCGGATACCGAACTCCAGGAGGCGCACATGGGGCGGATGGCAGGTCGAGTCGCCATGATCACTGGCGCGGCGCGCGGTCAAGGACGCGCGCACGCCGTCAGGCTTGCCGCGGAGGGCGCCGACATCGTGGCTCTCGACGTGCTCGCCGACGACGACGGGCTCGCCTACGGACTGGCCTGCGAGGCGGACATGGCGGAGACGGTCCGGCTTGTCGAGACGACCGGTCGCGGCATCCTCTGGCGACGCGCCGACGTGCGATCCTCCGCCGACCTCGAGGCGGCCGTGGCGGACGGAGTCGATCGATTCGGCCACATCGACACGCTGATCTGCAACGCGGGCATCTCTGGGCGCAAGGTCCCTGCCTGGGAGCTGGATCCCCAGGATTTCGAGTCGATGCTCCAAGTGAACCTCATCGGGGCGCAGCGCACGGTACGGGCGGCGGCCCCGGCCATGATCGACGGAGGCAGAGGCGGGGCGATCGTCTTCGTGAACTCCACACTGGGACTGAAGGGCCTGGGATCCCTGTCCGCCTACACCGCCTCCAAGCACGGCCTGCTCGGCCTTGCCCGCAGCCTGACCGCCGAGCTGGCGCCGTACGGCATCCGGGTGAACTCGGTTCATCCCACCGCGGTGCGCACCAGCCTGATCTTCAACGAGGCCACCTACCGCACCTTCCGGCCGGATCTCGAGGAGCCGACCCTGGAGGACGCGATGGAGGCGTTCACCTCGCTGCACCTGCTCCGCGTGCCCTGGGTCGAGCCCGAGGACGTCGCCAACGCCGTCCTGTTCCTCGCCTCGGACGAGGCCCGGTACATCACCGGCGCGGCGCTGCCGGTGGACGCGGGCAACCTCAGTCGCTGACATCACGGCCGCGGCCAGTCGAAGAACCCGCGGCCCGACTTACGCCCGAGCTCACCGGCGGCCACCTTCTCGACCAGCAGGCGCGGCGGGGCGAAGCGCGGGCCCAGCTTCGACGTGAGCTGTTCGGCGATCGCCAGGCGCACGTCGAGACCGACCAGGTCGGTGGTGCGCAGCGGCCCCGTCGCATGGCGATAGCCCAGGACCAGGGCGTTGTCGATGTCCTCCGCCGTCGCCACGCCCTCCTCGACCATCCTGATCGCCTCCAGCGCGAGTGCGACCCCCAGACGGCTGCTCGCGAACCCCGGGCGGTCGCGTACCGTGACGGCGGTCTTGCCCAGCGCCTCGACCCACGAGGTCGCCCGTTCGACCAGCGTGGCGGTGGTCATCCGGCCCACCACGATCTCGACGAGAGCGCTGGCCGGGACCGGGTTGAAGAAGTGCAGGCCCACGAACCGCTCGGGGCGCGGCAGGCCGTCCGCCAGCTCGTCGATGGACAGCGAACTCGTGTTGGAGGCGAGTACGGCGTCGGGGGCGTGCCGATGAGCGGTCCGGAGCACCTGGAGCTTGACCTCGAGGCGCTCGGGAACCGCCTCGATCACCAGCTCCGCCCCGGCGAGCACCTGCGGATCGGATGCCGCCGCCAGGCGCGATCTGACCACCCCGGCGTTGTCCCCGGCCGATCGCCGGAGGTCGCGCTCGACCCGCGCGAGGGCCTGGGCGGCCGCGTCGTCGTCGACCTCGAGAACGGTCACCTCCGAACCCCGGGAGGCGAAGGCGTGCGCGATCCCCGCTCCCATCCGTCCGCCTCCGCAGACCACGACGCGGCCCGGCAGTCCTTTCATGGCCGCACCGTCCGGCGGTCGAGGTACGCGTCCATCCGTACCTTCTTCTCCTCGGTTTCGAACAACACGGCCTGGGCCAGGTTGGCGACGAGCGGGTGGGCCGAGCGCGGAGCATGGATGAGCGCCTTGGTCAGCCGGAGGGCCAGGATCCGCGGATGCTTCTCGAGCCGCGCGCAGACGGTGTGGAGCGCCTCCACCGTCGCCAGGTCCAATGCGTTGCGGACGGCGGCACGGTTCAGGCTGACGACGACGCTCGTGTCGTCCGCGTCGACCAGCAGCGGCTGGGCGCTCACGTGACCGTTCCCGCCGGCGCCAGCTGGGCGAAGCGGCTCGCGAAGAACACCAGCGGGCGGCCGCCGGCGGCGTCCAGCGCGAGGACTCGTCCGATGACGAGCTCGTGGTCGCCCGCCGAGTGGACCAGCTCGATCCGGCAGTCGACCCAGGCGAGGCAGTCGTCGATGACCGGGCTGCCGGTCACGGAGGAGGGGTGCCAGGAGAGTCCGGCGAACTTGTCGCCACCGGACACCGCGAAGCGCTGACACACGTCCAACTGCTCCTCGGTCAGCACGCTGACGCAGAAGGTGCCGGTGGCCGCGATCTGGGGCCAGCTCTTCGAGGTACGCGCGGGCGCCAGCGAGACCAGCGGCGGGTCGAGCGAGAGCGAGGTGAAGCTCTGGCAGGCGAGTCCGACCGGTCCTTCCGCGCCCACCGCAGCCGCCACGACCACTCCGGTGGCGAAGCGGCCCAGGGCCCGGCGGAGCTCGTCGCGATCAACCGGAGGCTCGGCCCCGAGGCCCAGCTCCTCGCCGGTCACCCAGTCGGTATGGACGAACAGCCGTCCGTCCGGCGCCGTCCAGCCCACCTCGCCGGCCATGCGCAGCATGTCGGCGAAGCGCGCCTCCCAGCCGGGGCCGACCCGGTCACCGCTGAGCCGCCGGAGGGCATCGGGGTCGACCAGCGCCGTGCCGTCGGTGGCCATCACGCCGACCCGGTCGCGCTGCAGGGCGTAGACCGCGGACTCGCGGGCATCCGAACGGGCGACGATCTTCAGCCGGGTCAGATCGTCGGGATCCTCAAGAGACACTGATCCGCCGCCGGCCGGATCTATTCGCAGAAGCATGGAAGACCTTTCTCGCAAAGCGGCCGGACTCGCCGACCCCGGCTCACAGCGGCCAGTGCAGATGCTGGACCTCGAGGAACTCTCTGAATCCCTCTTCGCCGCCGTCGCGGCCGACCCCGCTCTGGCCGAAGCCTCCCCAGGGCATGTCGGGGCGGCTGGGGCCGCCGCCGTTGATCGCGACCGTGCCGGAGCGGATCCGGCGGGCGACGGCGATGGCCTTCCCGGTAGGTCCGAAGACGGCCGCGTTGAGACCGAAGTCGGTCGCGTTGGCCAGCCGGACGGCGTCGTCCAGGTCGTCGTACGGAAGCAGTACCGCGACCGGGCCGAAGAGCTCCTGGCGGCAGATCTCGGCGTCCTCGGCGACCGAGCCGAGCAGCACGGGGTTCATGAAGAACCCCGTTCCGATCGAGGGCCGCCCACCGCCGGCGACCAGCTCCGCCCCCGCCGCCGTGGCCCGTTCCACGGCGCCCTCGACGGAGGCCCGCTGCTCCTCGCGGATGAGCGGCCCGACGGCCGTCGACTCACGCCAGGGATCGCCCACCTCGAGTCCGCCGATCACCTCGCGCGCCAGCGCGGCCACCTCACCGGTTCTGTCCCGCGGCACCACCAGCCGGGTCGTGGCGCCGCACGCCTGGCCCGCATTGCGCGTGAAGCGGAGGACCGAGGCGCGCACGGCCGTCTCCAACCGTGCGTCCGGCAGGATCACGCTCGGCGACTTGCCCCCGAGCTCCAGCACCACCCGCTTGACCGTGCCGGCCGCCTGCGCCTGTATCCGGCGGCCGACCTCGGTCGACCCGGTGAAGGTCACCACGTCCACGCTCGGGTGCGTGGTGAGCAGCGCGCTGGAGTCCGCGTCACCGGTCACCAGGTTGAGCGCACCCGGCGGGAACCCGGCCTCCTGGACGAGACGGACGAAGGCGCTCGTGGTCAGGAAGGTCCGGGGCGACGGGCTGAGCACGACCGCGCAACCGGCGGCCAAGGCCGCCCCGACCTTGAGCGCCGCGATGCCGAGCGGAAAGTTGTAGGCGGTGATGGCGGTGACGACGCCGGCCGGCTGCCACACGAGCACACTCGTGCTGACCGGTACCCCGTCCCCCATCGGCAGATGGCGTTCCCAGCCCCCGGTGGGCCCCCGGCGGGCCAGATCGGCGAAGAACCGGATCCTGTCGATCGAGACGCCGACCTGCATCGTACGGGCACTGGCGATCGGTGACCCCAGTTCGGTCACCACCAGCGCCTCGAGCTCACCGCGGTGCCGTTCCATGACGTCGGCGAGGGAGTC
Source organism: Streptosporangium sp. NPDC002607 (assembly GCF_053592655.1). Classification (NCBI taxonomy): domain Bacteria; kingdom Bacillati; phylum Actinomycetota; class Actinomycetes; order Streptosporangiales; family Streptosporangiaceae; genus Streptosporangium; species Streptosporangium sp. NPDC002607. The sequence continues at coordinate 45,773 of NZ_JBSFWD010000041.1, forward strand.
CAGCAGGTCCGCCCGGTCGCGGTGGCTGAGCGCACCCCAGGCTCCGTCGAGTGCCCCGCGAGCGGCCTCGACCGCACGCGCCGCCTGGTCGACGGTGGCCGCGCGCACAGTGGCGAGCACCGCACCCGTCGCCGGATTCAGGGAGGTCAGCTCCGTGGTGCCCGTACCCTCGCGCCAGGCGTCGCCGATCAGGACGGTCGGCCCGTCGGCCAGTGCCAGGCCGGCCTGGACAAGAGGGATGCCGGCGGTCGCCGGTTCCGTCGTACTCATCAGGGTGTCTCCAGTTCCTGTGGGTGGCTGCGGGTCCCGAAATAGGCCTCTTCGACCTCCCGCCAGTCACCGCCTTGGTCGCCCGTGGCGGCGATCTCCCCCTGGCGCAGCAGGTACCAGCGGTCGGCGACGGACAGGGCACGTTTGGCCTGCTGCTCGACGAGCAGAACGCCGACACCGTGCTCGTCCACCACCCGGCGCAGGGTGTCCATGAGCCGATTCACGACCAGGGGCGCCAACCCCAGGGACAGCTCGTCGGCCAGCAGCAGTCTCGGCTCCGTGGCGATGCACCGGGCCAGCACCAGCATCTGCTGCTCCCCGCCGGAGAGCAGCCCGGCCGGACGGTCGAGGAGCCGGCCGAGTTCGGGGAAGACGGCGACAGCCCGGTCGACGCCCCCTCGGCCGAGGCGGAGGTTGTCCCGCGTCGACATGCCCGGGACGATCGCCCGCTCCTCGGGGACGAACGCCAGCCCCTGCCGCGCGCGGTGGTGGACGGGCGCCTTCGTCGGCGCCCCGAAGAGCCGTACCTCACCGCCCAGGCCCGGCAGTTCGCCCGCGATCGTCAGCAGCGTCGTCGTCTTGCCCGCGCCGTTCGGCCCGAACAACGCGACGATCTCGCCGGAGTGGACGACCAGGTCGATGCCATGCACCGCCGCGAGATCACCGTATCCCGCGCTGAGCTGCCGCACCTGCAGAATGGGGGCGCTCATGAGATCACCACTCCTCCGGGGGTCGCGCTCTGACCGAGGTAGGCGTCGACGACGGACTGATCCGCCGAGATCTCCGCCGGGGTTCCGTGAGCGAGCACGCGTCCCGCCTGCAGCACGGTGATCTCGTCGCAGACCGACAGGACGAGGTTGATGTTGTGCTCGACGAGCAGCACGGCCATCCCCCAGTCGTCGGCCAGCGACCGGACGAGCGCGGCGAGCTCGGCGCTCTCCCGGTCCGCCAGCCCGGAGGCCGGCTCGTCCAGCAGGATGACCGAGGGGGCCGACGCGACCGCTCGCGCGATGGCCACCAGGCGGCGGTCGCCGAACGACAGCGACTCGACGGGCGCGTCCAGGACCCTGGAGAGGCCGAACTTCTCCAGCGCCGCCTCCGCCGCCTCGCTCAGTCGCGGGCCCCGCGGCCAGAGCAGCCCGGTGACGTACGACGACGGCGCTCCGTCGTCGCAGCCGACCGCGATGTTGTCGCGGGTGGTGAGCGAGGAGAACAGCTCGACCGACTGGAACGAACGCCGGAGACCGAGGCGCGAGCGCCGCATCGGACTGCATCCGTCGAGCCGGCGGTCGCCCAAATATGCCGTCCCCGCGGCGACCTGGGCGAATCCGGTCAGCGCGTCGACCAGGGAGGTCTTGCCCGCGCCGTTGGGGCCCATGATCCCGTGGACCGTGCCCGGCTTCACCCGCAGGCTCACGCCTTCGAGGGCGACCACGCCGCCGTAGCGTACGCCGAGGTCCTCGACGCGCAGTTCGAGGGGAGACACCCTGACCGGAGAGATGTCCTTAGGCGTGCCGGCGGCCGGCTCTCGATGATCCGAAGAGACCTTCGCGGCGTTCCCGAGCGATCGGAGGCGGTCACGCAGCGAGCGGTAGAGCCCCACGTTGAGGTCGACCAGGCCGCCCTGGTCCGCGCGGAGCACGAGCAGCACCGACACCCCTCCGATCAGGGGGAGCCAGACCTGTAGCCCGGCGCCGTTGAGCAGCCAGGTGCCCAGACCGCCGGGAATCAGGGTGGCGCCCACGAGGGCGCCGGGGAGGCTTCCGACACCGCCTACCACGGTGACCGTGATCAGGTTGACCGACGACATCACGCCGAACTGCGCGGTCAGCACGATGGACTGCATGAACGCGAAGAGCGTGCCGCCGAGGGCCGCGATACCGGCCGCGATCATGAAGGCGTAGATCTTGCACCAGTAGACGTTGACACCAAGTGACGCCGCCGCCCGTTCGCTTGAGCGGAGCGCGAGCAGCCGCCTCCCGATGTCGCCGCGCCGCAGGTTCGAGACCGCCAGTGCCACCACGACCAGAGCCGCCAGGCAGAGCAGGGCGTAGCGCTCCGGATGGAAGAAGGGGTCGATCTCCCAGCCGAGGACGGTGACGGGCTCGACCGGGATTCCGTCGACCCCGCCGGAGTAGCGCTCGTTGTTGAGCAGCAGGGAGTAGACGGCCACGCTGAGTCCCAGCCCGACGATCGCGAGGTTGATACCGCGCAACCGCAGTGCCGGCACCCCGACCAGGCCACCGAGGATCATCGTGGCCAGTACGGCGAGCGCCAGGCAGACGAGGAAGGGCATCCCGTGACTGCTGCTGAGGGTGGCGGCCACGAAGGCGCCGACACCGCCCAGCACGTACTGAGCGAGCGAGACCTGCCCGGCGTATCCCGTCACCACCACCACGGACAGACACAGGATCGCCATCGTGACGGTCACCGTCAGGTAGCTGGCCACCTCGCCCGAGGCGAGCATGGCGAGGGCGACCAGCGCGACGACGACCAGGACCGGGACGGGACGCACCCGCCCGTTGCCGACGCTCGGCAGCCGGTCCAGGAGATGACTGCGGAGCGGAAGACCCCGGCCGCGCACCATCAGGAGCACCATGACGACCAGGAACGGAACGCTCTGCGACACACCGGGCTGGTTGAGGTGCAGCGCCATGAGCGACTCGGCCACCCCGATGAGCAGTGCGGCCACGAAGGCCAGCGGGAAGGAGGCGAACCCGCCGACGAGGGCCGCCGCCAGGGCCGGGAGCACGATCAAGGGGAGATTGATCGGTTCAAGGTTGGTGATGGGCACGATGAGCGCGCCGGCGAGCCCGGACACCGCGCCGCCGACCCCCCAGTTGACCGCGGCGATGCGATCCGGGGAGTGCCCCAGGGTCGCCGCGGTACGGGGGCTCTGCGCGACCGCCGTCGTGACGCGCCCGTAGGAGGTGTACCGGAACACGGCCCACAGGACCACCGTCGTCACCAGACCGATGGCGAGGATGATGATCCGGTCGGCGCCGATCCTGGCACCGGGCAGGAGTTCGATGCCGTCGGTCGGAAGCAGCGACCGGACCACGAGATTGCGATCGCCGTAGATCACCACTGCGGCCGCCTGAAGGGTCACCAGGAGGCCGAGTGTGGCGATCAGACGCGACAGTGACGACGCCCGTCGCATCGGCATGAGGACGAGGAGCTGGACCAGGACGCCGAGCAGCCCCGTGGCCGCGACGCTGACCAGCAGACACACCAGGAGCGATGCGCCGGTGTGCTGCGCGACGTTGTAGTAGACGTAGGCACCGAAGAGCGCGAACGCCCCCTGCGCGAAGTTGACGATCCCCGATCCCCGGAAGATCAGTACAAGTCCCTGGGCGACCAGTGCGTACAGGGAACCCGTACCGATCCCGATCAGGATGAAGGTGAGCTCGTTCATCGACCCTCCTGGGCCCCGGATGCGTCAGGCCGCCACGAACGGGTTGTGGAAGCCGGCCACGCTCTCCTTGATGGTGCCGTCGAGGATCTGGCTGTAGGTGACGGTCGGCGAGAACTTCAGCTGGGGCAGCTCCGCGATCGGCGAGGTGGTGGCCCCGGGCAGCGGCGCGGTGAAGCCGATGTCGTAGGCACCGACCTTCGCGTTCTGCAGCGCGTCCAGCACCGTCGTGGCGTTCACCTCCGAGAGGCCCTTGGCGACCTCGGCGAAGAGCTTGACGCCCGCGTACGCCGAGAGGGCGAGCTCGTCCTTCTTGGCGCCCTTGTCGACCGCGTCCATGCTCTGGGTGAACGTCCGCATCAGCGGGGTGTCCAGGGTGGGGGGCTGCAGCAGGCCCACCACATACAGGTCCTTGCCGGCGTCGCCGAGGTTGGGGACGGCCGGGGTGGAGATGCACGCCGAGACGCTGATCACCTTGCCCTTGAAGCCCTGCTGGTACAACGCCTTGGCCTCGGACGTCGCGGTCGCCTCGCTGCCCGTGACCACGACGGCGTCGGTGTCGCCGCGCATCGCCGCGGCGGCGAAGCTGCTGTAGTCGGTGGTCGACAGCGGCGCCACCACACTCCTCGCCTCCGGCATGCCCTGCTGCTTCAGCGCTTCGGTGAGGAGGGTCTCGCCGTAGGCGCAGGCGTCGATCTCACACCGGATGATGGCCGGGTGGGAGACGCCGAGCTTCTTCAGATAGTCGGCGATGCCGTAGTACCAGCCGGCCTGCCCGGAGAGCGGGAAGGAGTTCTTGGCCTTGTACTCGTCGGGGGTGAGCCCGGTGCCGAGCAGATAGGGGATGTTCGCCTGCTCGAGGAACTTCCAGGTTGCGGGGAAGTAAATGGCCGAGCCCACGAACGCCGCCGCCTTGACCTCCTGCGCCTTCTTGAGGCAGGTGTTGGTGACATTGGGGTCACCGGTGTTGTCGCAGGTGACGAGTTCGAGGCGGCGACCGTTGATCCCACCGACCTTGTTGATCTCGTCGACGGCGGCCTGGGCGCCGGTCTTGGTCTGCGGCTTGTTCGAGACCTGGCCACTGAACGAGTTGGTCTGGAAGATCACGATGGTGTCGGCGGCCGACTCGGCCGACTCGCCGCCGCATGCGGTCAGGCCGAGCGATGTCACCAAAAGCGCAAGTGTTACTGCACCCACGCGCACATTACGGGACCAGAGGGTGTTTTTGGGCATGCTGAACTCCTACGGTGGTGCTGGAATATCGCCCCGAATGGGATGGGTGTCCCGAAATGAATGCCGTTGATGGGTTAGGGAGCGCGCGGGCCAGAGGTCAGGAGACGGTGCCCCGATCCGGCTGACCAGTCGCCGTCGCGGCCACGTTGTAGGCGGCCGTCGCCTTCTCACGGCCGGCGTCCCTGAGCCGGCCGTCCGCGACCTGCCGCGCCTTGGCCCGCGCGAAGGCGGCCGCCCGCGCCGGAATGCTGCCGTCGAAGTGCGGGATGACCTCGCGTGCGAGGAGTTCGAGGCTGCGACGCGTCGCCTCGCGGTTGGCCCAGTCGACACTGCTGATGAGGAAGGTGCCGAAGCCGCCGGTCCGGTCCACCAGCTTCTGCAGGTGTGCGACGGCCATCTCGGGGGTTCCGACGATGCCGGCACCGGAGGCGTTGATGCCGTCGATGAGCTCGTCGTGGGTCATCGTCTCGACGTCGGCCAGCAGGGGCGGCGCGACGGTGTGGTGGTAGTCGAAGAAGCTCCGGATCTGGTAGCGCACCTCGTCACGCGCCTGACGCTCGGTCTCGGCCACGTGCATGTAGCCGACGAGTGCCCAGTCCTCGCGCTCCACCCGGGCGCCGGACGCCGCGGCCTCCGCCTCGACGATCTCCCAGGTGCCGGCCAGCTTGTTGAAGCCGACGGTCGACGCGGCGCCGAAGGAGAGCAGGCTCAGTCCGTGCCGGCCGGCCAGCTTGGGGCCCGTCGGCGAGACCGCTCCCGCGACGGCGATCGGGACCATGGGCCTGGTGTGACTGCGGACGTGCAGCTGGGCGTCCCGCAGCTCGAACCACTCGGCCTTGCGGGTGACGGGTTCCGGCGAGGTCAGCAGTTCGAGAATCGCTTCGAGCGACTCCTCCATGCGCGGGCGGAGGTCGCCGTAGTCGATCCCCATCATCTGGGAGTCGGCGACCAGCGCGCCGGGACCGACTCCGAAGATGCACCGTCCCCTCGTCATGTGGTCCAGGAAGACCATCCGGTCGGCCACCATCAGCGGGTGGTGGTAGGGCAGGGAGATCACCCCCGTGCCGAGCCGGATCCGGCGGGTGCGCTGCGCCGCGGCAGCGATCATCAGCTCGGGCATCGGCGAACACTCGTAGCCACCGGAGTGGTGCTCACCAAACCAGACGTCGTCGTACCCAAGCCTGTCGAGCAGTTCGACGGTCTCAAGGTCGCGCTCGATCGCCAGGGCGTGGTTGTTCAGCGGGCTGTGGTAGGGCGGCATGAAACTCCCGAACCGTAGATGTCCTGACATCGCTCTCCTCTTCCCCGCCACAGCCGAAAGTTCGCTATTCGAATTTCGTTCGCCATAGTGGACACGGCAGAGGTAACATGTCAAGGCTCACTTATGGTCGAATCTCCCCCACACTTCTCAAGTCGTACTCAGCCGGCGACGGCTTCTGGTTCACTATGCGAAGATAGTTCGACTCAGGGACGGTTCGGAGGGACACGCATGGCAAAGGTGGACCAGGAGACAGAGCTAGAGCGCTCCTCGGAGCATGTGCAGAGCCTCGAACGCGGGCTGACCGTGATCCGTGTCTTCGCCGACGAGCGGGGTCCGCTGACCCTCACCGAGGTCGCCGAGCGGGGTCACCTCAGCAAGGCGGTCGCCCGCCGGCTGCTGATGACCCTGGAGTCGCTGGGCTACGTCGGGCGGGACCACCGCCAGTTCTTCCTGCTCCCGCGCACGCTCGAACTCGGCTACGCCTACCTGACGAGCCTGTCGCTCACCGAGACGCTCCAGCCACGGCTCACCACGCTGGCCGCACAGTTCTCCGAGGACGCCTCGGCGGCGGTACGCGACGGCGACCACGTCATCTACGTGGCCAGGGCCAGGTCCGGGCGCCCGGCCGACGGCGGGCTGGCGGTCGGTGACCGGGTTCCCGCGCACACGGTGTCGACCGGTCTTGTCCTCCTGGCCGACCTCTCCGAGGCCCAGCTCGCCGACTACTTCGCCACCAGCAAGCGGGAGACCTACACACCGCGGACGGTGGTCGACGAGGGCGCCCTGCGCACCGAGCTGGATCAGATCCGCGCCCAGGGGTGGGCCCTGGTCGAAGGGCGGCTCAGCCCCCACGTGCTCGCCATCGCCGCGCCGGTCCGCGGCAAGGACGGCAAGGCGGTGGCCGCGATCAAAGTCGGCAGCCAGGCCACGCTGCGCAGTCGCGAGCAGATGACCGACGAGGTGCTCCCCCAGCTGCTCCGCACGGTCTCGGCGGCATCGCGAGATCTCGCCCTGAACCTCTAGCGATCGGTCGTTGTCGCCAGGGGGCCGATCCACTGAAGGGTGCCGACGTTGACGACGGAGAGCCCGCCGGGCGCGATCCGGTAGAGCCGCCGGTGAAATGATGTGCCCGAGTTCTGTGGAGTCGGCTTGGTTGACTCTCACGCCAGGCGGGTGTTCGGGTAGAGCATCTCGTATTCGATCGGGGTGCGCATCCGCAGGGCGCTGTGGCGTCGCCGCCGGTTGTGGAAGACCCGCATCGAACTGGCCAACGGCCCCAGGACCTCGGAAACGATGAAATCCCGCCCGATCAAGCGATCGGACGGGATCTCGTCAACCGTTTCGAGAACGGCCCCTGGTGGGGTGTTCACGAGTGGGTCCGGCCTGCGGCGCAATAGGACCCCACAAGATCGCTTCCCGAAACGAGATCGACCGTTTCCCAGGGGTGGACAGAGCCACGGGGCGGCCGTGACCTTGCCATGCGCGGCGATCACCGACTCCCAGTCGGTACGGGCCGCCGAGACCGTGGGCACCGCAAGCCGCGGATACGACGCGGGCAAGAGAGTGCAGGGCCGCAAAGCGGCACGTCATCGTGGACTGCCTGGGCCTGCTACTCGTCGTTGTGGTCACCGCCGCCAACGTACAAGACCGCGACGGCGCCCGGCCCGCGCTGGAACGCCTGCACGACTGGTACGAGAAGATCACGTTGATCTGGGCCGACGGCGGGTACGCGGGCCGGCTCGTCGCGTGGGCCAAGGAGAAGCTCCAGCTCACCCTGGAGATCGTCAAACGGAACGACGATGTCAGCGGCTTCGTCGTCCTGCCCCGCAGGTGGGTGGTGGAAAGGTCGTTGTCGTGGATCTTCCAGTGCCGGCGCGCACGTGCGCACGCATCCCTTGCAGGCCGAACAGGATGAGAAGCTCGACCACACCACCGTCGGCGCTGCCCAGCCAGTGCGGCAAGGACGTGTCGAACTCGGCCGCCTCACCGGGCGGCAACGTCAGGTCGCGCTCGCCGAGCACCAGTCGCAGGCGACCGTTGAGCACGTACAGCCATTCGAAGCCTTCGTGAGTCTGTGGGGTCGGTTCGAGCGGTTCCGGCTGAGCGGGGATGATCATCTTGAACGCCTGCGTACCGCCCGGCCGCCGGGACAACGGAACGAAGATCATCCCGAACCGCCGGATCGGCTTCAGATGGATCCGGGGGTCGCCTGTGCGCGGGGCACCGACGAGGTCGTCCAACGGAACGTCGTAGGTACGGGCCAGCGGCAGCAGCAACTCCAGGGTCGCCCGGCGCTGCCCGTTCTCCAGCCGGGACAGGGTGCTCTCCGACACCCCGGTCGTCGCCGCGAGGTCGGCGAGGGTGATGCCGCGGTTACGACGCAGCGCACGCAGCCGCGGCCCCACCGCGTCGAGCACGTCTTCCGTTTCGTGGTCCACGAGACCATCTTGCCAGAACCGCAAGATTTCGTGCCAGATCGTGGCGAGTCCGGCAAGACTGAGCGCATCCCGACAGAAGGAGCCTCGATGAGCACCACCGATGCGGTCACGTTCTGGGAGGGCGTCTACGCGGCCCGACCCGCAGCCACCGACCCGCAGCCGAACGACCGTCTCGCCGAGACGGTCACGGGCCTGCCGCCCGGCGACGTGTTGGACCTCGGATGCGGCGACGGTGGCGACGCGCTGTGGCTCGCCCGCCGGGGGTGGCACGTCACCGCCGTCGACATCTCGGCCGTGGCCGTCGAGCGGCTCGCCGGCCTTGCCCGCTCACGCGGCCTGGGCGACCGGGTCATCGCCGAGCGGCATGACCTGCACGAGTCCTTCCCGCAGGGCGGGTTCGACCTGATCTGCGCCCACTACCTGCACACCCCCTTCGACCTGGACAGGGCAACCGTCCTGCGCGCGGCCGCGCACGCGCTGCGCCTGGGCGGGCGGCTGCTGGTCGTCGACCACGGCTCGACCGCGCCGTGGTCGTGGAACCAGGATCCCGACGTCCGGTACCCGACCCCGCGGGAGGTCGCCGCGGGTATCGATCTGGACCCGGCGACATGGACGGTCGAGCGGGCCGACGCACCCCGCCGGATCGCGACCGGACCGGGCGGGCGCACCGCCGAGGTCACCGACCACGTCCTGCTCATCCGCCGCACCGCCGAGCGCGCGAACGAAGTTCTCGACGGGTGCACCGACCTCGGCGCACCGGTCCCTCGATCGCGGCCGGAAAGCTCCGCTCCCGGCATGGCGCGAGGTATCGCACAGCACCCCGCGCCGGCGCGTTTCAGTCGGGGTGAACACCTCCGCCGGCTCCCGGGCCGACACTTTGCGGCGATGGTCTTCACCTACCTGGCCGAGGAACTGCGCACTGGCGACATCGCGGTGGCCGGGCGAGTCGTTGGCCGGCAGGCCCTCGACCAGGTAGACCGCCTCCCATACCCCGCCGGGTATGAACTCCGCGGGAGGAAGTGACGGGGGTGCGCGAGAGACGGGCCACGCCGCACAGTTGCCGAGAAGAGCGTCGAGGAGAGCTTTGTGGCACGGCCGGCCGGGCCACAAAGCTCAGCGCAGTGCGTCGACCGGTTCCATACGGGCCGCGCGCAGCGCCGGATACAGGCCCGCCAGGAGCCCCACCAGCGCACCCGCCACGGGCGCGGCCAGCGCCAGCCGTACATCCAGGACCGGGGTCCACTGACGCACGGCCGCCACCGCGACGACGGCCACCATGCCCAGGCTGGCCCCGATCACCCCGCCGGTCAGGCCGGTCAGGCTGGATTCCAGCAGGAACTGGGCGGCGATGTGGCGGCGAGCCGCGCCCAGGGAGCGGCGCAGGCCGATCTCCGCGACCCGCTCCATGACGGTGACCAGGGTGACGTTGGCGATGCCCACCGCGCCGACGACCAGGGAGACCAGGCCGAGGACGAGGAAGAGGCCGTTGACGTCGTCCTGGGCGCCGTCGCGCGCCCGCTTGGGGCTGGGCGGGGCGATCACCTGCAGTTCACCGCTGCGGTTGGGGCTGAGCGCGAGCGGCGCCTGGCGGGCGATCAGCTCGGCGGCGCCCAGTTGGGTGGCGACCAGGACGCGGGTGACGTCCTTCAGCCCGAAGTCGGGACCGAGCGCGGGCGGGACGAGGACCGCGCTGGCCAGGATCTGCTCGCGCCGCATGCCGCCGATGATGCCGATGACGGTGTAGGCGCGGTCCTTGATGAACACGGCGGGCGCGTGCTCCAGGCTGGTGATGCCGAGCATGGCGGCGGCCTGCTCCCCCAGCACGACCACGCGGTCGCGGCGGGCGACGTGGCCGGCGTCGTAGAAGCGCCCGGCCAGCATCCGGCCGTGGGTGGTCCCCGGTAGGTCGGGGGTGGCCGCGACGACCGCGAGGGTCTGCCCGGCCACCCTGGTCGGATCGAGCAGGTTGTTGGCGGTCACGACGAGGTTGGAACTCCCGTCGCTCTGCGCCAGCGCCGTCGCCGACGTCACGCCGCGCAGGCGTCGCAGTTCGCCGGCCGCCTCCCAGGACACCAGGGGGTGGTGGCCCCCGCGCGGCACCTCGACGGTGATGCTGGTGGCCAGCAGCTCGTCGAAGCGGCCGACGATCTGGTTGCCCGCGGTCGCCGCGATGCCCAGGGTGACCACCAGCGTGGTGATGCCCAAGACGGTGCCGAGAGTGGTCAGCGCCGAGCGCACCGGGCGGGCGAGCATCCCGGCCAGGGACTCGGCCCACAGGTCACGGAGCTTCACGGAGCACCCCGTCAGTGATCCGGACCCGGCGTTTGGCCCGGGCGCTCACCTCGTCCTCGTGCGTGATCACCAGGATGGTCAGGCCATCGGCGCGCAAGCCGTCGAACAGGTCGAGGATGGCCTCGGTGTTGCGGCTGTCGAGGTTGCCGGTCGGCTCGTCGCACAGCAGCAGGGCGGGCCTGGCCATCAGAGCGCGGGCGATGGCCACGCGCTGGCGCTCGCCACCCGACAGCCGGTCGGGGACGAAGCCGACACGGTGCCCCATGCCCACCTGCTCCAGTGCCTGTTCGGCCCGTGCCCGCCGGCCGCTTCGCGGATGCGGGCCGTACACCTCGGCTAGCATCACGTTCTCCACGACCGTCCGGTGAGACAGCAGGTGGAAGGACTGGAAGACGAAGCCGATGCGGGTGCCGCGCAGCCGGGTCCGCCCGCCGTCGCGCAGCGCCGTGGTCTCGACGCCATCGAGGCGGTAGGAGCCGGAGGTCGGCCGGTCGAGCAGTCCGAGGATGTTGAGGAGGGTGGACTTGCCGGATCCGGACGGCCCAACGATGGCGACGTAGTCGCCCGGGCCGACGCGCAGGTCCACGTCGGCCAGCGCGCGCACCGGCGGATCGGTGGGGAAGGCGCGGCAGACGCCGCTCAACTCGATGACGGGCTCAGGCATCGCTCACCACCACCCGATCGCCCTTCTTGAGCTCGCCCGCGCGCACCGGTGTGACCTCCACGTCGCCGTCGGCGGTCAGCCCGGTGCGCACCTCGACCTCGCGGGTGCGGTCGCCGTCCAGCGCGACCCTGACCCGCGGCCGGCCGTCGGCGGAGGTGACCACAGCGGCCACCGGGACGACCAGCACCTCGCCGTCGGTCGAGCCGACCGAGATCCGCACCGTCATCGGCGAGCCGACCAGGGACTTGAGCCCCTTGGCCGAGCCGGGCGTGAGCAGGATGGGCACCGAGCCGGTGTCCGACTCGCCCTTCTGCCCGTTCTCGCCCTCCTCCGGGGTCAGGCGGGCCTCCTCGCCGGTCGCGGTCAGCGTGGCGGACAGCTGGGTGCCGTCGATGGTCTCCATGCTCGCCTCCTGGCCGGGGCGCAGCAGCTTGGCCTCCTTGGCGTCGACCGACCCGCTGACCGCGAAGGTGGAGCTGGTCACGGTGGCGACCTTGCCCTCGATGGTGTCGCCCGGCTTGACCTCCGCCTTGTCGATGCGGGCGGGCAGCTTCGGCAGGAAGACGATCTCGCCGGCCGGCACGCTCACGCCGTAGGTCCTGCGGAACTCGGCCAGCATGGTCCGGGCATCGGCGAGGTTGGCCTTGCTGTGCGTGACCTTCATCCGCAGCGGCGAGACCTTCCTGGCCCGGCTCAGCGCCTGGGCGGCGGTGGCCTCGGCCTCCTTCGCGGTGCGCACCGCCTTGCGCAGTTCCTCCAGCCGCCTGTCCCGGTCGACGCGGACCTGCTCCTCGTAGGCGGCCATCGCCTGCTGGGCGTCGTAGAGGTCCTGCCGGGCGTTGGCCAGCTTCATCTCCAGCAGGCTCGTGTCCACCGCGCTGGGCGTGGGCGCCGGGGTCGTGGTCGGCGCGGGTTCCGGTTTCCTGGCCTCCGTCAGCGCCTGCTCGGCCGCGAGGACCTGCTCCTCGGCAGCTCGTACGGCACGGCGCAACGAGGCCAGCTGGGTCTCCTGCTCGGGCGTGATCTCCGGCGCCTCTGCCGGCGCCCTCTCGGCCGCCCGCAGGTCACGGCGGGCGTTGTCGTGGCGGAGCCGGAGCGGCCGCACGTCGAGACCCTCGTTCAGAGCCTTGCGGTCGGCTGCCAGGGTCTCCTCCGCGGTCTGTACGGCTTGGCGCAGCTGCTGCAGGGTCTTGCGGGATTCCAGGTCGGGTTCCTGTGCCCGGTAGCCGCGCTTGACGTACCAGCGCTTCGCCGCCGCCACGGTGGCCGCGTCGAAGACGCCGGTCACCTTCACTCGCAAGGCACGCTGGAGCTGCTTGACGTCGTCGCCCTCGGTGCCGGGCACGAGCGGGCGGTACATCGGCCGCTTCCCTTGCAGGGCGAAGATCGGCCGCCCGTTGACCTGCATCAGCACGTCGCCCTCGCGGATCGGCCCGGGATCGGGAGCCGTGGTGACGCGTTGCGGCGTGCCGTTGGCTCCGCCGTTCGCTCCGCCGACCATTCCGGCCAGCGTGACCGGCAGCGGCGAGCCGTACGTGAGCGTGCCGCTGACCGTGACGGTGCTGGTGAGCCTGCGCCGCTCGACCGGCGCGGTGACCAGGGAGGGCTTGGGCGGTTGGCGCGCGGCCGCCTCGTGGGCCGGGGAACGCAACCGGGAGCCGACCGCCCAGCCCACACCCGCGATCACCAGTACTCCCGCCACGACGAGGGCGAGCACTCTGGACCTGCGCACGCTACCCCTCGGTTGTCATGGCGGCCATGTTCAGGCCGGGGAGGAGCTGGGCGCGGTCGTAGACCTCGTTGGCTTTGGGCCGATAGGCGGCGTAGAACTCCTTGCCGCACTCCAGGTCGTCCAGGGCCGCTTTGATCTCGCGTTGCAGCAAGGGCCGCGCCTGGTCGGCCGTGGGCTTCTGGCCGAGGAGCTTGCCGAACTCGGTCATGAACGGCCCCTCGGTGCTGCGGACGATCTGCGAGGGGCGCTGGGAGGTGACCCGGTAACCCTTGCCCTTGAGGCAGTCGGCGAACGCGCTCGCCAGCTCCACCAGCTTCGGATCGCCGTCGATCTCGCGGCTGATGATCTGCTTCACCATCGCGCTCTGGGCCTTGGCCACCTCCTCCATCGACTTCAGGTTCTTGCCGGTGGCCTTGTTGATCATTTCGAGCGTGCAGGCGTCCATCGCGTTGAAGTACGCCTCCCGTTGCGGCTTGGACAGCCCGGCGATGACCTTCCCGTTGGGGTCGTCGTCGGTGTTGCCCCCGCTGAGGGAGAGGGAGGCCATCCGGCCGACCCCGTCGTTGGGGTAGACGGTGGAGGCGGCGAGCCCGAAGCCGTATTTGCTGCGATACGCCTTCATCGCGGGGTAGTCGCCGGACATCTCCTGCTTGACGGCCTCCGGTAGCTCTGGCCGGGAGACGACCGGATGGTAGGTGAAGCCTTTGCTCTTCATGCAGGTGGCGAGCTGGGCCTGGCTCTGGCGCTGCTGGTCGGCGGAGGGTGTGGCCGATGGCTGGGGCCCTTCAGACGAGGCGCAACCGGTAAGGGCCGCCAGGAGTGAGGTGGATAGGGCTGCGGCGACTGCGAGCAGCACGCGGGCGTCGGTCATGGGGCTGCATTGTCACGAGCGCATGCTGAAGCGAATCTGAAGGCGGCTAAATACATGGCGTGCTCGGCCACCAACGCCAACGCCCGCGCCCTGGTCGCCGCCGGAGCGGACCGGCGGCCGATGATGAACGGCTGGTCCCCCGGACGGCTCAGCCTGGCCACCCCCACCCCCGACCTGTTCACCCTCCCCTCCCGGGAGATCGGCCTGTCCACCACCGAGGCCGCCGCGGTGACGGAAGCCAGGCGCTTGATCGCCGCATTGGGAGACTTCGACTACGACGGCCTCGGCCTGGCGTGCGTGGATCGGTCAGTCGTTGCGGGGTTTGCCGAACTCTTCGATCAGCACGGGATACTGCTCCCCACCGTGTCCGGCGGCGATCGAGCGGTCGGCCATCGCCTTGATCAACTTCGGCAGTTCGGCGTTGACACCCACCGCCTCGCTCTCCTCGATCAGGTGTGCCATCGCCCGCGCGTCGGTCTCCAGGGCCGACACCTCGGCCGGGAAGGAGCCGCTGTCGATTTGCTCGGCATATCCAGGCAGCCATTCGGCCACACCGGCAGCGATCTGCCGCGCAAACGGCGCATACGTTACGGCGTCAACACCGGCCGTCCTGAGCAGGGCGGTGCCCTGGAGCCAGGCGTTCAGGACGCTCCACATCATGGCCAGGCCGGCCACGTCGTACAGGGACGCCAGCCCATGGTCCGCACCAAGGTAGGTGACGGTGCCGAGCGCGTCGAGCGTTGACCTGTGCGCCTCGAAGTCCGACTGCGGCCCGCTGTGCAGAATCACCGCTTCGGCGGTCCCGATCGCCGACGGGATGGCCATGATGGCGCCGTCCAGGTAATGGGCGCCGCGCTGCTCGGCCCATTGGGCGGCTTCCCGGGCCTGGGCCGAGTCGCCCGAGGTCAGGTTGATCAACATCGTGCCGTCCAGCTCGACATCGCTCGCGCCGAGCAGCTCGTGCATGGCCTGGTAATCGGTGACGCAGATGATCGTCAGGGAACCTGCCTTGAGCGCGTCGCCAACCGTTGGCGCCAGTCGTGCACCCTGGGCCACCAGCTGGTCGGCCTTGGAGGTCGTGCGGTTCCACACGGTTGTGGGATGCCCGGCTTTCAGGAACGCGCCGACGAGCGCCTGGCCCATCAGTCCGAGTCCGATGACTGTCACGGGTGTATCGGTTTTGCTGTTCATGGCAGCATCGTCAACGTTGATACCGGTGTGAAGGTCAAGTGGGGTTTCGATGCTGATCGGGGAACTGAGTCGTCGAACGGGCGTGAACGCCCATCAGTTGCGCTACTACGAAGCCCAGGGCCTGCTGGAGGCAGACCGCGGCGCGAACGGTTACCGCGAGTACGACGAGAACGCCGTGCTGCGGGTGAAGCAGATCCGGCACCTGCTTGGTGCCGGTTTGTCCTCTGAGGACATCGCGTACCTGCTGCCTTGTGCGGTCGGAGAGGTCCCGGAGCTACTCGGGTGTCCCGAGTTGCTGGCCGCGATGCGGTCACGGCTGCAGCGACTGGACGATCAGATGGACAGGCTCGCTCAATCCCGCGACGCTCTTGCCGACTACATTGATGCGGCCGATCGAATGGCCGGCGAGAGCTATCCCCCCTTTACCGATGCCGGCCAGGAGCCCGTCCCCGCCTGAGCCATCTGCTGGGTTTTCGGCCAGGAACCCGGGGAGCCCTTCTTGACCCGTTCGCAAGGATCTTCCAGTTACAGTTTGGAGTTGCGGGACCGCATGGCGTGAATGCAGACTGCTTCTCTTCAGGGAGGCGATGGTGACGTCGCTGTTGGAACGCTTGGCCCGGGCCGGGAGGTCCGCGCTGCAGCAGGTGGATGATCAGAGCACCCACCGAGACTCTGCGACCCCGACGTGAGCTCGGCTGCTGGTCCCGGTGGAGTCAGCCGGCACGATCATGGTCAGCCAGGACTTCATCGATGACGCGGCGGTTGCCCGCGGCTTTCCTCTCGTCCCTGTCGATGTTCTCGGCCAGGCTGATCAGGGCCTTCCACAGGGCCCAGCCGCGAGCCCGCGCCCACATGGCGGGATCCCGACCGACAGCGCCGCGGAAGGTCTCCCGGCTCAGGGTATGAGGCTCGCCGGCACAGCGAGCGAAGAGCAGGGGGCTCCTCGCTCAGATATCAGCGCCTTTCGGTAAAGCCAGAATCGAGGATGCCCTGCCCGCCGTACACGGGCCTATTGGGGCAGTATGCCGTCGAATACGAACTGGACGGCATGTATACCCAGTTGCCGAGCGCCGAGGTGAAGGTGCCGTCGGGATAATCACAGAAAGCGACCGCCCGATAGGACCCCGTCCCCGCATGGCAGACCGAGATGTAGGCGGTCCGCGAGGCGGCCCCTCCAGAACAATTGGTCGGAATAGCATGGGCAGGAGCGGCCGTGAATGTGGTTGCGGCGATCCCCGCCGCGCAGGCCAGTGAGAGAGACGCGATTCGTAGACGCATTGCTTCCCTTTCCCTTGTGAGGGGTCTACCGTCCAACAGCAACGGTGATGATTTCGCGGCCCGGCCGGCGACCAACGGGTCTTTTATCTGGGTCCATTCCGGACCGCGCGAAACCTAGACAAGGGTCACCGATTAGCTGGGATCTTGGGAACCTATAAGGTTCCAGGGTGCCACCGGCTCCTCGACGACGCCTTTGAGGAGGCGATAGAACTCTTCGGCGTCGATGCGGTGGGAGCCGGCCCACTTGTGGAGCAGGGAAATCGGGCCGCTGGACATGGTGCCGACGTATGGGCCGGACCGATCATGCGCACACCTCTCCGGTCCACCTGCGCACTGGCGAGGAGTACGCCAGGTCCGACGCGGCCACGATCGATCACATGCTCAACCTCATCGCAGGCTCCCCGGACCACATCGGCGAGCGCGGCCGACGCCTGCGGCCCGGCCAGGTCGGCCATCGGCACGGGCAGGAGGATCACCTGGCCCTCCTGCGGGCGCGCGCACCGCTGCGCGAGCGCAAGGCCGCCAGCTGAGGGTGCGCGGGCATGGCGGCCTCTGCCAGGGAAGGCCAGGACCTGGCATTTCTTTGCCGGGATGTGAGATTCGAGATGTGGTTCCTCCGTATTCTGGGCGGAAGGTGGACAAAGCTCACCGTGGGGAAGTCTTTGGAGTGAGCCGGATGGCAGAGGGCTGGGACGACGGGGGAGGTCCCGACGAGAAGCTCGTGGAGCGGTTCCTGGATGGGAAGCTCACGGGGAATGACGTACGCGCCGCGACCCTGCATTCGTGGCGGCGGTGCCAGGAGGCGGGACTCACGCCCGGCACCGTGCAGCCACGCCTGCTCGGTGATCTTGATTTCGACTGCGGAGTGGTGCGCGCGGCACGGCCCGTGTTCGAGCGACTGCGTACCGTCGTCGGGGGCACCCCGGTGAGCATGTTCCTGGGCGATGCGAGTGGGGTCATGTTCCTGCGCAACGCGGGCGAACCGGCCCTGCGCCGGACTCTGGACGCGGTCGGCGCCGCACCCGGATTCCGCTTCGCCGAGGCGGACATGGGCACCAACGCCTTCGGCTCGGCGCTGGTGGAACGGCGAATCTGCCAGGTCATCGGCAATGAGCACTTCGCGGAGGAACTGCGCGGGCTCACCGGCGTGGGCGTCCCGATACGCCACCCGCTCAGCGGACGGGTGAACGGGGTCATCAGCGTCGTCGGCCCGAACGACACGGCCAACGCGGAGATGATGGTCCTGGCCCAGCGATCGGCCGCCGCCGTCGAGCGGCGATTGTTCGAAATGGCGGCCGAACACGAGCGGGCCCTGACAGAGGAGTTCCTCCGGGCGCCAGATGGAGGCGTCGCGACGGCTGCCACGCCCCCGGACCTGTGCCGCCGTGATCGGCTCGCCCTGGAGGACGCCGCCGTGCGGCTGGTCGCGCAGGGCCGGGCGGCGGTGGTGAAGACGGCCCTCTCGGACGGCCGCACCGCCACGCTCGTGGCCCAGCCGATCATCGGTTCCACCGCCATCGCGGTGAAGGCGTGGCTCGCCGACGGCCAGGAGGCCCGGCCGAACGGGGGAAGGTGACCGGACCCGAGGGGTGGCTGCTCGCCGTGAGCGAGCCGAGCATCGGCCGGCTCGCCCTGCGGGCGCGCGAGCGACTCAGCCTGCTGTGCGACGCGGGCTCCCGCATCGGCACCACCTTGGAGGTCACCCGGACCGCCGAGGAACTGGCCCAGGTAGCCGTCCCCCGGTTCGCCGACTACGTCGCCGTCGACCTGACCGACTGCGTCCTGCGGGGCGACGAGCCCGGCAGCATGGACACGAGGCAGCGCCGGGTCGCCCTCGCGGGCATCAGCGAGGGGACCGATCTGCACCAGCTTGGCTCGCTCATCCACCCGCTCCCGTCCACGCCGCAGGGGCGCAGCCTCGCCACCGGGCAGCCGGTGCTCGGCCCGGTGTTGTCCACCACCTTCGGGTGGCTGGCACAGGATCCCGAGCGCTGCCGGAGAATCTGTGAGCAGGGCATCCACTCGCTCATCGCGGTGCCGATGCGGGCCCGGGGCGTCACGCTCGGGGTGGTGAGCTTCTATCGCGCCACGGGCAAGGACGCGTTCGAGGATGACGACCTCGCCCTGGCCGAGGAACTGGTCGGCCGCGCCGCGGTGTGCGTCGACAACGCCCGCCGCTATACCCGCGAGCACGCGATATCCGCGGAGCTGGAGCGCGTCACCGCGTCGTTGCAACAGGCGCTCGACCGCCAGCGGCGCTTCACCACCGACGCCTCGCACGAACTGCGCACTCCGCTGGCCGGGCTACGGGTCAAGTTGGAGGAGGCGCAACTTCACCCCGACGAGACCGACCTCGCCGACCTGATGGAACACACCCTGGACGATGTGGACCGGCTGCAGGCCATCATCAGCGACCTCCTCTTGCTGGCCCGGATCGGAGCGGCACCGCCCGCCGCCCTGGAGCCCGTCGACCTGGCCGTACTGGTCGAGGCCGGAACCGTGCGCCGCACCGGCGATCCGCACCCGGCACGGCTCGACCTCACCGCCGGCGTGACGGCCGACGCCGTCCCGGAACAGATCCGCCGGGTGCTGGACAACCTGCTGGACAACGCGCAACGGCACGCCGCGCGCGACGTGGTGGTCACGGTGCGCCGCGCCGAAGGCATGGCCGAGCTCAGCGTCACCGACGACGGCCCGGGCGTGCCTCCAGCGGAGCGCGAGCACATCTTCCAGCGCTTCGCCCGGCTGGATACCGCCCGCAGCCGCGACCGCGGCGGCACCGGGCTCGGCCTGGCCGTCGCCCGTGACATCGCCCACGCCCACCACGGCACCCTCCACGCCGAGGACGCGCCCTCGGGCGGAGCACGCTTCGTCCTCCGTCTCCCGCTCAACACGCGGACGGCGTGAGGGCCTGGACCGTACGCGAAGGGCTCGGACGGTTCAGACGCGCGGCGAGCCAGGCGCTCGTCTCGACCAGCTTGCCCAGGTCCACGCCGGTGTCGACGCCGAGTCCGGCCAGTTGCCAGAGCAGGTCCTCGGTGGCGAGGTTGCCGGTGGCGCTCCTGGCGTAGGGGCAGCCGCCGAGGCCGCCGGCGGACGCGTCGACCGTGGTGACCCCGCGGCCGAGCGCGACGAGGGTGTTCGCCAGGGCCTGGCCGTAGGTGTCGTGGAAGTGCACGCCGATCCGTCCGACCGGCACCCCGGCGCCCACCAGGGCGTCGAGCAGCGCGGCAACCCGGCCGGGGGTCGCGACGCCGATCGTGTCGCCGAGGCCGAGCTCGGTGCAGCCGAGCGCGAGCAGCCGCGTCGCGACCGCGACGACCTGAGGGATCGGCACCTCGCCCTCCCACGGGTCGCCGAAGCACATCGACAGGTAGCCGCGTACGCCCAGGCCCGCCTCGCGGGCGCGGGCGACCACAGGGGCGAACATCTCCAGCGACTGGGCGACGGTCCGGTTCAGGTTGGCCCTGGCGAAGGACTCGGTGGCGCTGGCGAAGACGGCGACGTCGGTGAGCCCGAGGCCGATCGCCCGGTCCAGGCCGCGTTCGTTCGGGACGAGCACCGGGTAGCGCACGCCATCGCGCCGCTTCAGCCGGCGCAGCACCTCTTCGGCGTCGGCGAGCTGCGGCACCCATTTCGGGTGCACCAGCGAGGTGGTCTCCACGACGGTGTGCCCGGCGTCGACGAGCCGCTCGACGAGCTCGACCTTCACCTCGACGGGCAGGATCGCGGCCTCGTTCTGCAGGCCGTCCCGTGGCCCTACCTCCCAGATCGTTATCCGGCCGGGCAGGCCGGGCAACGGGTCGACTCCGTAGCGGTTCACCCTTGCCCCTTGCGTGAGGGGAACTCGGGTGATCGGCGGGCGGCGAAGGCCGCCAGACCCTCGCGGGCGTCGGGCGAGGTGAACGCCCGCTGCCCGTAGCGCGCCTCGGCGTGGAACGCCTGGTGGAGCGGGAGATCGCCCAGGCGCAGGACGGCCTGCTTGATCGTCTCGACTGCGGTGCCGGACAGCCCGCCGATCCGGCGGGCCCACGCGAGCGCCGTCGGCATCACCTCCTGCGCCGGTACGACGGCGTTGAGCAGGCCCAGTCGCAGCGCTTCGGCGGCCGGGACGCGCTCGCCGAGCAGCAGCAACCGCATGGCCCAGGCGTACGGGATCTGCCGGGTCAGCCGGGCGAGTGTGCCCCCGGCCGGCACCACTCCGACGCCCGGCTCGGGAAGGCCGAACTCGGCGTCCTCGCTCGCGACCCGCAGGTCGGTGGAGAGCATGATCTCGAACCCGCCGCCCAGGCACAGGCCGTTGACGGCGGCGATCACCGGCTTGAACAGGTTGGTGTGCTTCTGGTGCGCGCCGTCCCAGCGGGAGATGTCGAACCGCCCCTCGGCCAGCGCGGGGATCGACTCGCCCAGGTCCGCGCCGACGCAGAACGCGCGTTCGCCCTCGCCGGTGAGGACGGCCGCGGCGATCGTGTCGTCGTCCCGCACCCGGGCGAAGGCGTCGGCGAGCTCGTCGTACATGGCCAGGGTCAGCGCGTTGAGCTTGGCGGGACGGGCGAAGGAGATGATGGCCGTGGACCCGTCCCGCTCGAAGCCGATGGTCAATCAGATCACCCCCGCGGCGCGGAGTTCGGCGATCCGCTGCGGTGAGAGGTCCAGCAGGCCCCGCAGTACGGCGTCGGTATGCTCGCCGGGGCGCGGGGCGAGCGTACGCGGCCGGGCGGGGGTGACGTCGAGCTTGATCGGCTGGCCGAACATCCGCAACGGCCCGAAGTCCGGGTACTCGACGTCGACGATCATGTCGCGCGCGGCGATCTGCGGATCGTCCACCACTTCCGCGATGGTCCTGACCGCGCTCAACGGCACCTGGTCGCCGGCCAGTTCTTCGAGTTCGGCGCGGGTGCGTGACGCGAACCAGTCAAACAGAAGCGGACGAATCCGGTGGGAGTAGACATCGGGGTCGAACCGCTTGGCCATGGTGTCGATCTCCGGGTCACCGGCGAGTTCGGGACGGTCGAACATCGTGCACGTCAGCCGCCAGAACTTGTCGGTGTAGCCACCGAAGAAGACGTACCCGTCCTTGCACGGGTACAGCTCGTACGGGCGTACGAACGGGTGCTGGTTGCCCAGCGGCCTGGGCACCTCGCCGTCCACCGTGTACGACACGACCGCGTTCTCGGTCAGCGACAGCACCGAGTCCTGTTGCGACACGTCGACGAGCTGGCCCTCACCGGTGCGTTCGGCGTGCCGCAAGGCGGCCAGGGTGCCGATGACGGCGTACAGGGTGGCCGACAGGTCGCCGATGATCGTGCCGACCCGGACCGGGGGCCGGTCGGCGTAGCCGTTCATCGACCACAGGCCGCCGGTGGCCTGCGCGGAGTTGTCGTAGGCCGGCCTGCTCCGGTACGGCCCGGTCTGGCCGAAGCCGGAGATGGCGGTGTAGACCAGGCGGGGGTTCTCCGCGCGCAGGACGGCGGGCCCGGCGCCGAGCTTGTCCATGGTGCCCGGCCGGAAGTTCTCCACCAGCACGTCGGCCCGGCGCACGAGCTGCTTGAGCAGGTCTCGCCCGTCGGGCGTCGCCAGATCGAGGGTGAGCCCGAGCTTGCCGCGGTTGTACTGCGCGAAGAACGCGCTGAACGTGCTCCCGTCGGCGGCCGGCAGATGAGGGGGGAAGTCGCGGGCGTAGTCCGGTTCGGTCGGCCGCTCGACCTTGATCACCGTCGCGCCGAGGTCGGCGAGGATCATCGAGCAGAACGGACCCGCGACCACCCGGGTGATGTCCAGCACCACGACTCCGGCGAGGGGCCCGCGCTCCGCCGGGGCGGGGTCGCCGCCGTCCCAGGTCTCGGCGGTCATCGGGCGCACACCTCCTCCGGCGCGGCCACGCGCACTCTGGCCTCCAGCAGGGTGCCGCAGGCCGGGCTGACGAACTCGTCCAGCAGGACGGCGGGCTCTCCGGACCGGGGCCGGATCCGCACGCCGAGTTCGGCGAGGCGTTCGGCGGCGGGACGGGTCCGGATCACGGCGTCGTCGTGCCAGTCGTCGGCGGTGCCGATCCGGGCCCCGCTGGCCGGGCAGTACCAGTGGCCGTCCCGCCCCCGGTGCGGGACGGAGGCTCCGGCGACGCCGATCATCGTGTCCCGGACCGCCGCCTCGGGGGGTATGCCGCCCAGCCGTTCCGCGCGGAGCGCGGCCCTGCGCCCGGCGGTCGCGGCGAGGTCGGCATGGTCGCCGTCGAGCACCACGCCGTAAACACGCTCGGCCACGGCCGCGGTCACGTAGCCGTCGCCGACGTCCTGCGCGACCCGCGCCGGGTCGCGCAGCAGGGGGTCGCCGTAACCGCCTCCTCCGGCGATCCACTGGACGAAGACGTCGCCGCGCCGGACGGTGAGGTCGTACTGGTTGATGTCCAGCAACTGCCTGGTGGCCGCGGAGAGGTTCTCCTCGGTGGGGACGGCGCCGCCGGACATGAGCCGCCACACGTCGGTGTCGCGGCACAGAAGGTGGCCGCTGCCGCCGCCGGGCAGGCCGCCCCCGTAGCCGTCGGCGGGCACCTGGGCGCTGGGCGCGAACACGGTCTGCGTCACCTCGCTCGCGCCGTGCAGTGTCCAGGCGAATTCGTGGCCGAGGCCGCCCCGGTGCGCGCCGTGGCCCGCGCTGGCGGGAGAGAGCCGCTTCCACAGGTAGAGCACCGGGTAGAGCATCTCGTTCATCTCCACGTCCGGCAGCATGTTGTTCATCTGCGTCATCATTCCGGCGCAGTCGAGGCCGTCGGCCTCGGGCTGGGCGCCGGCCCCCATGCCGCCGCCGTCCATGTTGAACAGCACGAAGTACTCGCCGTTGTCACGGGTTCCGGCCGAGATCCCGCCCGTCCAGGAGTCGGCCCAGACGCCCTGCGTACGCTCCCGGAGCACGGGGTCGTCACTGGCCCGGCACGATTCGTTGAACAGCTTGGTGATCAGTCTGCTCACCCGGGCCCCGGTGGTGAGGTGGCCGTTGCTGATCGGCGCCGGCGGGCGCGGGTTGACGATGCTCCCCGGCTCGGCGACCACCTCGAAGGCCGTCATGACGCCCTCGTTGAACGGCACGTCCCACGCCAGGATCGGCACGACGGCGGTGGCGACGCTGCCCACCAGGGCCCCGTAGCTACAGTTGACGAACCCGTCGGTCTGCGGGCTGGACCCCGTGAAGTCCAGCGTGGCCTGGCCGCCGCGCTTGGTCAGCGTGCACCGGACCCGGTAGAGATCGTCGGCGTGCCCGTTGTGCTCGGTCCACTCCTCCGCCTCCCACACGCCGTCGGGCAGCCGGGCCAGCCGGTCGCGCACGACCTGCTCGGCGATCTCGAAGTTGCGCCGCGTGTACGCCCGGAAGCGGTCGAGCCCGAACTCGGCGATCGTGGCGAGCAGCCGGCGGATGCCGGTGTTGTTGCTCGCGACGAGGCTGCGCACGTCGTTCCAGTACGGCACGGGGACACGGACGTTGTTGAGCAGGATCCGCCGGACCCACTCGACCGGCTCGCCCCGCTCGAAGACCTTGACCCCGGGCGGCAGCCGCAGGGCCTCGCTGTAGCAGTCGTACGCGCCGGGCGCGAAGCCGCCGGGGGTCATGCCCCCGACGTCGAGCAGATGCGCCTGCGACTGCGCCCAGCCGATCAGCTCCGCACCGTGGAAGATCGGGGAGATCACGTTGGTGTCGGGCGGGTGGCTCGCCCCCGCGGTGTGCGGGTCGTTGCAGATGAAAGCGTCACCCGGATACAACGGCTCGCCCCGGATGGCCTCGACGAGGTTGCGGACGGCGACGCTGCCCGACCCGATGTGGAACTGCACGTAGTCCGAGTACGCGTAGATGCGTCCCTCGGGATCGAACAGCGCGGTGTTGAAGTCACCGGCCTCGGTGATGACGGGCGATCCGGAGGACCGGATCATCGCGATGCCCATCTCCTCGACGATCGAGTCGAGGCGCATCCTGATCACTTCCAGCGTGACCGGGTCGAAGTCGTCGGACGTCGGTGAGCTCACGGAGGTCTCCTTCGATCAGGCGGCGTCGCCGGCGCCGGCGTGGTTCAGGCGGATGAGGAAGTGCCCGCCGTCGATGACCTCGACCGTCGCGGCCGGCGGCACGTAGACGGTGGTGTCGGGTTCCTCGATCAGGCACGGGCCCTCGGCCTTGCCGAGCGCGCCGAACCCCCGGTGCACCTCGACGTGGCGGCGGTGGCCGGACAGCGGCTCGACGACCTCCCGCGTGGTGGCGGTGTGCCGCTCCTGGCCGGGGGTCTCGGTCACGGTCTGCGTCTCGGTGCGGCCGACCGCCCGTACCCGCGAGTTGACCAGCAGCACCTCGGCCTCGGTCCACGCGGTGCCGGTGCCGAACTCGGCCTCGTAGTCCGCCACGAACCGGCGGCGCAGCGTCTCCTTGTCGCCCTCCCGGAACGGTTCCTCGGGCAGGCGCGTGGTCACCTCGAAGATCTGGCCGACGAACTTCATGTCGGCCTCGCGGAAGACCGCGCGGCGGTCCTGGGGGATGCCCTCGGCGTCGAACCAGTCGCGCGCCCGCTGTTCCAGGGCGGCGAACTCCCTCTCCAGCGCCTCGGCCGGCTGGTCCATCGTCCACGGGCTGGTCTGGACCGCGGAGAAGACCGAGTCGGCGTGCATGAGCCCGTACGCCGAGAACACGGCGGCGTTGCGTGGAATGATCACCTCGCCCACTCCCGTATCGGCGGCGATCGCGGCGGCGAACAGTCCGCAGGCGCCGCCGAAGCCGACCAGGGTGAACTCACGGGGATCGTGCCCGCGATTGACGGTGATCTTGCGTAGCGCGTTGGCCATCTGCGAGGTCGCCAGCCGGTACATGCCGTGCGCGGCGGCGTCCTCGGACAGCCCGAGCGGGTCGGCGAGGTGCCGCCGGATCGCCTCGCGCGCCTTGCCCGGCGACAGGGTGACCGTCCCGCCCAGGTAGTACTCGGGGTTGATCAGCCCCATGACCAGCGCGGCGTCGGTCACGGCCGGATGCTCGCCGCCCTTGTCGTAGCAGGCGGGCCCGGGCACGGAACCGGCGCTGTGCGGGCCGACGCGCAGCACCCCGCGGCCGTCGATCCAGCCCAGGCTGCCGCCCCCGGCGCCGATGGTCTCGATGTCCACCGCGGTGAGGCTGGTGGGCAGCCCGCCGATCTCGGCCCGCGGCAGCACCCGCAGCTCGTCGTCGATGATCGCGGCGGCGTCCAGGCTGGTACCGCCCATGTCGGCGGTGAGCACCCGGCGCCGGCCCAGCCGCATACCGAGCAGGCGCGCGCCGGTCACCCCGCCGACCGGGCCGGAGTTGAACATCGAGATCGGTGCCCGCGCGGTCTCCTCGACCGAGAGGAACCCGCCGTGGACCTGCATGATCTGCACCCTGGTGCGCAACCCCTTGGCGGCCAGGGCGTCGGCGAGTTGCTGGAAGTGGGTCGCGACGATCGGCTTGACCGCCGCGTCCAGCGCCGTCGTCACCATGCGCTCGTACTCCCGGTACACCGGGGTGAGCGCGCTGGACAGCGAGTAGGGCACGTCCGGGTGGTGCTCGCGCAGGTAGCCGGCGATCGCCCGCTCGTGCGCGTCGTTGCGGAAGGACCACAGCAGGCACACCGCGATCGACTCGGCGCCAGCCGCCAGCACCTGCTCCACGCTCGTACGCACGGCGCCGGGCGACAGCGGCACCAGCACGGTGCCGTGCGCGTCGACGCGTTCGGGCACCTCGACGATCAGACGCCGGTCCACGATGTCCGGCGGCGGCGCCAGCTTGTGCGAGTCGCGCTCATCGGTACGCGCGGAGCGGGCGATCCGCAGCGTGTCCCGGAAGCCCTGGGTGGTCAGCAGCCCCACCCGGGCGTACTTCTGCTCGTCCACCGCGTTGGTGACGATGGTGTTGCCGAGCACGAACCGGTCGATCGCCGGGTAGAACTCCGCCTCGCTCAGCCCGACCTGCTCGCGCAGGATGCTCAGCGCGGCGAGGATGCCGGTGGTCACGTCCGGTGTCGAGAACGCCTTGCCGCGCACGGCGCGGCCGTCGGCGATGGCGACGGCGTCGGTGAAGGTGCCCCCGACGTCGATGCCCACGTCCAAAATCATGGCTGCTCAGTCTCCTTCGGCTGCACCGGCTCCGGCACGGAGCTCGGCCAGGATCTGCTCGGCACGGTCTGCGCGTACCGCCTTGGCGGCGAGCATGCGCGCGACCACCGTGGGGATCTCCTCGGGGCTCGCGCCCGCGGTCACCGCCACGTTGCGCGCGTGCAGTGACATGTGTCCTCGCTGGATGCCCTCGGTGGCCAGGGCCCGCAGCGCGGCGAGGTTCTGCGCGAGCCCGACCGCGGCGACGATGCCGGCCAGCTCGCTCGCGGTCCGCACCCCAAGCAACCGCACCGCCGCGCGCGCCACCGGGTGCACCTTCGTGGCCCCGCCGACCAGGCCGACCGGCATGGGCAGTTCCAGGGAGCCGGACAGGTTGCCCTCGGCGTCGCGCTCGAAGTGGGACAGGGAGGTGTAGCGGCCGTCCGGGGCGACCGCGTGGGAGTGCGCGCCCGCCTCGACCGCGCGGGTGTCGTTGCCCGTCGCCAGCACCACGGCGGTGACGCCGTTCATGATGCCCTTGTTGTGGGTCGCCGCCCGGTACGGATCGGCCTCGGCCAGCGCCGCCGCGTGCACGATGTCCCGCACCACCTGCGAGCCCCCGAGGGCCTCGGCGTCGAAGACGGCGCGTGCCCTGGCCAGGCGCAGGTCCGCCTTGTTGGTCAGGATCCGCAGCAGGGTACGGCCCCCGGCGATCTCCCCCACCCTGGTCGCCACGGCCTCCGCCATCGTGTTCACCGCGTTGGCGCCCATCGCGTCCCGCACGTCGACCACCAGGTGAAGCACGACGTAGACGTCCTCGCCCGACGGCACGAGCCGTACGGTGATGTCCCGTACGCCGCCGCCGAACTCCACCAGGCGCGGGTCCTGAGCGTTCGCCAGCTCGGCGAGCTCGCCGCGCGCCTCCAGCAGTCGCAGCCGCGCCGCGTGGGGATCGGCCGCGCCCAGCACCTGCACCTGCGCCTGCATGATCGGCGCCGAGCACGTCGTGGCGAAGCCACCGTGTACGCGGGCGATGCGCGCGGCGTTGCTCGCCGCGGCGACCACCGACGGCTCCTCCGTCGCCATCGGCACCAGGACGTCGGATCCGTTGACTCTGAAGTTCGTGGCCACGCCCACCGGCACCCCGAGGACCCCGACGACGTTCTCGATCATGTGGTCGGCCTGGTCCAGGGTGAGCCCGGCGGCCGGATCGAGTACGTCGAGCGCGCCGGGATCGAGCCCCGCGCTCTTCTCGGCGAGGGCCCGCCGCTCCCCGGGCGACAGGTCGCGCAACCCCGCCAGCCGGCTGTGAACACCCACGATGCCTCCCGCATACCGCCGAAACAGGCTGATAATCGAGCCGAAACGCAAACGGCTTGTGCGGAAGGTTAGGTCCGACCGGAACGCCGCGCCCATGGGTGAATCACACGGCGTTGAAGCCGTTGCCATGTGTGAATCGACGTAGATCACAGACCAGTCGCGAGGGCGTGCATACGTACGGCCACGGTGACGCGAAAGAACGGCTCCGGCTCGCGCCACGCGGGGCCGAGCAGCAGGGTGATCCTGTCCAGGCGCTGGTTGACCGTGTTGATGTGCACGTTCAGCGCTCGCGCCGCCCGCGCCGGGCTGCAGTGCGAGTCGACGTAGGTGCGCAACGTCTTCACCAGGTCGGTCGAATGATCGCGGTCCCAGCGCAGCACCGGCCCGAGCACCGCCTCGGTGAACGCGACGATCCCGTCGCGACCGGCGCCGAACAGGGCCAGGTACGGCTGGTAGGCCGCCGCGTTGACGGCCGTGTCCTGGATGCCCATGCCGTGCAGCAACTCGGCGCACTGGCGCAGCGGCTCGAACCGGGCGCCCAGCTCGCCCCAGGTGGCGACGGGTGTGTCGGCCACCACGAGCACCGGCGCCCCCGTCAGCGGGCGCACACACTCACGGACCTCGGTCGCCGCGCCGTCAGGGTCGGCCGCGTCCGTCAGCACGACCACACAGCCCGCGTGCTCACTGGCCAGCAGGCCGGGGCGCCAGGTGCCGAGCGCCTGCACGGCCGCCCTGCGCCGGTCACGCGGCACCAGCACCGCGACGACCATGCGCAGCGACTCCAGACGGACCCCGCGGGCGCGGGCCCGCAACATCAGCTCCTCGCGGTGCGCGCCGTCGCCCAGCAGGATGTCGGAGATCAGTTCTCCCCGCACCCGCTCCTCGGCCTCGGCGACCGCCTCCCGCTTCAGCGCCAGCAGGGCCACGATCTGCGCCGCGCGCTCGATCGTGCGCCGCTCGACCGAGCCCAGCGCGAGATCGCCGTGGCCGACGAGGATCGCACCGAGCAGCGTCTCGGCCGCCACCACGGCGACCACGACAGACGCCCCGTCATCCGACAGGTCCAGGAACACGCACCGCCCCGTGGTGCGGCTGCGCTCGACCGCGGCGCGTACGTGCGCGGTCATGGGCGAGGACTCCCCTGAGGCATCGGTCCGCGCCGAGGCGAGCGGGGCCAGGTCGCGGTCGAAGATCTCCACCGACCGTCCCAGCGAGGCGGCCAGCGTCCGGGCCACCTCGTGCGCGGTGCCCCCGCGCAGCACCGCGTTGGTGAGGTCCTGATGCACCGCGCTGGCGCGTTCCCTGGCCGCCATGGTGCGCGCGAGATCCTCGTTGGCCACCCGGGCCGCCTCGGCCGACGCGCGGGCCTGCGCCAGCAGGTGCACCGTCTGCAACACCACGGCCGCGTGGTCGGCGAACGCCGACAGCAGCGCGATCTCCTCGGGCGTGAACGCGTGCTCGTCGCGGTTGGCCGCGAACAGCACCCCCAGCACGCGGTCGCCCGCCGCCAGCGGCACACCGAGCAGCGACACCAGTCCCTCGGCCCGCACGGCCTCGTCGATCTCCGCGTCATGTGGGGCGTCGAGATAGTGGTCATAGTTCGTCGTCCACTGCGGGCTGCGCGTGGACACGACCTTTCCGGCCAGGCCCTTTCCCGGAGGCACCCGAAGCCGGCGGAACTCGGGCGCGAACGTGCCCAGCGTCGAGCGCACCCGCAACTCATCGGTCTCCTGGTCGAACTCCGACAGATACGTCACGTCGGTGCCCACCAGGTCATGCGCCCGGGCCACCAGGCGGTCCAGCAGCGCGTCCAGATCGCGCAGCTCGGCCAGCTCACGCGCGCTGGACAGCAGCGCGGACAGCTCCTGATCGCGCCGGCGCCACCGCGCCAGCGCCGCCCGCACCCGCCGCGTCCGCCGCAGCACGCCGGTCAGCTCGGCGCCGTCGAGCGACTCGGCGAGCGGCGCGACGGCGCTCTGCTCGTCGGCCGTCTCATCGAGCAGCAGGTCCAGCAGTCCGAGCACCGAGTCCAGGGGCACCAGCGCCCGCTGCGCGGGCAATACCATGTTCCCCAGCATATGGGCCCCGTCTCACCTGCCGGTATGGACGTGGCCGCGGGGTATCCGGCCTCCGGCGGCCCTTCCTCAAGCAGGTGGGCGTCCGGATCCACCGGCCCGAGCCGACTCCGTCGCCGATCCTTCCGGGTTGGCCCGGACAACAGGGCTGACGCGCGCTGATCAGAGTGATCGCAGACAGTCCCCTACTGATCGCAAGAGCCGATTCTCCAGGTACGGCCGGAGCGGCCCCACCGGATAGGCTCCGCAGTCATGGTCACGGTGCGGAGGCGGCCCGTTCAGGTCACTCACCGGTCACCCCAGCAACCCCCTGGCGATCAGCTGGGTCAGGGTTTCGATGTCCTCGTCGTCGTCGCCTCCCGGGCTCTCCGCGAGGCGGTGGTAGCAGAAGGACTCCAGCATGCAGGATATTGCGAGCGCCGCCAGCCGGGCGCTCTCCTCGCTCCTGGCCGCCGGGGTGTCGGTCTCGCGGATGTGCCGCGTCCAGTTCTCCACGTGGCGCTGGCGTAGTTCGTCGTGGATGTGGCGGAAGGTTCCACTGGACATGGACGCCTGGAAGATACCGACGATCTCCGGTAGGTGTTCGCGGTAGGTGGCCCAGTACGCGCCGACGTGGCGGCGGATGTCGTCGGTCGTGGAGAGCGAGTGCTCGTGACCGAGGTGATCGACGACATGGGAGCGCAGCGCCGTTTGGAAGTCCCCGGCCAGCGAGGCGAGCAGGGTGTCCTTGTCCTCGAAATAGCGGTAGAACGAGCCCACCGCCTTCCCCGCCTCCGCGGTGATATCGGTGATCTTGATTTCGGCGTAGCTCTTGCGGGTCAACAGCCGCCGCGCGGCGTCCTTGAGCTCTGCCTCGGTACGCTTGGACTTCACCAGATACCTCCCCATCACCGAGATTACTGCCCGTAGAACAGCCTTCCGGGCGCCTCGACGAGGATCCGGTGGCGATCTTCCGGGGTGGGCGCCCAATCGGCCAGCAGATTCAGCAACTCGCCGGTGTCGCGTTGGCCGTCGGGCAGGTGCGGCCAGTCCGAGCCCCACAGCAGCCGGTCGGGGTGGGCCTCGACCAGCGCGCGGGCCAGCGGCTCGACGGCCGACAGCGGCCCGTCTTTGGCCAGCCGGTACGGTCCCGACAGCTTGAGATGGCAGTACCCGCCCGCGAGCAGCGGCAGCAGCCCGTCGAGGTCCATCCCGTACCCCATGTGGTCGATGACGAAGGGGTGCTCGAACTCGGCGAGGAAGGGCAGGAGATCCCGCACGACCGCGCCCGGCGTGTAGAACTGCAGGTGCCAGCCGCGCGGCCGGGCGCGCTGGGCCATCGCGCGGATGTAGGCGATGAGCTCGTCGGTGCGCCACGACGCGCGGGCGAACAGGTCGAGCCTGATCGCCCGTACCCCCGCCTCGTGGAAGCGGTCGAGCTCCGCGTCGCTCACGGAGTCCTCGATCCGGACCACGCCGCGGCAGCGCGGGCCCACCTTGCGCAGCACGTCGAGCAGCAGGCTGTTGTCGGTGCCGTAGAAGGTCGGCTGCACCAGCACCATCCGCTCGATGCCGAGCCAGTCGGTCAGGCGAAGGTACTGGTCGAGTGTGCCGTCGGGAAAGGTGTAGAGCGGGTCGGGAACATGTGCGTAGCCGGGCTCGAACACGTGGAAATGGGCGTCACAGCTCAGCGGTGGCATCGTGAAACCCGGCCGGGTGTTGCTCGTCGTGGCCCGCATGGGCGTGGTCCGAAGGGTCATGACGCATCCTTCGCGGCAGAGCTGATGGCCTGGAAGAGCAGGGCGGAGTCCATCCCGGTGATTCGGAGTGGGCAGACACCGGCGAGCCCGGCCGCGGGCATGCCGCCGACCGCCAGTAACCTGCCGTGCGTACGGCAGGCCGCGGCCGCGGTGGCGATCGCGTCGAGCACTCGCGGATCGTCGTAGGCGCCGGGCATGCCGAGCTCCGCGGTGAGATCGTTGACACCGATCGCGAGCATGTCCACGCCGTCCACCTGCGCGATGTGGTCGGCGTTGGCGATCCCCGCCGGGGTCTCGATGAGGATCTGCACCACGGCCGCGGCGTCGAGCGCCGGGTTCAGCTCCCTGGCGGGCACCGGACGCATACCGTACTGAGGCACCTGGGCGGTCTGCGAGCGTTGCCCGCGCGGCGGGAACCGGCAGGCGCGGGCGATCCGCCGTGCCTCGTCCGCCGTCTCGACCCGCGGGGCGACGATGCCGTGGGCGCCACCGTCCAGGAGCCGGCCGATCATGCCGTATTCGCGCTCCGGCACTCGCACCAGCGGCGTCATTCCCAGACTGTCGGCGGCCGAGCAGAGCTGCGCGGCCACATCGGTGGACATGGTGGAGTGTTCCAGGTCGACCAGGACGGCGTGGTGGCCGGTCGCGTGTGCCATCCGCACGACCTCGGAGGTACGGCTGCCGCGGATGCCGAGCATGAGCGTCGGCAGCCCTTGCCGCAACCGGTCCAGGAAGGCGCTCACGGGGCACCGCCCAGGAAGAGC
This sequence comes from Streptosporangium sp. NPDC002607, assembly GCF_053592655.1. Taxonomy (NCBI): domain Bacteria; kingdom Bacillati; phylum Actinomycetota; class Actinomycetes; order Streptosporangiales; family Streptosporangiaceae; genus Streptosporangium; species Streptosporangium sp. NPDC002607. The sequence continues at coordinate 78,392 of NZ_JBSFWD010000041.1, forward strand.
GCGCCCATCTCCGGGTCGTCGAGAATCGTCCGGGCGGAGTCCGCCATGAGCACGCGGCCGCTCTCCATGACGACGCCGTGGCCGGCGATCCCGAGCCCGAAGCGCACGTTCTGTTCCACGATGAGCACGGTGATGCCGCTGTCGCGCATGGCGTTCACGGCATCTCCCACCAGACCGAGCGAGCGCGGGTCGAGCCCCAGAGACGGCTCGTCGAGCAGCACCATCGCCGGTTCCAGCATGAGCGCCCTGGCGAACTCGACGGTTCGCCGCTGCCCGCCGGACAGGTTCCCCGCCGGCTCGCCGCTCCGCTCAGCGATGATCGGGAAGCGCTCGGCGAGCCGGGCGAAGCGCCCCTGCAGATACGTCTTCTCGCGGCGGCGCAGGTAGCCGCCGAGAAGTACGTTCTCCGCGACGGTCATCGCGGGGAACAGGCCGTTCTTCTGCGGCACCTGCACGATCCCCGCCTTGATCAGCTCGGCGGGGTGCCCTCCGGCGATGTCGCGGCCGTCGAAGCGGATCGCGCCGAGACGCGGCGCGAGCTGGCCGCTGATGGTCCGCAGCACGGTGGACTTGCCCGCGCCGTTGGGGCCGACGATGCAGGTCACCGAGCCGGGGAGGACCTCCAGGTCCAGCCCCTGCAGCACGTCGCCGCCGCCGTACCCGGCGAAGACACCGGTCATCGAGATCATTGGCTCGCTCCCGTCAGGTAGGCGTCCAGCACCAGCGGATCGCTCCGCACCTCCTGCGGCGTGCCGGAGGCGATGCGGCGGCCGCCTGCCAGGACGTGGACCGTGTCGCAGAGCCCGAGCACAAAGGGCATGTTGTGCTCGACGATCAGGAAGGTGGTCCCGGTCCGGTTGAGTTCGCGGATCAGGGCGCCCATCTGCTCGATCTGCGTCGGGTTGATGCCGCCCGCCGGTTCGTCGAGCAGCACCAGGCGGGGCTGGAGCAGGAGGATCTGGATCAGTTCGACGAGCTTCTGCTGGCCGTAGGAGAGCTCGCCGGCGGGCAGGTCACGATAGTCGCCGAGCCCGACGAGATCGAGGAGCTCAGTGCCCCTGGTGGCCTGGACACCGGTGATCGCCGGAGCCGCCCAGGACCCGTTGGATCCGGCGACGACGTTCCGCAGCACCGACAACCGGGGGAACAGCCGGGTGATCTGGTGGGTACGGCCCAGCCCCGCCTGGCTGCGTGCCCACCGGCTCGCGGCGTCGATCCGCCGGCCGTCGAGCAGGATCGTGCCGCTGTCCGGCTTCATCGCGCCGTCGACAAGGTTGAACAGCGTGGTCTTGCCGGATCCGTTCGGCCCGATCAACCCGGTGATCGAGCCGGGCTCGACGGTGAGGTCCAGGCCGTCGAGGACGGTGAGCCCGCCGAAGCGTTTGCGAATGCCGTGCACCTCCAATCGCCCCCCGTCGCCGACCGCGAGCCAGGACGGGACGGCGGCGAGGGCCAGGCGTTTGCCCACGGCGGCCGGTCGCTTTCTGGCCAGCGCCTGCTGTACCCCGGGAATGATGCCCTTGGGCAGGAAGAGCAGGATGGCCAGGAGCAGCCCACCGAAGACGACCAGCCGCCAGGCGCCCGCGGTCGGACCGGTGAACAGCTGGTTGGTCAGCTGGGAGAACGGCTCCAGCAGGAAGGCGCCCAGCACGGGGCCCCACAGCGTGCCCGAGCCACCGAGCAGGGCGGCGAGCACGATCATGATGCTGGTGACGATGCTGAACATGGCTCTGGAGTCAAGGAAGCCCAGGTAGTAGCCATAGAAGCCGCCCGCCACGCCGATGGGCACGCTGCTGGCCACGAAGGCGGCGAGCTTGGTCGCCGAGGTGTTGACGCCGATGCCCGCGGCCTTCTCCTCGTCCTCGCGGATGGCCGTCAGCCCGAGGCCGAAGCGTGCGGAGGCGATCGCCTTCGACATCACCAGCGTCAGGATCAGCAGGCCGAGCAGGGCGTAGTAGAAGGGCCAGAGGGCGTAGTCCCTACTCCAGGTCGGCGTGGGAAGGATCATGCCGTCGTTGCCGTTCGTGACCCACGTCCAGTTCAGCGCCACGATGCCGAGCAGGTAGAGCATCGCGAACGTGATCATGATGAACGCGTTACCTCGTGCCCGGAAGGTCACCAGGCCGAGGACGGCGGCGAGCGCCCCCGCCGCGAGGCCGCCCAGGGGGGCGGCCAGAAGCGGGGAGATCGACCACGCGTTGGCCGCGATGGCGGTCGTGTAGGCGCCGACGCCGAGGAAGGCGCTCTGCCCGAGGGAGATGTAGCCGGTGTAGCCACCCATGATGTTCCAGGAACTGGCCATGATCGCCAGGAGGAAGATCAGGATGAGCATGTTCAGGTAGTAGGCGTCGCCCCACAGCACGGGCAGCGCGAGAAGGGCGCCGCCGGCCGCGATGATCAGGATCCTCATGCGCTGACCACATCCTGTCGAACTCGAACGCCGAAGATCCCCTGCGGGCGCAGCAGGAGGGTCAGCACGATGACGGCGAAGGGCATGGCAGTGGCCCACGAGGGCGACCCGTAGGTGGCCGTCAGTGTCTCGGCCACGCCGAGGACCAGGGCGCCGATCAGCGCGCCGCCGAGGCTGCCCATGCCGCCGAGCACCACGATGGCGAGCCCCAGGCCGATCCACTGCTCCCCGGAGTCCGGGGTGAAGGGAGACAGGACCGCGAGGATCGAGCCCGCCGCGCCGGTCAGCGCGACGCCGAGGGCGAAGGCGGCGACGTTGACCCGCTCCACCCGGATGCCGACGAGTTCGGCGCCCTGCGGGTTGGCCGTGGCCGCGCGTACGGCTCTGCCCAGCCACGTGTGGTTGAGCACCACGTACAGCGCGGCCAGCAGGGCCAGCGCGCACGCGGAGCCGTACACCTGGGCCGTGGGGAAGACCAGGTCGCCGAGCCGGATGGACGTGCGGGCGTAGGAGGTGGCGACGGTGTGCGGTTCATGGCCCCAGATGAGGATGGTGATTCCCTCCAGGATCATGGCGAGCGCGAGCGTGGAGAGGATGATCGTGCCCTCACCGCCGCGCTCGGCCCGCTGGATGACGAGCTTGTGGATGAGCCAGCCCAGGCCGAACAGCACAGTGCCGGTGACGGGGATCGTCGCGAAGGGGTCGAGGCCCGTCGCCGTGCAGATGCTGTAGGTGAGGAATGCCCCGGCGATGAGGATCGCGCCGTGGGTCAGGTTGACGATGTGCATGACGCCGAAGATCAGCGTCAGGCCACTGCTGGCCAGGGCGTATACGCCGCCGACGAGTAGGCCGAAGAGCAACGCCTGCATCAGGTCGCCCAGCTCGGCTTGGCGGCGATCACGGAGGTGACGGTCGCGGCCGAGGCCGGGGCGACGACCTCCAGCTTGCCGCGCTGCCACTGCATCAGCAGCAGGCTGCCGTCGGGAACGCCGCGCTCGTCCCACTTCAGCGGGCCGACGATGGTGTCGACCGTGTTGGCGTGCAGCCAGGCGGCGATCGCATCCTGGTCGAGCTTGCCGGCGGCTTGGACGCCGGCTTGAAGCACTTGCGCCGCGGTGTAGGAGTTGGCGGCGTCCTCGCTCGGTTCCTGCTTGAACTGCTTGCGGTAATCCGCGACGAACTCGGCGTTGCCCGGATACTTCGAGGCCGGATGCCAACTGCCGGCGGTGAAGACGGCCTCGGTGTTCGTGGCGCCGATGGCCTGCGGGTAGGTGTTGACGCTGGAGGGCGCCCTGGTCTGGTAGAGGATCGACGGGGTGAAGCCGATCCGCTGCAGGGCCTGGACCACGGCCACGCCGTCGACCTCCAGCGCGCCGTGCACCAGCAGGGCGGGGTTGGCCTGCCGGATCGCGTTGGCGATCGCGTCGAAGTTCTTGGTGTCCGGCGGGTACTTCTGCCCGTAGACGGTCTTGATGCCGAGCCCTTCAAAGGCCTTCTGGAGGTTCTGGACGGGCACGTCGGTGCTGGGGTCGTCCTGGTACAGGTAGGCCGCGGTGGCGGGCCGCTCCTTCAGTCCCTCCACGTAGGCGGCGAACGGCCGATGCGCGGTGTCGGTCGTGCCCGGCTGGCTGAAGAACAGCCTGGTGTGGCCGCGCGAGAAGATCTCCGCCGCACCACCCGACGGTTCGATGTAGAGCATGCGGTTGCGGTCGGCGACGGTCGAAGCCGGCAGGTTCAGGAACGAGGAGAACGTGCCGATCAGCAGGTCCACCCGATCCTGGGTGATCAGCCGGTTGTAGTTGGAGACCACGGTGTTCTGGTCGAAGCCGTCGTCCAGGATGACGAACTCCACCTTGCGGCCCAGAAGCCCGCCACGCGCGTTGATCTGGCTCTGCCAGACCTGGTAGCCCTTGTAGCCGGGGTCGGCGACGTCCGCGGCCGGGCCGGTGAGCGGCAACGATGCGCCGATCTTGAGTGAGTTCGAGGAGGAGGAGCCTGACGCACCGCATGCGGTGGTCAGCGACAGCAGTGATGCGCCGATGAGGAACGAGCGCCGGTCAATGGTCATGGTTCGCTCTCAGAGGTCGGTCAGCCCAGGCACCACTACCTGGGTGGGATCGTCGCCCGCCGCCGCCAGGGAGGCGGCGGCGAAGTCGGTGACGCAGCTGGACAGCAGCTGCCTCGGGTCCTCCAGCACGATGCGGAGCCTGGTCACAAGCGCACGCATGTCGTCGGCCGAGTGGATGGCGGGCATCTCGCTCACCTCGGCGACGCCGGGGTCGGTGACGTCGGGGAGCGTGAGGCGGCCAGGGGCGTAGCGCGGATAGCCGTCGAACATCACGTCGCCGAGTTCGACGGTGGCCCTGGTGCCGCACCAGAGGGTGCGCAGGTCCTCCTCCAGCGCGATCACCTGGGTGAGGTCGCCGTCGGCAGGGGAGGGGAAGGTGGGCGCGTGCGGGGCCACGTACACGCGATCCAACGGAAGGCGGCCGCGCGAGGCGGCGAGGATCATCGTGGCCACGCTGCTGGTGTTCCAGGTGACGCCCGCGGTCGGACGACCCTGCCTGCCCGCGATCACCACCATGGCCCGCTCCCAGGCCAGGTCCTGCTCGGTGAACCAGCGCGTGATGCGGAAGCTGATGTCGAGGCTGACCAGGAAGAACGTGGCCACCATCATTGAGTTGATGCCGTTGTCGAGGTAGTCGCGGCGGAGCGTCTCGGGAGTGAGATACTCCTCGTCGTCCAGCGCGGCCGTGAGGTAGCGGGCGGTCACCGCGCACGCGTGGTCGACCATGTCGGCGATCTCACGTTCCCTGCCCCGGTAGGCCTCGACCGCGATCCGGTCCCGCCACAGTTCGGTGCTGTTGGCGGCTCGGGTGGCCTTGACCTCGGTCAGCAGGCGCTCGGCGGCCTTCCGCCAGGACTCCTCGCCCAGGTCGCGGAGCCTGACCAGCGAAGCCACGGCGGGACCCAGGTGGGAGATCGCCGTCAGCTCCTTGAAGCCCCTGCTCGAGAGCCGGAACCCTTCGACCGTGGGTGGCCTGCCGTCTCCCGGGTAGAGCGCGAGGTCGGTGGCCGTCGCGGCGATCAGCGGGTTGTTGCGCGCGCGATCGGTGACCGCGCGACCCAGCCTCCTGCCGATGCTGTCCGGATCGGCTGTGTAGGTGGTGAACAGTCGGATGAACTCCTTGGTCACTGGTGCTCCTGCTCGATGAAGCGGTAGATGACGCTCTCGGTGGCGAACCGCACGTCGGCACTGAGCCCGTTGGAGACCGCCACGAGTGGCCCCCGGTCGTCGGTGAAGACGGCGACGTCCGTGCCGCCGCTGGTGGGGAACTCCTCGACGACGCGCAGCCCACCGTCCTGCCAGTGGTAGAGCTGGGAACTCAGCGCGGTCGTCGGCGCGGCGGGGGTGCCGTGAATGAAGTTGACCCGCAGCACGTACAGGCCGCCCCTGCCGTGCAGGACCGCGAACTCGCGGGTGCCGAGCCCGTCCAGCACGGCGTGCTCCACGAACGACTCACCATCCCAGCGCAGTAGCCGCGACGGGCTGAGGATGCAGCCGACGAGTAGATACTCCTCGCCGTCGGCGCTGAAGGAGGCGAAAGCCCGGCCGTGCTGATCGGCCAGCTTCTGGTGTACGGCGAAGCGCGCTCCGTCCCAGCGGTACAGGACGGACGGAGCGAGGTGGTCGGCGTGGGCGAGGAAGTCGTGCCCCGCCACCCGGAAGGCGTGCCAGTTGTAGCCCTGCTCGGAGGCGATCTCCTGGAACGGTTCGAAGGCCCGGCCATCCCATCGGTAGATCCGCGACGGCCGGCTCCCAGACAGCGGAAGCCCCTGTGCCAGGGCCAGGAAGTGCTGATCGGCCAGCGTGAAGTGCCGCCACTGCTTGGCCGCGAAGCCGGGCACGCTCTGGAAAGGGACGAAGCGCGCGCCGTCCCATTCGTACAGCTGGGAGTCCACGCCGAACTCATAGGGGCCTTGGCCGCGGCGGATGCTCGCGGTCGCCAGGAACGCCCGCCGGCCGATCCGGAAGAACTCCGCGTCCTCACCGCCCGGCACCCGAAGGCTCTGGAAGGGCTCGAAACCTTCGGTTGTACGGCGGAGCACCCGCAGCTCGGTGTCGCTGTCGCCACCGTTCATGCCGGGTGGTTGCCCGGGCACATCGACGGCCAGCTGCGGGATGGCCAGCAGTGAGAGGCCGTCAACCTGGAAGAGCTCCACCGCCCGGGCACCTGAGGTGCGGATGCGACACGACTCCACGAGATACATGTGATCCTCCTCACAGCGAATGTGAATTCGGATTCATCATGCAGGCATCGGCTGGGGTTGACAACCCATGCTCAAGGGGTGAATTTGAATTCATCTTCATCTTGAGAGGGGATCAGTGTGCACCTAGGCCTGAAAGCGCGTCCGGGACGCGTAGTCGCCTTGTCGGCGGCAGCATCGGCCTGCCTCGGCGTTCTCGTCGCTCCGGCGGAGGCAAGCGGAGCCGACGAGCGCGTGCGCTCCGTGAGGTCCGACGGCTACACCACCTACTCCGATGTGGCCTACGCATCCGGAGGCAACCAGCAGGTCCTGGACCTGTACGTACCGAAGGGCGCCCGGTGGGCGCCTGTGATCGTCTACATCCACGGCGGTGGCTGGTCCGCCGGAGACAAGAGCGAGCTGCAGCGGATCCCTGAGTGGACATCACTGCTCTCGCAGGGATTTGCTGTTGCTTCCGTCAACTACACCCTGAGCACGAGCGCCAAGTTCCCGCAGCAGATCCACGAGGTGAAGGCCGCGATCCGGTATCTGCGCGCCAACAGCTTCCGCTACGGCCTCAACGGCCGGATCGGCCTGTGGGGCGGATCTGCGGGTGGGCAGCTTGCCGCCCTGGCGGGCACGAGTTGTGGGGTTTCCGCGCTGGAAGGCAATGTGGGTGGACGCGGCCCCTCCAGCTGTGTTCAGGCGGTGGCGGATCTTTCGGGGCCCGCCGATTTGTCAGCGCTGGCTGACAACCCGCTCCTGGCGGGAGCGGTGGCCACCTACCTTGGCTGTCCGGACGGCGTGCAGTCGTGTTCTCCTGCTCTGCTGAGGCAGGCCAACCCCATCACCCATCTGGCTTCCGGGCGGCGGCCCCCGCCGTTCCTCATCGGGCACGGTGACACCGATACCGTGATCCCCATCGGGCAAAGCCGGCTGCTGTTCTCCGCGCTCAAGGAGGCCTGCGGAAGCGTCCGCTTCTTCACCTTGCACGGGCAGGACCATTTCTTCCCCTTCACCGGCGGCCTGTCGGAGCCCTTCCCGGCCAGGACCGTGCAGACTTCGAAACGCTGTGGTGAGCCCGTGACCAGCACTGAGCCTCCACTGAGCTTCAGCACGCTGGCGTCGTTCTTCCGCGCTCATCTCGGCTGACGAGCTCATGCGGGCGGTCCGGGGTCCGGACCCGCAGGCAGTTGCGCCGGAGACGGACATGGCCCACGCCCCTGCGACCGGGGTCGCAGGGGCAGACCCGGGGCTGAGATCTTCCACTGTAACCTGGATGGCTAGGTCAGCGAGGTCAGGGCACTGTCAAGCGCCAGAACACGGTCGGGCCGGTACTCGACCTGCCGCTCCCGGCTCGGTCTCCACGTTACGAGGGGAAGCCCACACCCCTCAGACACCAACTTGGAGACAGTGCCGTCGGCGGCTCTGGACTACTTCGGAACGGGTGGGTCACAGACTTCGAGGAGCAAAGTGGTGAATCGGAAGCCTATTCCCATGCCGATAACGAGAATCTTCTCCCCCCCTTGGAGTTGTCCACCGCGGAGAAGGTGATCGATACCGAGGAGCGCGTCAGAGGGACCGACGTGGCCGGTTTCTCGTAAGAACTCCCACGTGGTACGGCTCTGCGCGATACCCAGGGGTTCCAGGATCAGAGCGGAGAGCTGCGCGAGGCCGACCCCGGTCACTGCGACCTTCGCCACCTCCGACAACTCGACTCCCGACTCCTCCAGCACCTGCTTCACTGTTTTTATGCCGGCATCTCGGATGATGGGAAGGTAGGGCCCGAGACTGGTCTTCTGGGCCAGCATGATATTCCCGTTGTCCAAATCTCCCCGGACCGCGACGAGCGATTCGAGCTCAGACGCGGAGGTGTGAGAACTGGATATCAGCCGGGCATACCCACCCTCGCGTGACAGAACCGCCGCGGCGGAACCGTCCGAAAGGAAGACGCCCAGCGATTCCTGCCATCGCCCCAACCTACCCGCATGGTAGCGACCGGCCGCGGTGACCATCGCGGCGTTGGCGGAAGGGTCGGATCTCAGCAAGCTCGCCGCGACGACGAGGCCTGTCGCTCCCCCGTTGCTCGCCGCTCCCAGTTCGAATGCCAGCGCCTCGGGCACGCCGAGAACCCGTTGCACGTGACAGACAGGCGCGAAATGTTCCTGATCATCCAAACAGGCGTAGACGAGCGACGCGATGTCATCGGCGTTGCATCCCGAATTCTTCATCGCGTCAACTGCCGCCATCCCCGCCATCTCCGCTGCCGAGTGGTCCCGCGAAATGGTGAGGGACGCCCAGTCGGACAGCTTGAGGCTGGTCGGATTCGCGCTGATGGAGCTGCCGCTCAGCACGTCCTCGACGTTCATCCGGGGCGGCAGGAATCTCCCTGTGCCGGAGATGAAGATGCTATCCCAGAGCAATGTTCCCACCTGTTTCATTGGCTGTGCTCCGCGCCAGATCCATCAGCCAGTTACTCACGGTCAGGCCGATGAGCGCGGAGTGTTCTTCGAGTACGTCGGTATCGGCGGGAACGGTCGCCACCTTCGGAGCTTCCGCGGACGCGATCGGGAACCGCGAGGAAGAGCGTGCGTGACCTGGCCGGACGAGGAGGATCGGGGTTTCGATCTTCGTGGGTTCCCAGCGGTGGAAGAGTTCGCTGTACCACGCGGTTGCGGTGAGTCGCTCGTCGGAAGGGACATCGGGCCCCTCCTTGCCTGCCATTCTCCACAGAAGGAGGGAAAGTTCGTCGCGGTGTCCGTTCGCCGCGTTCCCAGGGGGATCGATCAGCACGACACCCGCGAGCGGCGAGTTCAGCTGTTCCAGTGCCAGTGCTGTCGCGCACACCGGAAGACACGTCAGCGAGTTGCCGACCAGTACGACCGGCTTCCCGTGAAGGGACTCCGGAAGTGCCCTGATCACGCTCTCGGCCATGACCGCCACGTTCGCGGGAAGATCTCCGCTGGAGAACCCAGGCAGGGTGATCGCGGAGACGTCGCGAATTCCTTCGAGTGCTCTCGCGAATTTGAGATATTCGGACTCACCCGATGAGAGGCACACCAGCGCCGGTTGCACGGGCCCCTGGGACAGCGAAGTTGAGGGCAGCGGTCGCGCCACAGCGGAGAGGTCGTCGAATGACGGACGCAGCTGCGACGCGGTCAGCAGTAGATCAGCCCCTTGCTCAGGCTTGTCGATTGATATCGCCTGCCTGAGAAGTGAGAGGATCGGGCCGGCGTCCTTGCCGCTGTCGTCTGGGCAGAGCTCCCGGTGAATGTAGGCGGCGAGGGCCTGCGAGGTCGGATAGTCGTAAATGAGGGTGGCTGGAAGCTCCAGGCCGATGACCCGCTTGAGGTGCTTACGAAGTTCGAGAGCGGTCAGCGAGTCCAGGCCGAGATCCTTGAAGGAGTGTTCGAGCGGTATTCCGTCGGAGTCACTGTGGCCGAGCACGGTTGCGACGGTGGTCTGGACGACGCTCAGGAGGTGGTGGCGCTGCCGTTCCGGGGGTAGTTCCGCCAGTTGCACCGCCAACACGTCGCCGGATCCGGAGGAGACGACAGGGTTTTGGCGGATGCGCGCGACTTCCGGGATCTCATCGAACAGGGAGCACGGACGATAGGCGGTGTAGAGCGGGTAGAAGTTACCCCAATCGAAGCTGGCGATGACAGCGGTCGGCCGGTCCTCGGTCAGCACTTGCTCGAGCGCGACCAGAGCCCGCTGCGTCTGCATTCTTCTCAGGCCGTGATGAGGGAAGGTGTGGTCCCTGCCTTCCCAGATCCCCCACGCGATCGAGTGGGCCGGAAGACCTTGGGCACGACGCTGATGTGCGAGGTAATCCAGGAAGGCGTTCGCCGCCGCGTAACTCGCGAACCCCTTTCCTCCCAGGATGACGGCCGTGGACGAAAACAGGATGAACTCTGAGAGGTCAAGGGATTTCGTCAGCTCATGGAGGTTCAGCGCACCGTCGACCTTCGCCCGCAGAGCGTTCTCCAGTCGTTCTTCTGTGAGGTCGGACAGCATGGCGTCGTCGAACGTACCGGCCATGTGAATGACTGTCCGCAGCGGCTGGCTGGGGTGAATATCGGCGAGCACCCCCGCCAGAGCGGAACGATCCGCGATGTCGCAGGCGACGATCCGGATCTCGGCGCCCAGAGCACGCACTTCATCGACCAACCGTGAGGCGCCCGGCGCTTCTGGCCCACTGCGGCTCAGCAGAAGCAGGTGTCTGGCGCCATTGTGCACGATCCGCTTGGCGAGAGATTTTCCTACTTCTCCGGTACCACCCGTGATGAGCACCGTTCCGTCGGAAGGCCACGCATAGGAGGAGGATCGGGGCACAGCACTACGACTGAGCCGGCGACGCAGCAGTCCTCTCGGCCGGACAGCGAATTGATCGTCGACACCGCCACCGAGTGCCTGGCAGATATGTGTCCCGACCTCATCTCCGACGTGCTCTACCAGGTCGATCAGCCCTCCCCAGCCGTGCGGATTCTCCTGGCGTGCCACAAGGTGCAGGCCCCAGGAGAGGGCGTGGATCGGATCGTCCAGCGGTTCGTCAGGATCGGTGACCACCGCGTTCCGAGTCAGGACCCACAGGGGGACGTCGATCCCCTCCAGGGCCTGGGCGAGTTTGAGATTGCCGATCACACCTGTCGGCAGATGGGGGAACACCGGATGAGAGTGCCGGTCCAGGGCGAGCCAGGAGACGACGCCCGCCAAGGCGGATGACCTACCTCCGCCAGATCGGTCGTTGGTGCCTGAATCCGCGCTCGACGGCGAGAGTGATCTGACCATGTCGTGAACGTGTCGAGTCAGGTCCTCCCGGGAGAGGGTGTCGGCGACCACGAGGGTGACGACCTTCGCCCCCTGCTCGGTCATTGCGCTGGAAGTCGCCGATACTTGGCCCATATCGGCTTGTTCGGGCGTTGTGACGACCAGCCAGGTACCGGACAGTCGCGGCACTTCTCGATCCAGCCGCCGCCACGTGAGCTGGTAATGCCAATCCCCCGTGCCCGCACGATCCTTTCTCCCAAGACGCCAGTCCCCGAGGTCCTTGAGCAGGGGCCTCAGGGAGGCGATCCGCTCGTCATCGACGATGTTCAACAGAGAGGCCACCTCTCCCGGATCGTCGTTCTCTACGGCGCGCCAGAATTCGAGATCGTACGATGGGACGTCGGTTCTTCTCTCCGTCGGGGTGAGCCAGTAACTCTGGTGCTGGAAGGGATACGTCGGCAACTCCGGCCGACCGGTGACCGGTGGAGCGGGATAGAGCGCGTCCCAGTCCGGGCTCAGACCATGGGCATGCAACGTCGCCAACGCCGTGGCCAGCGCCACCACCTCGGGACGGTCCTTGCGCAGGCTTCCCACCGCGATCGCGGGCACCTCATGGGCCTCAACCCGAGCCCCGAACGCCGGAACCAGGATCGGGTGCGGACTGACCTCGACGAACACACGGTGATCCTGATCGAGCAGGCTCTCCACCGTCTCGTGCAAACGCACACTGTTGCGCAGGTTGCGATACCAGTAATCGCCGTCCAGACCGGTGGTGTCCAACGGCCGCCCGGTGACCTGGCCCTCGACGCCCTCGACGGTGGAATGGAACGCCACCTCACCCGGCTGCGGCTCAATACCCGCCAAAGCCTCCAGAATCGTCTCGCGCAACGGCTCGACCAACGGGGAATGCGAGGCGTAATCCACCTCCACCGCCCGGGCCCGCACCCCCTCGGCCTCACACAAGGCGAGGAACTCCTCCACCGCCTCGGCCGTACCCGAAACGGTCGTGTTCTGCGGGCCGTTGACCGTCGCCACCCACAACCGGCCCCGCCAACGCTCCAACCACCCCACCACCGTGGCCTCATCGGCCCACACCGACGCCATCGCCCCCGACCCCGCCAACCCCGCCAACACCCTGCTCCGCAACGCCACCACCAACGCCGCATCCTCCAACGACAACGCACCCGCCACACACGCCGCCGCGATCTCCCCCTGCGAATGCCCCACCACCGCATC
>NZ_JBSFWD010000042.1:0-88073 GCF_053592655.1 Streptosporangium sp. NPDC002607
ATCGTGGCCCACGTCTGCAGCGCGGGCGCCGTCAGATACGGCGCCAACGTGAATCGGCCCACCACCAGCAGCACGATGACGAGCGTGAACCCCCACGGCAGGGTGCCGCCCGCCGAACCTGTACGTCCCCAGGAGTCGGGGGACAGGCTCTCGTCGTCGGCCCACACGCCGCGCGGACCGGATCGAAGCTCGGGCATGCGCCCCATTGTGGCAGGCCGTCCCGGCAGCCCAGGCCGAACCTCCTCTAGAAATCTACAACGTAAAGGCGTTCGGTAGTTTCAAGATCAACAAAAATACAGTCGACTAAAGACCCAACCTCAACAAGCAAAGGCCATCCCGGCGATGCGCCGGGATGTAGCAGTGCAGGTGGCCGGGTGTCCTCCAGCCAGGCCACCGAAGACGCTACGAGCCGGTTGGACGAGGAGGTGTCAGCGGACTCCACAACCACGCGAACGCATCGGGCTGGGGCCGTGCCGGAGAGGGTTCGGGGGCGTAGAAGTTGAACGAGTAAGTCCGATGCCCGAGGAACATGCGGCTCCCTCACCTGTGATGGAACCGCAGGTGAGGGACGACGCTTCGTAGCTTTTCGCAGGTCTCCTCGTATTCGCGTTCCGGGGTGGATTGGCCCATGATGCCTGCCCCGGCACGGAGCCAGGTGTGGTTACCATGCGCGAACAGCGTGCGCAGGACCAGTGCCGCGTCCAGTGAGCCGTCGGTTCCCGCTCGGAACACCGCCCCGCCATAGAGCCCTCGGGGTTCGGGTTCATGGCGGTTCAGGGCCGCGAGGGCGGCGCTCTTCGGTACGACGGTGACCGCCGGGAAAAGTGCCGCGAACGCCGACCAGGGGCCCAGGTTCTCGCGCAACCGCCCGGCGACCCGGGACGCGAGATGCTGTACCGAGCCACGTGCCTTGACCGTCATGAACTCCTCGATCACCACCGAGCCGGGCCGGCAGATCGTTTCCATTTCCTCAGCGGCCAGTCGTACCGAGATCGCGTGCTCGTGCACCTCCTTCGGGTCGGTGCGGAGTTCCTCGCGCAGGCGGTCGTTCTCGGCGGCGTCGGGTCCCAGGGATCGGGTGCCCGCGAGTGGCTGGGTGCGGATCCGGCCGTTCGCCTCTACCTCGACGATGGTCTCCGGGCTGAAGCCGGCGGCTCGCTGGCCGCCGAGGTTCAGCAGGAAGGAAACCGTGGCCAGGAGTTCGAGGGCTCCCAGGGTCTTGATGGCGTTGGCGCTGAATCCCGCGGTCCATTCGGCGCCGTGGATGGTGGCGAGCTTCTTCTTCGGGATGAAGGACTTCGTAGAGCCCCCGGTGATCGCGACCAGGGCGAGCATACCGGCGGCGATCCAGAGTGCGAGGTTCATGACTCCTCCGTAAGGTGTTAGGCGGCCCGGAGGGGCCGGGTGTGGCTGATATGGCGGCCCGGGCGAGTGATCCCGGGCCGGGCGGTGGTGTGGCAGTGCGGGTCAGTTGGCCATGCCGGCGAACTGGCCGGGCTGGTAGGAGCCTCCGGGGTTGCGCACGATCACGTTGAGCCGGTTGTTGGCGTTGATCATGGCGATCAGGGAGACGAGCGCGGCGATCTGGTCGTCGTCGTAGTGCTCGCGCACCCGGTCCCAGGTCTTGTCCGACACGGGGTGGCGGGTGTCGGCGATCCGGGTGCCTTCCTCGGTCAGCGCCAGCGCCGCGCGTTCGGCGTCGGTGAACACCGTGGACTCGTACCAGGCAGCGACCAGGTTGAGGCGGTCTGTGGTCTCGCCGGCGGCGGTGGCGTCCTTGGTGTGGTAGTCGACGCAGAAGCCGCAGCCGTTGATCTGGCTGGCGCGCAGCATCACCAGGTTCTGGGTGGCCTGGGGCAGCGGCGAGTCGACGATCGCCAGGGCGACGTTGTAGATCCGCTTGGCGATCTTGGCGCCGAGATTGTTGTTCATCAGGTCGAAGCGGGGTTCCATGGTCTGCGTCCTTACTCGTGGGTTGGGGGTGCCGCGCGTATTGCTCGCGCGGCCGATGGCAGGAGGCTTGTTGTTCGCGGGTACCGGTCAGCCGAGATTGCCGGGCTGGTAGTCGCCGCCGGGTTGGCGGACGATGACGCCCATCCGGTTGGTGGCGTTGATCAGGGCGATGAGGACCACCAGGTCGGACAGCTGGTCGGCGTCGTAGTGCTCGGCGGCGGCGGCCCAGGCCTCGTCGCTCACGCCGCCGGCCGCGTCGGCGATGCGGGTGCCCTGCTCGGCGAGGGCCAGGGCGGCGCGTTCGGCGTCGGTGAACACCGTGGACTCGCGCCAGGCGGCGACCAGGTTGATGCGGGTGGCGCTCTCTCCGGCGGCCGCGGCGTTCTTGCTCCACACGTCGGTGGCGTAGCCGTCGCCGTTGATCTGGCTGGTCCGCAGCAGCACCAGCTTCTGGGTCGCGGCTGGCAGGCTCGATTCGGCCAGGATCGTCTTGCTCGCCGTGCCGAAGTGGCCGGCGGCCTTGGCCGCGGTGCCGTCGGGGTTCGCGAATAGGCTCAAACGGGCGGTCATGGTGTGCTCCTCGGAAGTCGTCGTCGGGCGAAGTCGGCAAGGAGATGCCGGTGGCCGGTGCGGCGTGACAGCTCCGGCGGTGTGACCTATGTCACTGCTGGTGGGCGTCACGAGAAGCGCGGGGTCGGCATCTGGTGTGGGATACCGAAAGATCCAAAATGGAGGGAGCCGCCGATGACCGAGCACGGTGACCGGACTGTGGAAGCGACCAAGCCATCCGATGGGGGCACCGGCGTGGATGGCGCCACCGAGGCCTTCGTCGCCCACCGGAACCTGTTGTTCACCGTCGCCTACGAGATGCTCGGCTCGGCGGCCGATGCCGAGGACGTCCTGCAGGAGACTTGGATGCGGTGGGTGGATGTCGACCTGGACATTGTGGAGGATCCCCGCGCGTATCTGGTCCGGATCACCACCCGCCAGGCGCTGATGCGGCTGCGTTCGCTGCGCCGGCGCAAGGAGTCCTACGTCGGCCCCTGGCTGCCCGAGCCGTTGCTGACCGCGCCGGACGTGGCCGAGGACGTCGAGCTGGCCGAGGGCGTATCGATGGCGATGCTGCTGGTGATGGAAACGCTCACGCCGACCGAGCGCGCAGTGTTCGTGCTGCGCGAGGTGTTCGACCTGGACTACAACGAGATCGCCGAGGCCGTCGGTAAGACCCCGGTCACGGTCCGCCAGATCGCGCACCGGGCCCGGAACCACGTCGCCGCCCGCCGCCCGCGCACAGCGGTTTCGCAGGCTGAGAACCGCGCAGCCCTGCTGGCCTTCCAACGGGCCGTCGACACCGGCGACATGAAGAGCCTGCTGGACCAACTCGCCCCGGACGTCGTCTTCCTCAGCGACGGCGGCGGTGTGGTCCCGGCTGCGCTGGAGCCGGTCGTGGGCGCGGAACTGGTCGCCAACTTGTTGACGGCGGGGCTGGGCCGGCTGGCAGGCTCCGCCTCGGTGCAGCCGGCGCAGGTCAACGGCCATCCGGCCCTGATCATGCGGATCGATGGGCAGATCGAGGGCCTGCTGGCAGTGCGGACCGAACAGAGCCTGATCACCGGCCTGTACTTCGTGCGCAACCCCGAGAAGCTGTCACGCCTCGATCAAGAAACCGCCCTGCATCGCTGAACCGCAGCCTTGGGAAATGAGGAGTTTGATGATCGACGTGGTCGTGGTCGGCGGCGGGCCGACCGGCTTGATGCTGGCCGCCGAGTTGCGGCTGCACGGCGTGAACGTGCTCGTGCTGGAGCGGGGCACTTGAGCCGACCAAGCAGGTCCGTGCGCTCGGTCTGTACGTGCGCAGCATCGAGGTGATGGACCAGCGCGGTCTGCTGGAGCGGTTTCTCGCCCTCGGTAAGCAGTACCCGATCGGTGGTCTGTTCGTCGGCATCCGCAAGCCGCCGCCGGACCGGCTGGACACCGCACATCCCTACATCCTCGGCATCCCGCAGACAGTCACCGAACACCTGCTGGCCGAGCACGCCACCGAGCTCGGCGCGGAGATCCGGCGCGGCTGCGAACTGGTCGGGCTGAGCCAGGACGACGAAGGCGTGACCGCCGGGCTGGCCGACGGCACCCGCCTGCGCTCACGCTGGCTCGTCGGGGCCGACGCCGGAACCCGGTTACACCTTCGCCCTGCCCGACCTCGCGCCCGGCGCCATCCGCGACCTGCGTGACTCCGACGCGGAGCAGGACGACGACGGGATCTGACCAGCGCAGCGGAACAGAGGGTGGCACCGTGGGAGCCATGGAGGAGACACCGGACTCAGCACCGGCGACCTACGAGGACCTGCTGCGCCAGACCCGCCGGATCTACCGGGAGCTGGATCGGCGTCAAGGTGCTGGAGGGCATCGCCGCCGGCGAGCACACCGAACGCTCCTTCATCCTCGACCTGGCCCTCGCCCTGGCCGAGGACCGCCGCCGCGACATCGTCCGCAAGACCAAGAACGGCCTGGAGACCGCCCGCAAGCAAGGCAAGGTCGGCGGCCGCCGACCCGTCGTCGACGACGACAAGCGCGCCGCGATCCTGGCCCGCCGCCGGCGCGGGGAATCCATCCGCACCATCGCCGCCGGGGTGAAGGTCTCCGTCGGTGTCGTCCACAAGACCCTCAAGACCGCCGAGGGCAACCCCACCGACCAGCCCGGCCTCATCGACTGACCCGACCCCCAGCCACCCGCGTCGGAACGGCCAGTCACGGCAAGACGAGCCCGCCGGGCTCCTTAACGTGACTGGCCGTTTGGTTGCTGCTCAAGCCCCGTCGTGGGCCACCTCCCAGGCGACGGCCGAGCTCATGCTGTGCCCGAACAGGGCGTAGGGGCGGTCGAGCAGCGGCACCAAGGCATCGGTGACGGCCGTGACCAGCTCGTCCATCCGGTCCACCGGGGGATCTTCGAAGCGGTCTTCCCTGCCTGGGTACTGGATGCCCCACAGCTCGATCTCTGGCGGCAGCAGGGCCGCCCAGGGGCGGTAGAAACCGCACGCCGCCACCGGCGTGCGGGAGACAGATCAGCCGTAGCCGGGCTGCCGGCCGCGGGCTCCAGCACCGGATCCACGGGCCGAGACGCCGCGGCGCCGGGTGGTGGCTGGTCTCTGGCCATGGGGCGGGCCCGCCGGGATGGGTATTCACCACGTCACCGGCAGCCGCTCGATGCCGAAGGTGGCCGAATCGTGTTTGAAGTCGATTTCCTCGTCCGGGGTTGCCAGGCGCAGCGTCGGCACGCGGCGGATCAGCGTTTCCAGGGCCACTTCAAGCTCCAGCCGGGCCAGGTGCTGGCCGATGCACTGGTGGACGCCGTAGCCGAAGGCGACGTGGTGGTTGTCCGGGCGGCGGAAGTCGATCCGGTCGGGGTCGGGGAACTGCTCGGGGTCGTGGTCGGCGCCGGCCAGCAGAGCGATGACGCCGTCGTCGGCGGGTATCACCGTGCCGGAGATCTCGATGTCCTGGGCGGCGATCCGCAGCGGGATGGAGTCGGCGATCGACATCACCCGCAGGAGCTCATCGACGGCGGCCGGCATCAGGGAGGGGTCGGCTCGCAGTTCCTCCATCAGATCCGGCCGCTGGAGAAGCAGCAGGGTGCTCAGAGCGATCATGTTCGTGCTGGTCTCGCGTCCGGCGTTGATGGTGATGCCCACGGTGGACAGCAGTTCGGGCAGGGTGACGTTGCCGGTCTGCAGGTGGTTGACGACGAGTTTGGAGAGCAGGTCGTCGCCCGGCTGCTCCTGCCGCTGGGCCACCAGGTCGGAGATCAGGGCGAACAGTGCGTCCAGCGCCTCGGCGACCTGCTCGGCGGTGCTGTGGCGGGAGCCGGAGATGCGGGTGACGTCGCGGAAGAACTCCAGGTTTTCTGCGGGGATGCCCAGCAGTTCGCAGATCACGGAGGTGGAGACGGCGTTGGCGTAGAGGGGGACGAAGTCGACGGGGGCCTCGGTCGCGAGCATGGAGTCCAGGAGGCCGTCCACGATGGTCTGCACGGCGGGCCGCATGGCGCGGATTCGGCGGACGGTGAACTCCGGCAGCAGCATCCGGCGGTAGCGGGTGTGTTCGGGGGCGTCGGTGCGGATGAAGGGGCGCAGCCGGGCCCCGATTTCCTGCTCGCCCTCGCCGCGAGTGGCCGTCGTTTCCCCCTGGCGGAGACGACGGCCACTCGCGGCGATGTCACCGTTGGGCAGCCGGCACCGCCCAGTGCTTGTCGACGAACAGGCGAATCTCCCGCGCCCGCTCGTGGTCCTCGGGCGCCATGCCGAGGAACATGGCGTGGGGTGCGGCCTCGAAGACGTGCAACTGCGCGGGAACGCCGGCCGCCAGCAGTTTCCGGTGCAGGCGCACGGTGTCGGAGAGCAGGAAGTCACGGGTGCCGCTGGTGAGGATCGTGGGCGGGAAGCCCTTGGTGAAGTCCCCGAACAGTGGTGACAGGTACGGATCGCGCAGGTCGTGGCCGCTGGCGTACAGCTCGATGACAGGGGTCAGATCGTCGGCGAACGTGATGTCGATTCCCTTGTTGGTCACCAGGGTGTCACCGGTCTGGGTGCAGTCGGCGGGCACGGTTTCCACCACTGCTCCACCCGGCAGCGGCAGCCCTTCGTCCCGGGCCCGCAGGAGCAGGGCGACGGTGAGGTTGGCCCCCGCCGAGACACCTCCGACGACGATCTCCTCGGGACGGTGCTCTTGAAGCAGCCTGCGGTAGACGGTCAGGCAGTCGTCGAGCGGGGTCGGAAACGGGTGGTCCGGCGGCATCCGGTAGTCGACAGCCCACACACGCGCGCCGACGACTCCGGCTGTCATGATGGCTCCCGGACGGCACAGCTCCCCTCCGCCCTGGATGAAGGCTCCGCCGTGGATCGCAAGGTAGGCCTGGCGATCGTCCGGTGTGACGCCGTCAGGCGTGGCCACGTAGACGGTCACGCCATCGACGTCGATGACCTCGACCTCGGCGTTGACGCCGGTGTCGGCCATGCCGAAGCACGATGCCACCATGGGCCCGGCCGCCTCCGCCGGTACCATCGCGTTCCGCTCCGCTATCAGCGTCCGCCAAGCCTGTCGATCATCGACCGGTGGCCACTGCGTCGGCGGCTGCACCATGCCCATCGCCAGAAACGCCCGCGCCTGCTCGCTCACCGAGGCCGGCACCGGGATGTCCCGCGCGGGCACGTGCATCGCGGCGTGTGTCCCGTCAGTCGTCGTCACTGTGATTCTTCCTTTCGTTATGCGGTGTTGGGCAGGTTGGAGAGGTGCTGCGCCCGGGGAACGTCGAGCTGGGCGCAGCGAAGACCGTCGCGGGTGTTGCCTGCTCGTCCTTGGCGAAGAAGCCGCCGTCGGTAGTGCGGATCGGCGTCGTGGTGTGTCCCGCGATCACCGCGTCCGACGCCCGCAGCCGCTCGAGGGCGACGTCATCCGGAGGCCGGCCCGCAGAAAGCCGGTCATCACGACAGAATCGATCACGCCCGGTGAGCGCACCACCCCCGTTCTGGGGTGGTTGGGACGCTGGCTCGCCGCCCACTCTTGATACGGGACAGCAAGAAGGGCGATCAATGATGGCTGATGGTTCACCTCCGGCGCTGCACGTGCCGGCCCGGGACATTCCCGTTCCCGCATCGGTAAGCGCCCAGGCACAGGCCTTCCTCGCCCAGGGACTGATGCGGACATCGCCGCGCCCATCCCTCGATGACCTGGACGCATGGCGGAAGATGATCGCGGCGACCGAGGACGCGATGCTGCCGATGTACGAGCAGCGTGCTTCCCGGGTGGCGGCCGACATCGCGGAGATCGACGCAGAGGGCACGCGCGTCTATGTGGTCACACCCGACGGAACACTCGGAGACGACCGGCGGGTCTTCCTGGACGTCCACGGCGGTGCCTTGATCCAGGGCGGCGGGGAAACGTGCCGGTTGAACGCCATCGCCACAGCCGGGCAGGTCGGCGCGCGTACGTGGGCCGTCGATTACCGGATGCCTCCCGACCACCCCTACCCCACCCCGCTCGACGGCTGCGTCTCGGCCTATCGGGCGATCCTGCGCGATCACCGCCCCGATGAGGTCATCGTGGGTGGTGGTTCGGCCGGCGCCAACCTCGCGGCCGCGCTCATCCTCCGGGCCAGAGACGAAGGCCTGCCGCTACCCGCCGCCGCGGTGCTTCTCACCCCCGAACTGGACCTCACCGAGTCGGGCGATTCCTTTCAGACGAACGCCGCCGTCGACATCGTCGGCAGCCAGAGCTTGATCCCCGTCAACCTTCTCTACGCCGACGGCCACGACCTGGCTCACCCATACCTCTCGCCGCTTTTCGGTGACTTCGTCAAGGGTTTCCCGCCCACGCTGCTCACCGCGGGCACTCGCGACGTCTTCCTTTCCAATGCCGTACGCATGCACCGCGCGCTCCGAACGGCGGCGATTCCGGCTGAACTTCACATCTTCGAGGCCGCGCCCCACGGAGGGTTCTTCGGCACAGCTCCCGAGGATGGAGAGGTCGACCGGCAGGTGCGCCAGTTCGTCGACACCTGTTGGGCCCGCTCGAACTGATCGCTCACGGAAGCTGGCCGATCATCCTGGCAGCGTTGACGGCCTGCACCCGCGAGTGCGCGTCGAGCTTGCTCATCGCGCTGCGCAGGTAGCTCTTGACCGTTTCCGGACCGATCGCGAGGGTTCGCGCCGTCTCGACGTTGGTGCATCCCATGGCGACACACGCCAGAACATCCACTTCACGCTGTGACAGCCGTGGGGTGTGCCTGTCGCTCGGGGCGGCGGTGAGAGTGAGCGTGGCGCACACCGCGTCGATTCGCGTCCGCAGCTCGGGGTCGGTGAGGGTGCTGCCGATGGCTCGTAACTCGGCGTGGCCGCGGCGCAGCGCTTCACGTTCCGCCGACGACGCCGACGAGAGGGCCGACGCGGTGTGGGCGTGGAGCTCGGCCATCCGCCGCTCGACCTCGTCACGGATCGCGAGCTCCTGCTCAAGGTCGCGGGCGGCGTTGACGGCCGCGCCGATCGACACGTCGGCGAGCAGGCCCATCTCGCGGACCGCGCCGTAGAGTACCGCCCGCACGACACGGCGCACGATCACCGGTACCGCGACCAGTGACCGGATCGACTCGGCCCGCGCCACCTCGTCGAAGTCATGGCTGATCGCGTCGCTGGTGTAGTAGTCGCCGACCGCGACCGGCCGCCGCGTCGCCAGCGCCCGCCCGCCGACGCCGCGCCCGCCTGGCACCAGCAGCCCGCGCAACGACTCTCCGGCGTTCCCGAGCAGCGTGCTCACCCGCAGCTCGCGCTCCCGGGCAACCACGCCGCCGAAGACGAGCGGGAACCGCGCGCCGCGCTGCAGCACGGCGAGCGTGTGCCGAACCTCGGCGGCTTCTCGATCGGCCGGCATCCGATCACCTCCATTCGGGGGTAGCCGATACGGCGTGACGGACTGGATAGTTCGGACAGCGATCCTCGATTCCCCAGCGCCCAGGGAGCCTTCCATGTCTGCACCAGAGCGGATCGTGTCCGAGCTGCTGAGCGTCTACGACCAGCCGGACGCCAACGCCGTCGAGCTTCTCTGCCGTCGGCACCGGTCCGGTGCCGTGGCGTTCACCGTGATCGAGCCTGATCTGTCGAGCCGGGACGTGACGTTCGGCGAGCTGGAGGAGGCGTCCGGCCGATTCGCGGCGGGCCTGGCGGCGCTCGGGGTGTCCGCGGGCGACCGGGTCGCGACCCTGATGGGCAAGTCGGCCGAGTTGGTGATCGTGCTGCTGGGCATCTGGCGGCTCGGCGCCGTGCAGGTGCCACTGTTCACCGCGTTCGCGCCGCCGGCCATCGCCCTGCGCATCACCGGCAACAACACCACGGCGATCGTCGTCGATCCCTCCCAGCGGGCCAAGCTCGACCCCGGCGACGACATCCCGGCCGACCCCGGCTGGACGATCATCACCACCGGCGAGGCGACCGGGCAGGACGTGTCCTTCGGTGACCTGCTCGCCACCGACAGGCCGGTCCCGGAGCCGGTCGCGGTCGGCGGCGACGGCATCTTGATCGAGCTGTTCACCTCCGGCACCACGGGCACACCCAAGGGCGTGCCGGTGTCGCTGCGCGCGCTGGCCGGGGTGCACGCCTACCAGGTGCTCGGTCTCGATCACACCAGCGAGGACGTGTTCTGGAACGCCGCCGATCCCGGCTGGGCCTACGGGCTGTACTACGCGGTCGTCGGCCCGCTCGCGTCCGGCCGGCGCAGTCTGCTGCTGCGCGCCGGCTTCTCGCCGGAGCTGACCTGGCAGGTGCTGTCTCGTTTCGGCGTCACCAACTTCGCCGCCGCCCCCACCGTGTACCGCGCGCTGCGCGACGCCGGTGTGCCCGTGCCGAAAGACCTGAAGTTGCGCCGCTGCTCCTCGGCCGGTGAGCCGCTCACACCGGACGTGGCCACCTGGGCCGGGCGCGAGCTGGGCCTGCCGGTACGCGACCACTACGGGCAGACGGAGACCGGGATGACCGTCGTCAACGCCTGGCACCCCGGCCTCGTGGCTCCCATCAAGCCCGGCTCGATGGGCCGAGCGTTGCCCGGGTGGCGTGTGGAGGTGCTCCGCTCCGACGCCGATGAGGTCGCTTCCACCGGCGAGGTGGGCAGGGTCGCGGTCAACGTGCCCGACAGCCCGCTGATGTGGTTCACCGGATACGGCAACGCCCCCGACCGGACAGCCGAGCGGTTCAGCGCCGACGGCCGCTGGTACTACACCGGGGACATCGCCGCGAAGGACTCCGACGGCTGCCTCACCTTCGGCTCCCGCGACGATGACGTGATCCTCATGGCCGGTTACCGGATCGGCCCGTTCGAAGTCGAGAGCGCGCTGCTGCGACACCCGGCCGTGGCTGAAGCCGCCGTCGTCGGCGAGCCCGACGAGCTGCGCGGCGAGGTCGTCGTCGCCTACGTCGTCACGCAACCCGGCACCAGCACCGGCGACGCGCTCGTCGGCGAACTGCAGCAGCTGGTCAAGACCCGCCTCGCCGCACACGCCTATCCCCGCCGGATCCACTTCATCGACGAGCTGCCCAAGACGCCCAGCGGTAAGATCCAGCGCTTCCTCCTCCGGCAACGCCAGGCCGCCGCGCCCTCGGCCACATGACGCTGGGGCCAGGGTGGCAGGCGGGTCTTTGGGGCTCATCGAGACTCCACGAGTTCGCTTCCTAGCACGTGCTAGTTAGGTAGGAGCGTACGCCTCGCGGTTTGCACGTGCAAGCTACAATCTCATCCGGTGAGCGGGTGGCGACGGCGAAACGGAGTGAAGACCGGTTGGGTGAGAACGCGAGCAAGCGGGTGACAGCCGCGGACGTTGCGCGCTCGCTGGGCGTCTCGCGCGCCACGGTCGGATTCGTGCTGAACAACACGCCTGGGCAAACGATCTCCGAGCCCACCAGGCGGCGCGTGCTCGCCGAGGCCGAACGCCTGGGCTACCGGCCGCACCGGGCCGCGCAGGACCTGCGGCGCGGCAGCAGCAAGATCATCCTTGTCGTGCTGCCGGACCTGCAGATGGAGTACCGGCTGCGCCAGTACCTGGAGGAGACCTCGCTCGCACTGGACGAGGCCGGCTACTCCCTGGCCGTCTACGCACGCCAGCCCGTCAGCCGGGCGCGGCCCCTATGGGAGCTGCTCACCCCGGACGTCGTCTTGGGGATCGGCCCGTTCAGCGACGAGGAAGCGGCCTCGATGCGCGCCTGCGGCGTCACCAAGATCGTCCCGGATCCCGGGCAGTCCGAGACGATGGACGAGGCACCCACGATCATCGCCGGTCCGGCACTGCAGGTCGAGCATCTGCATGATCTGGGCCACCGCCACCTCGCCTTCGCGGCGACCGCGGACCCGCGCGCGTCCTCGCTCCTCCAGGCTCGGGCGGGTGCCGCCCAGCGGACCGCCGCCAGGCTCGGCCTCGATCCCCTCGACGTGCGGGCCATTGAGTACCGAGGCGACTCGGCCGCCGCCGCGGTCCGGCACTGGCACAAGGCCGGTGTGACCGGCGTCGTGGCCTACAACGACGACGTCGCGGCCATGATGGTGGGCGCCGCGATCCGCGCGGGCCTGTCCGTGCCCGGTGATCTGGCTGTGATCGGCCACGATGACATCCCGTTGGCGGCCGTGTTCGTCCCCTCGATCTCCAGCGTGAGCATCGACGCCGCCGGCCTCGGCCGCTATTTCGCCGCGGTAGCCCTGCACGTCGCCGACGGTCGCCCTCTGCCGCACCGGGATTTCGATTCCGACGCCACCCTCGTGGCACGTGAATCCACCGTCGGGAACGGCTGACCTCTCCAGGGCGGACCGTTGGCACGACTCGAAGGCTGGTGGCATGTGGTAGTTAACTGGGCGCGAAAGCACCGATACCTGCCGGTGAGGTAGATCGCGCGGATCGTCTCCGCTACATGGCGCTCGCCCCCGCCCACGCCGTATTTGGCGGCGGGCGAGCAGGCTTGCCGGCTCCGCAGGCGGTGATCTCCCGGGATGCCCGTGCCGCCCGGCCGAGCTGGTTGCACCGCCTCCTCTCCGGGAGAGGCGACCACGTTCGCACCGGAAAAGACCTCTCGGACGGCTGACGGTCAGTCGCCGTCCTCCACGCCCAGCGTGGACAGCGCTGGAGATGATGTCGCTCGGTTGTTCGCTGTCGTGTCAACAACGCACGGCCACCGGGGCGACAGGCTGGAGTACGGGTGACGACGTGCTGCCGGGCGACGCCGAACACGGCGAACCGCGATCGGAACACGACCCGCAGGCGTTCGCGACCATGCCCCTGGCCCTCATCGACGGACTGCGGGCACAACGGCTCTTCGGCCGCGACTTGGTACGCGTGGAGTCGGCCATCCGTGCGTCCCTGGACTCCGCCGTCCCGGCCCTGGCTGGGACGGCGGCGACTCCTCAGCGCCGAGCAGCGGGCACGGGGATGTGAAGCGCGGGTACCTGCGGGCTGGGGCACGTACTGTCGGTTATCGTCACTCTCCTGATCAGGCTGCCCAGTGCCGGTCGGCGAAACTGCGGATCTCACGTGCGTGCTCACGGTCTTCCGGCGCTTGCCCGAGGAAAATGCCATGGCCCGCGGCCTCGAATACGTGCAGTTCGGCCGGCACGCCAGCGGCGCGCAGGGCCCGGTGCAAGCGCACGGTGTCCGACAGCAGCAGGTCGCGGGTACCCGTCAGCAGGACGGTGGGCGGGTATCCCTTGGTGAAGTCGCCGAACACCGGTGACAGGTAAGGGTCCCTCATGTCGTGATCACCGGCGTACAGGCGTGCCGCTGGTTCCGCGCGGTCGGGCAGCACGGTGTCGAGCCCGAGGTTGGTGTGTATGGTGTCTCCCGCTCCGGTCAGGTCGGTGGCCGGGGTGCTCAGTACCAGGGCGGCGGGCAGCGGCAGCCCCTCGTCGCGAATGCGAAGCATCAGGGCCGCCGCGAGGTTGCCGCCCGCCGATGCGCCGCCGACGATGATCTCCTCGGGGCGGCGTTCCTCCAGAAGAGCCCGGTAGGCGGCCAGGCAGTCGTCCAACGCCGTCGGGTAGGGGTGGTCGGGCGGCATGCGGTAATCCACCGCCCACACCCGTGCGCCGACGATGGCAGCGGTGGAGGTTCCCGTGCCACGGCACATCGCCCCGCCGCCGAAGATCCAGGCGCCGCCGTGGATGTCCAGGTAAGTGCGGCGATCGTCGGGCGACACGCCCTCCGGTGTGATGATGTACACCGGGAAGCCTCCGAGATCCTTTTCCTCGACGTTGTCCGCAACGGCGGAGAACAGGCCGCCGAGCATCTGCGCCGACGCCGCGTCGCCGTCGGCGATCATCTTGCGCCAGCCGTCCAGATCCTCCGGCGACGGATAGTCGGGCGCCGGTCCCAGCGGGCCACGAGCCAGTACGGCCTGGGCCTCCTCACTGATCGACGTGGGCACCGGGATGTCCCGGGCGGGCAGGTGAAGCATCGGGTGTGTCTCGTCACTCGTCATGGGTTCCTCACTACGATGCACCTATCACGTGCTAGTTCACTGGAGCGTACGTGGGGGTGTTAGCACGTGCAAGTTACGGCTTACGCTCGATTGCGCGATCAGGTGTGTGGCGCGCGCGGTTGAGATGGATCTGGAGAAACCCGAGACCGCGCCCTGGTCCGACCCCAACGTCATCGGCCTGGACAGCCCCGCGATCGGCCCTCCGGGGCGCTGCTCTGTCAGCGGCCCGGTGCCTGGCGCGTGGTGATGTGGCCGGCTCAGGGGCGAGGCCGATGATGATGGCGGTCTCCACGCGGGGCGGTAGTCGGCAAAGGCCGTCACGATCTGCTTGATGCCCATCGACGTCGTCTTGTCGAAGGCGTCTCATCGATCCTCCTGCTGTGAGCCCCGAACGGGTGTCTTATCTGTCAACGGCTTGCTCCCCGCTCGGGGATGCGCTCGGCGGAGACCGCGGTCCTGCTGTCATGGTCCTGTGATCTCGTTCGACTGATTCAGTGGCTAAGGATGCGTGCCGGGTTGTCGACGACGAGCTTGCGGTAGACCTCGTCGGCGAACCCGAGCTGCGCGAGCATCGGCGGGATGAACTGCGGGAAGCGGGTGAAGCCGTAGTAGCCCCACGTTTTGCTGTGCGCTTTGGTGAAAGTGTCGTGGCCGAGGACGATACGGTCGCCGTTCCCGGCCCGCAGAAGGTCGACGAGACCCTTCAACCGGTCGTAGTCGTCCGGAAGGATCGCCGTCGTCGCCGACCAGGAGTCGAAGCCGATGTTCACTCCCTGATCGAGCACCTTGCGCTGCAACTCGGTCGAGACGTTCCTGACCGCGGACATGTCGTCGACGTACTTCGTGAGCGCGTCCCAGGGACGCAGGAACGAGTCCATATGGATCATCACGAGCCGATCCGGCGACATTCCCGTGGCAAGTGCGACCTCGACGCCCTGCAGCACCTGCGCATGGGACATCGGGAACGAGGTATGGACATGAAGGCTCAGCCCCGTCGCCGCCGAGACCCGCCCGAGCGCACGCAGGGTGATCAGTTCCGTCTCGGGCAGCTCGGCCGCCGGGTCGGCCGCCGACAGCCCGCACTTGAGCAACCCCGGTCGCAGGCCCGTATCTCCGACGCCCTCGACGACCTCGCGTGTGAAGAAGTCGCGGAGGTCGTCCTCGCTTCGGTTGTCGAACCCCTCGGGACGTGAGCCGGCGACGTAGAGCCCGGTGGCGAAGAGCACGTGCACGTCGGCGCGCTCGGACGCGGCCTTCAGGTCACGGACGTCACCGCGCATTCCGAGCGGTGAGGCGTCGCAGACGGCGTTGCCGCCCACCTGCTTGAAGAACCCGAGTTCGGCGGTCGTGAAGTCCACGTCGCCCGCGCTCTCGCACTCCCGCGAGCTCGCGGCCCCGAACTCACGAAGGAACGCGAGATTGTCCACCCGTAGCGCGCCCATCTCGGCGGGCAGCGCCGAACCGGTGTAGCGCTCGACGAACTGCCGCATCAGGGTGCCGTCGGCGTTGAGGTGCTCGTGGACGCTGGTGTAGCCGAGGTCCTCAGGGGCGATGTCGCCTCGGACCGTGGTGATGACACTCATGTCAGGCCTCCTTCGGGGTCGGCGCGCCGATGTGCTGTTCGATGAAGCGCTGGATTTCTGTGTCGCGTTCGCGATCCTCGGGAGCGAACCCGTTGAACAGGGAGTGTGGCGCGGCCTCCCAGGGGTTCGCCGTCGTCGTGCGAAGCAGCACATCGCACAACGAGCGCGCGTTCTCAAACCCTGCGGGTCCGAGAAGCCCTCTTACCGTCATAACTTCTCCTCTTCCGCCTCATGCCGCTCAGGCGCGTCGCTCGGGCCTGATGTGCGGGAATCGTGTGGTGTCCGGCAGCATCTCAATGGGTGGCGCACGGCGATACACCCGATCGGGGGGATCGCCGGCAGACCCGAGACCCTGCGGGGCTCGGCAATGGGATCTGGTGACAGGCCGCGCACAAGGCCTCGGCCACCGGTTCGGTGCGCAGGTGATCAGCAGTGGTCCAGCCCACCACCCGGCGTGAGGCGATGTCGATGACGACCACTGGAGCGGAAGTCACGAAGGCGGGCCTTTTCGCTACGTCGCAGGTCGGGTCCACCAATCTCGGTTGGGTAACCTCAACCACACGTCAGGCGGGCCGATGATCGCCCGGGCGTCGATCAGCCGCAAGCCGACGCAGCAGTAGGCCACGAGCCGGTAGCAGTAGAGGTGGGAGGCGAGGACCGGCCTCGAACTGCTGTATCGCTTCTGGCGGAAGAAGGGACTCCTGGGCTCCTGCGTGGACGAGGGTCTCCTGACGGTTATGGGCTCGGGGCATCGTTTTCCGGAGAGACGTCCGGCGAGGACGGTTCAGGGAGCTGGGGCAGGACAGGCGTACCGGGCCGGGCCGGGCCGGGCCGGGGCTTCCGGCCCGGGGATTGGTCAGGCACGCATGGTGGTGCCGCCGTCGACGCAGATGGTCTGGCCGGTGACCCAGGCCGCGAGGTCGGACAGGAGGAAAGCTGTCATGGCGCCGAGGTCGGCGGGTTCGCCGTGACGCCAGGACGGGGTGGTGGTGAGGATCATCTCGCGGTAGTCCTCGGGCAGATTGCGCTTGGTCTGCTCGGTGAGGACGAGGCCGGGCGAGATGTTGTTGGCGCGGATCTTGTCCTTGCCGTACTTGCGAGCGATGTGGCGGGTCATGGCGCTGATGCCGGCTTTGGTGGCCTGGTAGGCGACGCTGACCTCCATGCCGGCGTAGACGGCGTTGGAGATGGTGTTGACGACCGCTCCGCCGCCCGCGGCGATGATGTGCGGGATGGCGTGCTTGCAGGTGAGAAGGTATCCGGTGAGGTTGACGTCGAGGGTGCGCTGCCAGGCGGCCAGGTCGATGTCGACCACGTTGGTGTCGGCCGCGACCTCCTCGACGCCGATGTTCGCCGCGACGTTGAACAGCCCGTCGATGCGCCCATACGTGCTGAGTGCAAGATCGATCAATGCCTTGACCTGGGCCTCGTCGGAGATATCGGCCGTCGTGGCGACGCCCTGGCCGCCAGCGGCCGTGCAGGCCCGCACGGTCTGTTCCGCGGAGGCCAGGCTGATGTCGCTGACGACGATCTTGGCGCCGCCCTGGCCCAGGAAGCCTGCTGTCGCGGTGGCGATGCCACCGGCGCCGGCGAAGACGATGACCTTGTCGTCGAGTCCTTGCATGGATGTCTTCCTTTCCCGAGGGGGCCGGGCGCCAGCGGCACGCACTGGGAACCCGGCTCGTCCAGCGGCCGGTCGGTCGCGGGACGAAGTGATCCACCACACTATAAACGTGCAGTTGTGTATACTTTAGTACGCCTTAGATGCCGTGACACCCAGAACGTAAGACCCCTGGTCGACCACAGAAAACGCACAAAATCCCAGACGAAAGTCAATCTGCCTCAATCTTGAGGGTCGCTCAGCCTTCCGTTAATAGTGCACGAACGCACGCTTATTGCGTTGATCAGGCGCTCCGCTAGCCTGCTGGTATGTCTTCAGCTTCCGGCCGGTCACTGCGCAGCGACGCCTCACGCAACCGGGAACAGCTGCTGACGGCCGCCCGCCGGGTCTTCGCCGAGCAGGGGCCCGAGGCGGCGCTGGAGGAGGTGGCCCGGGCCGCGGGTGTCAGCCGGATGACCCTGTACCGGCACTTCGCGACGCGCGATGAGCTGATCGCCATCGTCCTGCAGGACAACGTCGCCCACATCGAGCAGCGCGCGCGGCAGCTCGACGGCGTCGTCGACGGGGCGGTCAAGCTGTTCCACGAGATCCTGGCGCTACAACTGGAGCACAAGGGCCTGGTCTACCTGGGCAGCCGCGCCGAGGCCGGATGGGTGGTGGATCTGTCCGCGCGGACCGCGGCGGCCTTCGCTCCGCTGCTCGACCTCGGCCGCGCCACGGGCATCGTGTGGCGTGAGATCACCGAGCAGGACGTGCTCTTGGCCCTCCACATGGCCGGAGCC
Organism: Streptosporangium sp. NPDC002607; assembly: GCF_053592655.1. Taxonomy (NCBI): domain Bacteria; kingdom Bacillati; phylum Actinomycetota; class Actinomycetes; order Streptosporangiales; family Streptosporangiaceae; genus Streptosporangium; species Streptosporangium sp. NPDC002607. The sequence goes on from NZ_JBSFWD010000042.1 coordinate 17,936, forward strand.
GCCGTGACCGCCAGCGACGCCCGGGACTGGCCGCAGGTGAAGGACACCGTGCACGGCATGCTGCACCGCAGCCTGTTCGCCACCCAGTTCACCTCCTCCACGCCCACCCCTCCGTGACGCTCGCACCCTGAGTCAGGCGAGATCCGCCGTTCGACGCCTGGCCGGCAGTGGCCAGGGGCGGCCCGGCGTGCTATCGGCAGGTGAAGGCGGCGAAGGCCTTGTCCAGCAGGGCGCCCAGGTTGGGACGGCCTCCGAAATCGGTCCCCGCCCACGCCCCTCGCCCTGGACTGACAGGGGGATGTAGGGCCGCGACAGGACCCGGCCCGTGAGGACAGGACGCGGCGGTGCCACGGAGGAGGGATCGGCCCGCAGGGCCTCAGGTGGGTGAGGGCCGTCCGGTGAGGAACAGGGACCGGTGCAGCATGGCGCGGATCCGGTCGTGGTTCTCGGCGCGCCTGTCGCCGTCGGCGTCGTCCATGGCGCCCTCGGCCATCTGGTAGGCGAGGATCACGTCGCAGACGTAGACGTCGGGGTGGACGATGCCCTCGCCCCGGCCCTGTTCCAGCAGGGGGACGAACGCGGACGCGGTCCGCCCGGCGAGGGTGGAGAACCACGAGGCGCCGGCCTGGGAGAGCATGTGCGCGATGCCGCCGTGCTCGAATTGCAGGCCCAGAACGAAGTCGAACAGCTCGACGACGGCCCCGGGGCGGCCTTCCAGTTCCCGTGAGCGCTGTTCGATCCGCGCCACGTTGTCCTCGAACACGGTGGCGGCGAGCTCCTCGCGGGTGGCGAAGTTGCGGTAGAGCGTGGTCCGGCTGACCCCGGCGGTTCGGGCGACCTCCTCCAGCGGTACGTCGAGGCCATGCTCGGCGAAGGTCTTGCGGGCGGCGTCCAGCAGCCGTGCGCGGTTGCGCACGGCATCGCGCCGAGGGGCTCGCTCGGTGTCCTGCAGCATGGTCGAAGGATAACTTGCCCCTAATCCGTACAGTCGTGTACGTTTCGTGGCGTCCAGGGGTCGCGCACGTCCGGCCCATGTCTCCCGGCCCGGCCCCGCCCGCTCATCCGCTGGTCGCAGGGGCCTTGTCCCGGTGCACCACACCCCCTTTGGAGGGGATCATGTCGAAGCTCGCAGGCAGGACCGCCGTCGTCACGGGCGCTTCCTCCGGTATCGGCCTGGCGATCGCGGAGCGGTTCGCCGACGAGGGCGCGCACGTCTACCTGACCGGCCGCCGCAAGCCCGAACTCGACGAGGCGGTCGCCCGGATCGGCGCGAACGCGACCGGCGTCCAGGCCGACGTCTGCGACCCGGCGGCGCTGGAGGCGCTTTATGGCCGGATCGCCGCCGACGGCCGCCGGGTCGACGTCGTCGTGGCCAACGCCGGCGGCGGCGGGCTGTCCCGGCTGGAGGACGTCACGCGGGAGTCCTTCGACGGGATCTTCGGCACGAACGTCGCCGGGACGCTGTTCACCGTGCAGAAGGCGCTGCCGCTGCTCAACGACGGCGGCTCGGTCATCCTGCTGTCATCGGTCGCGGCCGGCGGCGGCAGCGAGTACTTCGGCCTCTACTCCGCGGCCAAGGCCGCGGTCCGCTCTCTGGGCCGCACCTGGGCCAACGAGCTCAAGGGCCGCAAGATCCGCGTCAACACCATCTCGCCCGGCGCGATCGCCACCCCCGGCCTGGCCGCCGCGGCCCCCGACCAGGACGACACCGAGGGGTTCTACGCGATGCTCGCCCCCGGCATCCCCCTGGGCCGGGTCGGGCAGCCCGAGGACATCGCGTCCGTCGCGCTGTTCCTCGCCACCCCCGACAGTGGCTACATGACCGGCGCCAACCTCTACGTCGACGGCGGCTCAGCACAGATCTGACACACCGCCCAGGCCAAGCACGGAAAGAGGCAGATGGACATGCTTTGGGACTACGAGACCGACTTCCTGGTCGTCGGCAGCGGCGGTGGGCTGGCCGGCGCGGTGGCCGCCGGCGCGGCGGGCCTGGACGTCCTGGTGGTGGAAAGCTCGGAGTTCATCGGCGGATCACTCGGCGTCTCCGGCGGCGTGCTCTGGCTGCCCGACAACCCGATCATGCGACGGCACGGCCTGCACGACTCACCGGAGGCGGCGCTGGAACACTTCGCCTCCGTCGTCGGCGACGCCGGGCCCGCCTCTTCCGACGCCCGCCGCCACGCTTTCATCACCCGGGGCTCCGACATGGTCCGGCTACTGGAGCGCGAAGGCGTGAAGTTCGTGCTGTGCGAGGGCAACAGCGACTACTACGCGGGAATCCCCGAGATCGCGGGCGCGGTCGTCAACGGCCGGGCCATCGAGGCGGACCTGTTCGACACCCGGCGGCTCGGCGAACTCAGCCGCAGGCTCCGCCCCGCGATCGCCGCGCCGCTGGTGGTCCGGACCGGCGAAGCCGGCGCCCTGACCCTGTTCCGGGTCAGCGCCCGCAGCCTGCTCAAAGCCGTCCGGGTCGGCATCCGGACGGCGGCGGCGCTGCTGCAAGGCAGGCGGATGACCTCCAACGGCGGCGCCTTGGCCGCCCGGCTCCTGGAGGTGCTGCAGCGCCGCGAAGTGCCGCTGTGGACCGGGACGTCCCTGGAGGAACTGGTGCGCCAGGATGACCGGATCGTCGGCGCCGTCGTGCGGCGCGACGGCGCTCCGCTGCGGATACGCGCCCGCGCCGGGGTGCTGATCGCCTCCGGCGGATTCGCCCGCAACGCCGGAATGCGGACCCGCTACGGCGCAGACCGGCCCGCCGACGGAACCTGGAGCCTGGCCACCCCCGAAGACACCGGCGGCCCGATCCGCCTGGCCATGGACCTCGGCGCGGCCACCGACCTGATGGACGAGGCCTGGTGGGTGCCGGTCTTCCGCAAGCCCGACGGAGGCCTGGGCATGGTCTTGCCCGAACGATTTCGCCCCGGCTCGATCATCGTCGACGGCCGCGGCGAACGGTATTTCAACGAGGCCGAGTCCGCCATGGAAGCCGGCCGCCGCATGTACCAGCGCGAGGCCGAGACCGGCACGGGTATACCGTCCTGGCTGATCCTCGACAACCGGCACCGCTCCCGCTACCTGCTTGGCATACTGCCCCCCGGCCTCACCCCCAAAAGCTGGATCGTCGGCGGCCACCTCAAACGCTCCAGCACCCTCGCTGGGCTCGCCGAGCAGTGCGGCCTTTCGCCGGCGACGCTCACCGCCACCGTCGAGCGGTTCAACGGTTTTGCCGCCACCGGCGTGGACGAGGACTTCCACCGCGGGCGCGGCGTCCACGAACAATCCCAAGGCGACCCCACCCACCGCCCGAACCCTTGCCTGGGCCCCCTCACCAAGGCCCCGTTCTACGCCGTCCAGATCTTCCCCGGCGACGTCGGCACCAGCGGCGGCCTGCTGTGCGACGAGCACTCACGCGTCCTCGACCACGACGGCGCCCCCATCCCCGGCCTGTACGCCACCGGCAACGCCACCGCCTCCATCATGGGCCACGCCTACCCCGCCGGAGGCGCCAGCATCAGCGCGACCTGCGTGTTCGCCCACATCGCCGGTGAACACGCCGCCTCCGGCGCAGGCGAACCGGCTTGAACCCGCTCTACCGGACACCGCGGGCCGTCACGACCGGCCGCAGACCCCGGGGAGACTGTGCGGCGTTCGGAGACCGAGGAACTCTTGCCATGTGGGGGCGCTGGCCTGGGCCGGTGCCAACCTGATCGGCGGCATGCTGGGCGTCACGGTCGTTTTTGGCGCCGCCCTGGCACTGTCGGCGCTGTTGTCCCTGGTCTCACGGCGGCGGCCGGTCAACGCCGGCAACGTCACCGGGCGCCTGGCCTCGGCGATGAGGGAGCGCGCGGCATGAGCGACTACATCGACCTGGACGCGCTGTGCTCTGCCCGAGGTGTGGGCGGGCAGGATGATCTGGACTTTGGCGCCTGTGCGACCGACAGTGATCGTTTACGCCTGGGTCTGGGTCTTCTGCTTGAGGCGTTCGTAGGGGGTCTGGCCGCCGAGGCCGCCGTGGGGTCGATGGTAGTTGTAATAGTCCTCCCATTCGCGCAGCTTGTCGTTGAACACCTCGGCGTCGTCGATGACGACATCCTCCGGCATCCGGTGGAACTCTTCGGCGTCGATGCGGTGTGAGCGCTCGACCTTGCCGTTCAGCCGCGGAGTGCGCGGTTTGATGTAGGTGTGGGCGATGCCCTTGTCCAGCACGTGCCAGTGAAAGGCCGTCTGAAACTCCGCGCCGTTGTCGGTTTGGACAACCTGCACCTGGAAGGGCAGGCGCTGCAGGACGTAGTCGAGGAACTGGATGGCGGTCTTCTGGTTGAGCTGCGGGTAGATGCGCAGCACTCGCAGGCGGGTGCAGTCGTCGATCGCGGTGAACTGGTAGTACTTGTTGCGGCCCCCTTTGCGGCCGATGACGCCGGCGATGGGTTCGATGAACTTCACATCGATCTGCACCCGGTGGCCGGGCAGCTGCTTCTCGTAGCGCTTCCACCGCTTGTCGTGGCGCTTGTAGCGCTGGGAGGCCGGAAGCCGGCCCATGTTCAGGTGTTTGAGGATCCGCCACACGCCCGAGCGGCTGATGGTGACGTCGTGGTAGCGGGCCAGGTACATGGCGATCTTCTCGGGGCCGAAGTGGTAGTTCTGCCGCAGATGGATGATCTTTCCGACGACTTCGGCGTGGGTGGCGTTCGGGCTGGTCTTGGGCCGCTTGGACCGGGTGCGCAGGCCCTCGACGCCCTCGGCCTGGTAGCGGCGGCACCAGATGTAGTACGCCTGCCGGCTGATCCCGTAGTAGCGGCACGTCAGCGCGACGTTGCCCGAGACCTCTTCGACGTGACGGATGATGGCCAGGCGCCGCTTGGCCTCACGATCCAGCGGGGGGGTTGGGGTGGACATAGATGGTCTCCGTAGTGGCCGGAGATCCGGGTGTCAACGATGTCTGTCAGTTTTAGACTTTGGATGTGGTGCGGGGGCCGGGTGGCCAGGCGCGCATCCGGCAGCCGCTGACCGGGCACAGCAGCACCGGGTCGGTCGCATCGACGGGCACAGCCTGCTTAGGGTCGAGACGTCCGCTGTGGCGGTTGATGGTCAGGCAGCAGGCCGCCTCCGGGATCGGAGGGTTGCCTCAGGTGACGGCGCGGTGCAGCCGATCCGGCCGCGTCATGGGGCCGACATCGCTGGCCAGCGGGGGAGCGACCACCGGCCTTCCGGTATCGGGGGTGCCCGGTGGCCGGTAGGGGAGCATCGGGCCGCGTCGTAGATCGCTCATCGCCTCAGGAGGCACCGGGCGGCAGGGCGCGGCCGGTGCTTCTGCGGCGCCGGGCCGGGAGCCTGTCGTCGACGCGCTCGGCGCGCATCCGGACCGGCTGCGGCTGGGCCGCCCGGGTCGCGGGGAGCGGTGTTGGCGCTGCCGATGTAGAACGAACAGAGAAGCAGGAAGAAAAGAGCAGTCAGGACGATGCGCGACGAGGGGACAGGCACATGGGATGGTCGAGGCCCTCGGCCGAGCGGCACCTGCGGGCTCTGCTCGGTCCCGTGACCCGGCTGCGCCGACTGACCAGCAGTCCACGCTCGCGCGTGTGGCGTGCCGAGATGGACGGAACCACCGCGGTGATCAAACAGATCGTCGGTGGTACGGACGCCGATCTGCGCTTCCAGCGTGAGGTAACCGCGTTGCGACTCGCCGCGCGAGCCGATCCGCCCCTGGTGCCCGAGATCCTCGGCACCGACCCAGAGCACCGGATCCTGGTCCTGGAACATCTTGACGCCGACGACCCGGCCGACGGCTGGGCTGTCGACTACGCGGCGGCGCTGGCCCGGCTGCACGCGACGACGAACGCCGCCGACGCCGGGACGCTACCGCGCTGGTCCCCGCCTGGACCCGGTGATCTCGACGCATTTCTCCGTTTGGCCGACCGGCTCGGCGTCACGGTACCGCCGACGGTTCACGCGGAGTTCGACGGCGTGCTCGACCGGCTCGGCCACGCGCCGGGGAACGCGCTGCTGCACGGGGATCCCTGTCCTGGAAACGACCTGTACACCCGCGACGGAGTCCGCTTCGTCGATTTCGAGCAGGCCGCGCTGGGCAACGGATTGACCGAGTTGGCCTACCTGCGTATCGCCTTCCCGACCTGCTGGTGTGCCGCCGCCACACCTTCACCGCTGCTGCACCGCGCCGAGGAGGCATACCGTGTGGCTTGGCGCGCCGCCACCGGCACCGAACCCCAGGGTGACCTCGCCGACGCGTGCACCGGCTGGCTGCTGCGCGGCGACGCCCTCGTCGAACGGGCCCGTCGCGACGGTACCGACCATCTGGCCAGGGCGACTCACCGTGACTGGCGCTGGGGCACGGCCACCGCCCGCCAACGCCTGCTGCACCGTCTGGGTGTCGTCGGCGAAATCACGGCCGACAGCGCCGATTTCGCGGGCATCGGCGGCCTTACCGCGATGATGCGCAGACGCATGCTCGATCGCTGGCCCACGCTACAACCGCTTTCCCCGAGTCGCCCCTCAGGTCACCACGGCCGTCAAAAAATCAGCATTTTTCGAAGATCATGGAATCGGTCCCGGAACCCGCCCTGACATTTCGAGCACCGGACGATTCCGGATGAGGAGTGTGACGGGGCTACAACTCGGGGTCCACCGATTCCTCGTATGGGGTTGTCACGCCACTTGTCGGCGGCCCGGATGCAGCCGTGCACGACCAGGGACTTCTCCGACCAGCGGCCATGGCGGGCGATCGCCGAGACCGGCGCCCCGTTCTTAGCTGCGGCGGTGGCCCCACCGGAGCGCGGCGATCTCCTGGACCGTCTGGATCCTGCCCGCCGCACTCGGGCAGGTCGCCGGCCCCCTCTAAGGGTGGTGGGGCGGCAGCCCGCTGGAGCCGTTCCACTACATCCCCAACGCCTTCGCCGCAGCACCCATGGACGCCAGACCGATCCTGGCCCTGCTCGCCATTACGGCGGTCCTGCGACGAACAAGACCTCGCCGCGCAACTGGACGCGCTCGCCGAGCTCGGCGTCAGCGCTCGACCCGATCGGCAAGCTGCTGTTCACCGCTTTGGCGATGGTCGCGGAGTTCGAGGCGGACCTGATCCGGATGCGGACTCGTGAGGGAATGAAGATCGCCAAGGTCAAGGGGCGGCTGCGCGGTAAGAAGCCGAAACTGAACGCGCGGCAGGCGGCGCACCTGGTGGCGCTGCACAAAGCGGGCGAGCACACCAGCGCCGAGCTGGCCGAGTTGTTCGGGGTGGCCCGCTCGACGGTGTACCGGGCGGTCGAGCGAGCGGCGGGAGGACAGGGGGCAGCCAAGAGCTGACCGGGACGGTGCCGGCTGACCGCCCCGGTCATCACTCACTCGGATCAACACTCGGGATCTACCAGGGTTCCGTCCCGTGGCTGCCACAAAGTCGTTCGGCATCAGCTCTGCTGGGCAAGGTGCGATGATTCCGGCCGCTGCGTCGTATCAGTCTCAGAGACCTACACGCGACGAAGGGAAAGAGCGGCACGATGGCCAACTACATCGATGTGAACGGCGTGCACACGTGGTATGACGAGCGCGGTGCGGGAGACCCGCTGGTGCTCCTGCATGGGGGCCTGACCGACAGCCGGGACTTCACCGGTAATCTCGACGCGCTGGCCGAGCGGTTCCGGCTGCTGCTCCCCGAGCGCCGGGGCCACGGCCGCACGCCTGACGTGCCGGGACCGTTCTCCATGGAGGCGTTCGCGGACGACACCGCGGCGTTCATCGAGAAGACGGTCGGCGGTCCCGTGCGGCTGGCCGGATACAGCGCCGGGGCGATCGTGGCGCTGTGGACCGCCGTGCGCCGTCCCGACCTGGTTGACCGGCTCGTCCTGATCAGGGGTTCAGGGCGCCCGCCGGGTCGCACAGGCCTTTGACCTCGCGCATCACGTCGTAGAGCTCGTCGCCGTACTGGCGGCGGACGAAGGGGGCCATGACGCGGCCGGTGCCGTGCTCGGCTTTCAGCGTGCCGCCGCGGCGAAGGACGGCCTCGACCAGGTCCTCGGTGAAGTCGGCGTAGCGCTGCAGGTCGGTGCCGGAGCGCTCGTTGAGCATGAAGTGCAGGTTGCCGTCCTTGGCGTGGCCGAAGATGACGCTGCGCTCATAGCGGTGCTTGGCGAACAGTCCGGTCAGCTCATCGCACAGGTCGGCCAGGGTGGGCACGGGAACGGCGACGTCCTCCAGCAGGGCGGTGGTGCCGCTGGGCCGGGCTTCGGCGACGGCGGCGTACAGGCCTTTACGGATGTGCCACAGCGCTGCCCGGCTGCCGGTCTCCCGGCTCAGCCGTGCCGGAGCCGACAGGTGCAGGTCGGCGAACGCCTGCTCGACGGCGCACTCGCGCTCGGCCAGCAGTTCGGCGTCGGATTCCTGCCATTCGACCAGGAGCGTGGCGTGGTCGGCGACGGTGAGCGTACGCAGGGCGTCGTCGGCCTTGGGGTCGGTCTGGGCGACGTGCAGGGATCCGGAGTCCAGCAGCTCGACGGCGGCCGGCTTGGCGACGACCAGGCCGGGCATGGCGGCCATCGCCTCCCGCAAGCTCGGGAAGACGAGCAGGCCGGTGGCGGCCAAGGGGTGCGCGGGACCGTGCGGAAGACCGCCTCGGCGACGAAGCCGAGCGTGCCTTCGCTGCCGATGATCAGGTGGGCGAGGATCTGCGCGGGCGAGGAGTGGTCGAGAGAGCTGTTGAGGCCGTAGCCCATGGTGTTCTTCAGCGAGAACTGGGCGTGGATGCGGCGCACCGAGTCGGAGTTGCCGCGCACACGGTCGCGCAGGCGAGTCAGACCTTGCGCGAGGTCGGGTTCGAGGGCGCGCAAGCGGTCGTCGGCGTCGGGGGCGCCGGTGTCGAGGACTGTGCCGCTGGGCAGCACGATCGTCATCGACTCCAGGGTCCGGTCCTGGTTGACTCCCGCGATCGCGCTCGCGCGCTGGTGGCGGTCCTGGTCACAAGCGGTCCCGCCCGCTGAACTGCAGCAACTGCTCGACGCGGTCGGTGCAGGTCATGGCCTGCGCCTCTATCTCCCACCTTGATCCAACGAACTACCGTAGTGCTCCGTTCCTCAGCGGAGGTTGCGAACGCGCTGCAGGGAAACCGAGATTGTCGGCCCGCCTTCCTGATGCCAGGACCGAGGTGGATCTGTACTTCCGGTGAGGAACGTCGCAGTAGCCACACCTCAATGCATCATGTTCCACCCCATTGGGGCACTTCAGGCAGGGTCCAAGCGCTGCGAAAACCCATCAAGTCGCCCTCTCAGAGATCAGGTGTCCACCAAACCGGGTCAACTCCAGTCCCTCCAGAAGAGCCGCACCCAATTCGGCCGCCGACACGGCAGGCCGTTGGCAGATCCCCGGTCGCCCTGCACTCGTTGCGAGCGGTGCTGTGGCGCCACACCCTTTTGCCGTGACGAGTCACGACTTTCGTCGGCCTAGGGCAAAAGAGTATGGGCAAGTTGCAGATCTTGCTTTATATTACGGCGCATAGCAGCGTTATTTCCTCCGTGTTACAGCGAATGAGACCCGGCATCCGCCGTTCGATCGGCCATATCGGCGGTGCCGTAACCCCCACGCCGCGCTGAACGCGGCGCCCTCACCGAGATGGGACTGGTCATGCGGAAATTACCCCTGTTATCCGTCTTACTGCTCACCGCACTCTCATGGCTCGTCGTACCCGCTCAAGCGCGCGCGGCGGTGCCGCCGCAGGAGCCGGGCGTCACCCTGCGCACCTACGACGTCCAAGTCGAACTGTCCAAGCTCTGCACGCTCAAGCCCGGTCAGACACCCAACGTGGACAAGCTGATGCCCACGATCGACTGGACCTCCGACGCCGACTTCGGCCTGGCCGACATGTTCGTCACCGAGGTCATCGGCAACATCTCCATCGCCGCCGCAGGCACGTACGAGTTCCGGCTCACCAGCGACGACGGCTCCCGGCTGCGCATCGACGACACCGTCGTGATCACCAACGACGGGCGGCACGGGCCGATCGCCGTGGACGGCACGATCACCCTGACCACCGGCTACCACGCGTTGCGCGTCGACCACTTCGAGCACCTGTACGGCCAGCGGCTCAAGCTGGAGTGGAAACCACCCGGATCCTCGGCGTTCACCCTCGTGCCGAACTCGGTGCTGAGCACGGACGCGGACGTGGTGCGGGTCACCGCCCCCGGGCGCAAGGAGTGCGAGAGCGGTGCCGACTCTCCGGGCGACGGGCTGCCGCTGGAGTCGGTACACCCTGACTTCACGCTCACCGACCTGCGACCGAACGGTTTCCAGCCGCAGGTGACCGCGATGGACTGGCTGCCCGACGGCCGGTTGGCGGTCGCCACGTGGGGTGGCTCGGAAACCAAGCTCGGCGAGGTCTACCTGCTCGACAACGTCACAGGCAAGACCTCACCCGCGCAGGTGACCACCAAGAAGATCGCCGACGGGCTTCAGGAGCCCATGGGCATCAAGTACGTGGACGGCAAGCTCTACGTGTCGGAGAAGTCCCGGCTGGTGGAGCTGAACGACACCAACGGCGACGAGGTCGCCGACAACCTCAGGACCGTGGCGAGCTGGCCGTTCGGCGGCAATTTCCACGAGTTCGCGTTCGGGCTGCTCTACCGTGGCGGCCACTTCTACATCAACCTCTCCGTCGCCATCAACTACGGCGGCGCCACCACCGACCCGCAGCCGGCGCGGAACAGGGGCACGACCATCAAGGTCAACAAGGCCACCGGCGAGGTCGAGTACATCGCTGGCGGTCTGCGCACGCCCAACGGGCTCGGCTGGGGGCCGGAGGATGACCTGTTCGTCATGGACAACCAGGGCGGCTGGCTGCCCGCCTCGAAACTGGTGCACATCAAGAAGGACCGGTTCTTCAACCACTACACCAACCCTGACGGCCCGTTCGATGACAACCTGGTGAGCGCGCCCGTGCTCTGGCTGCCGCACAACGAGATCGCCAATTCCCCCAGCACGCCGCTGGTCATGAGGGGGGGCAGGTTCGCGGGGCAGATGTTGTTCGGCGACGTCACCTACGGCGGGATCCAGCGCGGCTACCTCGAGAAGGTCAACGGCGAGTACCAAGGCGCGGTCTTCCGCTTCACTCAGGGCCTCGAGGCAGGGGTCAACCGGATCAGCCTGGGGCCCGACGGCGCCATCTACGCCGGAGGTCTCGGCGCCGGCGGAAACTGGGGCCAGCCGGGCAAGCTCACCTACGGACTGCAGAAGCTGACCCCCGACGACGACAAGGCTTTCGACATCCTGAAGATGCGCGCGATCGAGGGCGGCTTCGAGCTGGAGTACACCCAGCCGCTGTCGGCCGAGACCGCCACGTCGCTGGCGGCCAAGTATCAGGCCACCCAGTGGCGGTACGCCGCGGCCTCCACCTACGGTGGCCCCAAGGTGGACGAGGAGCCGCTGACCGTCACCTCCGCGAAGCCGACCTCCGGCGGGAAGAAGGTCACGCTCAAGATCGCGGGTCTCAAGCCGGGGCGCGTGGTGCACCTGCGGTCGCCGCGTCCGTTCAGCTCGGCATCGGGGCAGCCGCTGTGGAGCACCGAGGCCTGGTACACGCTTAACTCGATGATCGACGGCCCGACGGCGGATACCATGTACGAGGCGGAGAGCGCCTCACACAGCGGCGGCGCGAAGCTGAACACCGACCATCTGAGCTACTCGGGAAGCGGCTTCGTCGACGGCTACTGGGCCGCGGGAGCGGCCACTCAGTTCGCCGTACGCGCAGCCGAGGCTGGCACGTACCACGTGGGCCTGCGCTACTCCAACGGCCCGCACCCCGCACCCGGCACCAAATCTCTGAGCGTGTACGTCAACGGGACCAAGGTCAGGCAGGTGCCGCTGCCCACTACGGAAACGTGGGACCTGTGGGCCACCCGGGTCGAACCGCTCGCGTTGAAGGCAGGCGCCAACATCATCGCCTACAAGTACGACAGCGGCGACACGGGCAACGTCAACCTGGACTCCATCACCGTGGCCGCGCGACCGGTACTCGAGGCGGAGAACGCCTTGCTGCGCGGTGGTGCGAAGGTGAGCACGAACCATCAGGGCTACACCGGCAGGGGCTTCGTCGACGGCTACACGGCCGCGGGCGCGAGCACGTCGTTCACCGTGCGGACGGACTCACCCGGCATGCACAACGTCGGGCTCCGCTACGCGGCCAACGCCGGCACGTCGGTGAGCGTGTACGTCAACGGCGACAAGGTCAGGCAGGTGCGGCTGGCCGGCACCGGCGGCTGGGACGCCTGGGCCGTCCAGACGGAGGCGCTCAACCTGAAGCGGGGTTCGAACAGGATCGCCTACAGGTACGACTCCGGCGATATGGGACAGGTCAGCCTCGACCACATCACCGTGTCGAAGGCGCAGCGGATCACGCTGTTCGACGGGTCCAGTCTGGCGGCGTGGGAGAAACGGGCCGGCGGGTCGGCGACCTGGCCGATCGCGAACGGCTCCATGGAGTCCTACGGCGGCGACATCCGTACCCGGCAGACGTTCGGCGACTTCAAGCTCCACGTCGAGTGGTACGAGCCGGACTACCCGCCGGACGTGACCGGGCAGCAGCGCGGCAACAGCGGCGTCTACCTCCAGGAACGCTATGAGGTTCAGGTCCTCGAGTCATACGGTGACACCACACCGGCCGCCAACGAGGCGGGCGCGATCTACTCCAAGCGCGCGCCCGACCGCAACATGGCCACCGCCCCAGGAACGTGGCAGACCTACGAGATCACCTTCCGCGCGGCCCGCTACACCAGCGCGGGAGTGAAGGTCGACAACGCGCGGGTCACGGTCGTCTGGAACGGCGTGGTGGTGCACAACGACGTGGCCATCGACGGCGGCACAGGCGACAACATCCCGGAGAGCGCGGCGTCGGGCGGGATCCGCCTCCAGGACCACGGCGACCCTGGCGAGAATCCCCGCTTCCGCAACGTGTGGATCGAACCCGTCTCCTGACCTCATCCGCCCGGCAGGCCGTCCCGCCCTCTGCGCGTGGCCGGCCTGCCGGGCCACGAGCGCGCCGCGATGCCATCGTCCTGGACGATCGGCAGATCGGGCAGCGGATACGCTTGCCGACGGCGCGCCCCACCGCCTTGCCCGCCCCCGACGATGCCGCTGTCGACCAAGCCATGAACCAGGCCCTGAACGCCGAGTTCTGCATCTGAAAACAGACCGCCATGCCCGCGCTGACCCGCGCGCCGCTCCTGGCTGCCGCGACCCCAACGCAGTCACCGGCGGGACCATCGAGTTCAGGCCGAATCCGCCGCGCGATGCCCCTGAGCGGGTCAGGGGAGCAGTTCGATCGCCAGGGTGAGTGCGGCGACGATGACGATCAGGGCGAGGAGCACGAGGCCCTCCGGGCGGAACTTCAGGGGTTTCATCATGCTCCTTCCGATGAGGGTGAGCAGGAAGGGAGGGCCGCCGGAGTGCGTCACAGTCCCACCTCACGCCGGAGAAGGTCTTCCGGTTCCTCACGGCGGACCACGAGGCGGGCCTGTCCATCCGCCACGGCGACGACGGGTGGCCGGCCGATGAGGTTGTAGGTGGAGGCCATGGAATGGTGGTAGGCGCCGATGGCGGCCACCACCAGCAGATCACCCGGGCGGACGTCCGCGGGAAGCGGCACATCATCGGCGACGACGTCACCGGACTCGTTGTGGTGGCCGACCACGGTGACCTCGCGCATGGCCTCGCGCGAGCGGCGGCCTATCATCCGGACGGTGTAGCGAGCCCCATACAGCGTGGGGCGGAGGTTGTCACTCATCCCGCCGTCGACCGCGACGAAGATCCGGCTGCCGCCACGCTTGACAGCGATCACCCGGTACAAGGTCAGCCCGGAGGACCCGCTGATGGCTCGGCCCGGCTCTACGGTCAGCCGGGGCACCGCGAGGCCGAGCCCGGCGCACCGCTCCGCGACTGCCGTGGTGACAGACCGGACATAGTGGTGCAGGTCGAGTTCGTGCTCCCGCTCACGATAGGCAATCGCCTGGCCACCCCCGAGGCCGAGCTCGGGCAGGACCACGCCGTGCGTGTCGCGGATGTGGGCGAGCTGCCGCACCATGATCCGAGCCGCTTGCTCATACGGCTCCGCCGTACTGATCTGGGAGCCCAGATGGCAGTGCAGTCCCACCAGGTTCAGGCCGGGCTGCTCCAGGACCCGCGTCACCGCGGCGCCCGCCTCACCGGCGACGATCGACAGGCCGAACTTCTGGTCCTCGCCGTCGGCGCGGATCGCGGAGTGCGCCCCGGCTTCGACGTCGGGGATGACACGGACCAGCACCTTCTGCCGCCGGCCCACGGGGACCAGCGCGGCTATCCGCGGGATCTCGGTGAGGTTGCCCACCACAAGGCGGCCAATCCCGTACTCCACCGCGTCGTGGAGTTCCCGGGGGGTCTTGGCGTTGCCGTGGAAGATGATCCGCTCGGCGGGAAAACCGACGGAGCGGGCGATGGCCAGCTCGCCGGCCGAGCAGACGCCGAGGCTGAGCCCTTCCTCCCGAATCCAGGTGGCCATCGCCCTGCACAGGAACGCCTTGGCCGCGTAGGCGATGGTTGCGCCGGGAAAGGCGGTGACATAGTCACGGCAGCGCTGCCGCACGTCCGCCTCGTCGACGACGTAGGCCGGGGTGCCGTAGCGGCGGGCGATCTCCGTAAGCGACGCGTCGCCGGTCGTGGCGTCGCCGGTGTCCGGGAAAAGGGTCGTCGCCGACCAGGGGCCGCGCGACCTGTCGGTGCTCTGGTTCGCGAGGTCCTGTTCGAGGGTGCACATCACGCGGCTCCGGTGACGGAGGGGATCATCGTCCCGGCAGGGTCGATGACGATGCCGATGACGTCCAGGTCCCGGATCATGCCGCGCAGGGCGGGCTCGCTGAGCCGCATCCACTGCTGCTCGGTACCGAGCACATCGGCCAGACACAATGAAGAGGAGAAGGCCACTGCGGTCTTCCTGCCCGCGGCCGTGCGGAACAGCCGCAGCGAGACGCTGAACCGGCCCTGCCAGATCGGGACGAATAGCGGCACTTCTGACATTTGCTTCCTCCTGGGAGAACTCGTGCAAAAGCGACGCTATGGCTGGGGTAAGCCGGACAAGCGCGACCGATACGGGATCTGGACGCCGGTCGGCGAAACCCTGACACGTGATTGACGCCTACGCCGGGCGAGACCCTGTCCCGGGGCGGTTATCGGCCTGCTCCGGTTCGCTGCGGCTCGGTCGAACAGGCGCGGCGGGGAAAGGCTGATCATCGTCAGGGGTGGATCCCGCCTAGTCGGTGGTTTGTTGATGTTGGGCTGATGTCGCAGTAAGCCGGTGGATAGGGGTGGTCGTGATGGCGACCGCGCGACGTCCGTGTCCGCCGGCGCCGGGTCCGTTGGAGGAGTACGCGGCCCGGTTCGATGATCTGTGGTGCTCGCTCGCGCAGCGCCGGGGTTTCGCGAATATCTGGCCGGGCTGCTGCTACCGCGGGACCGCAACAAGACGCTGACGGCCCTGGCCGGTGCGGAGCCGGTGGCCGGGGCCCAGAACGCGGCGGTGCAGCGGATGCAGTTCTTCTGAGTCGGAGTCGCCGTGGGACCACGAGAAGGTCAACGCCCGGCGTCTTGAGCTGCTGCGGGCCGATCCGGTGACCGCGCCGCATGCGGGCGGGGTGCTGGTGGTCGATGACACCGGGGACCGCAAGGACGGCACCGCCCATCAGTACCTGGGCTCGGTCGGGAAGATCGAGAACGGGATCGTGGCGGTGACCACGCTCTGGGCCGACGAGCGGGTCTACTATCCGCTGCACGTGGTGCCCTACACCCCCGCGGGTCGGCTGCCTGGTGGCCGTAGCGATCCGGCGTTTCACACCAAGCCGCAGTTCGCGGCCGCTCTCGCGGGCCGAGCTCAGGCCGCCGCCGTGCCGTTTCGGGCGCTGGTGGCCGACTGCGCCTACGGCGACAATGCGGCCTTCACCGCTGAACTATGGGCCGCTGGGCTGCCGTTCGTGCTCGCGCTCAAGCCGCATAAGGGCTCCTGGGCCCCGGCCGATGAGGCGCACACGCCGATCGACGCCGCCCGCGAGCTTGCCTGGGGAGGTCCCCCTGGACCAAGGTCGTACGGCGGTTTCGCGACGGCCACACCACCGTGTGGTGGGCCGCCGACGCGGTGCTGGGCGGCTACGGCCCGCACCAGGCGGTCCGGCTGATCGTCGCGACCACCGACCCGGTGACGCTGCCGGCCAAGGCCACCTGGTACCTGGCCACCAACCTGCCCCGCCCCGGCGGTCCGCGTGCTGCCCTCTCGTCTTTCCTGGCCGCCGACCTGGCCGAGATCGTGCGCCTCTACGGTCTGCGCACCTGGATCGAACAGGGCTACAAGCAGGTCAAGGACGAACTCGGCTGGGCCGACTTCCAGATCCGCTCCGATGCCGCGATCCGCCGCCACTGGGCCCTGGTGATGTGCGCGTTCACCTTCTGCTGGCATGCCTGGCCCGCCGATCCGGTCCCGCCACCACATCTCCCGTTCACCCCGGCCGACGCCGACGGCGGAGAGAGGGGGCCCATCGCTACGGCCGTCCGTGCCACTGTGCCGGCCCAGGGCCGCCCGCTACGTCCGCGGTTGGCTGACCCCCTGCGCGCTGCTGCAACGCTGGTGGCGCAGCTGGTCAACCAGGCCTCGCCCGCTGAACTACAAGCCCTGGTCACAGCCGTCACCACAGGATGACCCCTCAACCTCTACGCCCTGCCTTAACAAACCACCGACTAGTGCGTCTCGCGCCACTTGTCATGCAGCAGGGGGATCTCCCGGTGCATGAACAGGTAGAAGTCGCGGAGCTCGGTCATGGTCTGCCCGGCGTGGGTCTGCGGTCCGCCGAGCGCCTCGATGCCCTCGTCGACCATGTCGGCGAGGGTCTTGTAGAGGCCGACCTTGGTCAGCGCGACCTCCCACCAACTGTCGTGGACCAGCCGGTAGACGTCGCGCCGGGATCCGGGCACCGGGTCTCGGGCGACCATTCCCAGCTGGACGAGGTAGCGGACCGCGCCGGAGATGGCGGCCGGGCTGACGTCGAGGCGTTCGGCCAGGTCGGGGGCGCTCAGCGTGTCCTCTTCCGCGACCGACAACGTCACCAGGACCCGGCCCGCCATCGGCGGGAAGCCCCAGTCGGCCAGCATCCGGCTGAGCCGCTCGACGAACTGACGCACCGCTTCCTCGTCCCTCATCCTGCTCCTCTCACCCCGTGTCAAGGATCCGTAGTTTAGTGTCTTCATATCTTTCACGAACTCGTGAAGGCTATGTACATTCTAAAGCGTGAGCAACGTCATCTCCATGTCCGGCGTGACCAAACGGTTCGGCCGGACGACCGCACTGGACGGCCTCGACCTTGAGGTCAGGGCCGGTGAGGTGCATGGCTACCTGGGCCCGAACGGCGCAGGCAAGTCCACCACCATCCGCGTCCTTCTCGGGCTGCTGCGCGCCGACGCGGGCAGCTCTTCCATGCTCGGTGGCGACCCGTGGAAGGACGCCGTCGAGCTGCACCGCCGCCTGGCCTATGTGCCCGGCGACGTCACCCTCTGGCCGGGGCTGTCCGGCGGCGAGGTCATCGACCTGCTCGGCCGGCTGCGCGGCGGCCTGGACCCCCGGCGCAGGGCCGAGCTGATCGAGCGCTTCGAGCTGGACCCGCGCAAGAAAGGCCGCGCCTATTCCAAGGGCAACCGGCAGAAGGTCGCCTTGGTGGCCGCGCTGGCCTCCGACGTCGAGCTGTTCCTGCTGGATGAGCCGACCTCCGGGCTCGACCCGCTCATGGAGGCGGTCTTCACCCAGTGCGTCGGCGAACTACGCGCGCAGGGCCGTACGATCCTGCTGTCCAGCCACATCCTGGCCGAGGTCGAGAAGTTGTGCGACCGGGTGAGCATCATCCGCGACGGCCGCATAGTCGAGACCGGCACCCTCTCCGAGCTGCGCCACCTGACCAGGACCACCATCACCGCGGAGCTGGCCGGGTCGCCCAACGGCCTGCACGGCGTGCACGACCTTCGTATCGACGGCAACCGGGTGACCTTCCAGGTGACGACCGGCGAGCTCGACGCGGCGTTGCGCCAGCTGACCAGCGTGGGCGTGCGCACGCTGATCAGCCAGCCGCCGACGCTGGAAGAGCTGTTCATGCGCCACTACGCCCGGGTGGACAGCTGATGACGGGCACGCGAGCGCTGGTCCGGCTGATTCTGCGCCGCGACCGCGTGATCCTGCCGATCTGGGTGCTCCTGCTGGCGATCATGCCCGTCACCCAGATCTCCGCCATCGGCGGACTCTATTCCACCGACGCCGAGCTGCAGGCCTTCGCCGCCTCCATGCGTGCCACTCCGGCCTTCTTCGCCCTGTACGGCCCGCTGCTGGACTGGCACGTGGCGGCGCTGGGCGTGTGGCGCGCCGGATTCGTTCCGGTGATCCTCGGCCTGGCCAGCCTGCTCACGGTGATCCGGCACACCCGGGCAGAAGAGGAGAGCGGACGCCGCGAGCTGCTGGGCTCCACCGTGCTCGGCCGCCACGCCCCGCTGGCCGCCGCCCTCATCGTCGTCGCGTCGGCCAACGTGATCGCCGGCCTGATCGTGGCCGGCTCCCTCGCCGGGACGTATCCGGTAGCCGGCGCACTGGCGGCCGGGCTCGACTACGCCCTGGTCGGCATCGCCTTCGCCGCGATCGGCGCGGTGGCCGCCCAGCTCACCGAGAGCGCCTCCGGAGCTCGGGTGATCGGCATCGCCGCTCTCGGGCTGGCGTTTCTGCTGCGGATGGCCGGTGACACCACCGACGCCTCCTGGCTGTCGTGGTTGTCGCCCATCGCCTGGGGGCAAAAACTGCGCCCCTTCGCCGACGAGGAATGGTGGCCGCTGGCTCTGTTCGCCGCCTTCATCGCCGTGACCTGCTACGCCGCCTACGCGCTAGCTGCCCGGCGCGACGTCGCAGCCGGCCTGCTACCGCCCAGGCTGGGTCCCGCGCAGGCCGCGCCCGGCCTGGCTGGCCCGCTCGCGCTGGCCTGGCGCCTGCA
Source organism: Streptosporangium sp. NPDC002607 (assembly GCF_053592655.1). NCBI lineage: Bacteria > Bacillati > Actinomycetota > Actinomycetes > Streptosporangiales > Streptosporangiaceae > Streptosporangium > Streptosporangium sp. NPDC002607. The sequence goes on from NZ_JBSFWD010000042.1 coordinate 36,964, forward strand.
CCGCGGGCTGCTGCTGGCCTGGTGCGCGGGCTTCGCCGTCTTCGGCGCGGTGATCGGCAGCGCCGCCGACGCCGCCTCCTCCGCATTGCGGCAAAACGCCCAGATCATGGAGATGCTCAACCGGCTCGGCGGCGGAACCGACCCGGCCGACCTGTTCATCGCCGTGCTGATCGGCATCTTCGGCATCGCCGTGTCCGGCTACGCCATCCAGGCCGCGCTGCGGCTGCGCACCGAGGAGAGCCTCGCCCGCGCCGAGCCGCTGCTGGCCACCGCGGTCAGCCGCGTCGGCTGGGCGGCCGGCCACACGCTGTTCGCCGTGCTCGGCCCGGCGGTGGTCCTCGCCGTGACCGGCCTGGCCGTCGGTCTGTCGTACGGTGCGGCCTCAGGAGACATAGCCGCCCACCTGCCTGCCACGCTGGGCGCGGCTCTCGCTCAGCTCCCCGCGGTATGGACCTTCTCCGGCCTGGCCCTCGCCCTGTTCGGCCTGCTGCCCCGCCTGGCCGCCGCGGCATGGGCGGTCCTGGCGCTGTTCCTGCTCTTCGGCCAGGTGGGCGCGCTACTGGAGCTGCCCCAGGTGCTGCTGGACCTGTCACCCTTCAGCCACCTGCCCACACTGCCGGGCGGCGAGGTCTCAGCGACCCCGCTGGTGGCCATGACCGCGATCGCCGCGGCGCTGACCATCGCCGGCCTGTACGGCTTCCGCCGCCGCGACGTCGGCTAAGCGTGTTCTTTAACCTCGGGCCTCGAACGGTTTTCGGGGGGTGCGGGTGGCCTCGGTGACTGAGACACCGTCGTCGACCAGGCGGCGCAGCGTCGCCGGTTCGGCGGACCCCCGCAAGACCTTCACTGGCGCTGAACCCGCCGCGGTCGACGCTCAGCTGGGTGGGTTCTTCCACCTGGACGTCGCCGCCCGCCGCCGGGCGATGGCCGCCAACGGGGCCCGCTCGGGCGCTGCAGTTGGGCACGGTGCGTTTCCTGGGCACCTTCCTACTGGACCCCCAAGTTCCGCCACCAGCACCTGGCCGGCCTTGGGCACCACATACGGCTCGGCGAAACTGCTGCCCGCGTCACCGCCGAGGCTGCCCCCGCCACCCGCTGACCTCATTCACAGAAACCCGCTCCGGTGGAAGATGATCTCCATCAGCGCGGAGCTCAGTAAGAAATTTCTGACCGTCTTCCCTGGTCAGATAGTTTCGTCGGCGCCCGAGTAAAGGTCGATAGTGGAGGGCCAGAGGTGGACGACGTTCTCGCCGCTGACGAAGCCGGCAACCTTCTGACCGCGTTTCATCCGGTTACGGAGGAAGTTCGCTTCGATGACGGACCCCTGCCGCTGGCGCTGACGGCGGTGTGGAATGACGAGCGGCTGCTGCTGGTCTCACCGCCTGCGCCGGTGCTGGGAACTGCCCGGCGGCATGATCGACCCAGGTGAGACACCACGCCAGGCGGCCCTGCAGACCGGCCTGGAGGTCGCTGACCTCGTGTTTGCCGGACACGCGCGTTTCGTGCTCGGCCCCGAGAGGCGCGTCGAGTACGCGGCCCTCTACACCGCGCTCACCACCGCGCACCCTGGCTTCACCCCCGACGAGGAGATCAGCGCGATCTGCTGGTAGGACGGCGTTCAGCCCCTCGTCGGCCGCGTCGAGCTGCTGGACGCCTATCTGGGAAAGCTGGCCAGGGTCAGGTAGCTCTGGATAGACCATCAGTGAAGCGCAGGACTGATGTCAGCGGAAACTCAGGTCTGTGACAGTGAAGTCGGGCAAGCGCAGAACATCGTGGCCAGCGCCTCGTACCGGCCCAACGCGCCCTCCACAGGCTCGCGGTGGTGCGGTCCATGGTCGCGGGTGGCGGCGATCGAGTGGCTGGATCCGCTGTGGCCCGCCGGTCACTGGGTCTCCGAGCAGATCCGGGCGGCGGGCGGTGAGCCGCTGCTGGCCGAAGCGGGCGAACGCACCACAGCCATCGACTGGGAGAGGTTGCGAGCCTCCCACCCCGAGGTGGTCCTGCTGATGCCCTGCGGCTTTCCTCCCGAGCGGACGCGAGCGGAGTGGCCTCTGCTGACCCGCCTTCCGGGCTGAGCCGACCTGCCGGCGGTCCGCGCGGGCCAGGTGTGGGTGCTGGACGGTCCGGCGTACTTCAACAGGCCCGGACCTCGCGTGGTGCGAGGGGTGGAGGTCCTCACCCAGGTGCTCCACGGTGTGCGCGCCGGTGCTCCCGTCGAATGTGGGGAGGCGCGCCGGGTCTGACGGGTGGTACGCACTTTGTCGTTGATGGGTGGTGTGCGAGCATGGTCGGCGTAGGCGAGCGCGGAACGAGGAAGCCGGTGTGAATCCGGCGCGGTCCCGCCACTGTGATCGGCGAGCGAATCCCGACGAAGCCACTGCCCGGATAACGGGTGGGAAGGCCGGGAGGAGCGTTGACCCGAGAGCCAGGAGACTCACGCGGTCGCCTCCTCAGAGAAATTGGGGCGGATCTCCCCAAGAGAGGAACGGTGATCGCCATGCCTGGACCTCGGCCTGTCGGCCCTGGGCATGCTCGGCGTGCTGGACTCTCCTGGTGACCCGGCCTCCCACCCGTCGCGGAGGCCGTCGAGGAACGGCGTCCGCGGCCCGCCTTCAGGAGCACGCATGGGCATCCCCCGCTCGATCACCGCGGCACTGCTCGCATCCTTACTCGCCGTCGCCGCCTGCGGCGCCCCGGACGCGGCCACGCCCGCGGCCCCGGCGGCCGAGGGCCGCTGCGTCACCGGTTTCGACCCGGGCCGGGACTACTTCCCGGTCAAGCAGAAGGTGGAGCACGCGACGAACTTCACGCTGACCTACGCCAAGAACCATCAGGTCCTCACTGTCAAGCAGCCCGCCCCCGGTGCCAAACCGGAGACCTACGTGCTGGTGCGGTGCGGTACTCCGGCTCCCGCGCTCACCGGCGAGCTGGCCGCGGCGGTCACCGTCGAGACCCCGATCGAGCGGCTGTTCTCCGCTTCGACCACCCACCTGCCGTTCATCACCGACCTGGGCGTGCTGGAGCGGCTCACCGGTGTTTCGTCGGCCGGGTACATCACCTCCCCTCAGGTACTGGCCCAGGTGAAGGCCGGGAAGATCACCGAGTACGCCAAGGGTCAGGAAGTCGACACCGAGAAGGTGATCGCCGCCAAGCCGGACGTGCTGATGAGCGGCGGCACCGAGGACAAGGCCTACGGCCCGTTGCGCCAGGCCGGGATCAAGGTGGTGGCCAACGCAGAATGGCTGGAGTCCACCGCGCTGGGCCGCGCCGAGTGGATCAAGGTGATGGCCGCGCTGACCGGTACCGAGGCCAAGGCCGGTGAGGTGTTCGGCAAGGTCGAGACCGACTACACCGCCCTGGCCGCCAAGGCCAAGGCCTCCGCGCCGGTCACCGTGCTGCCGGGCCAGATGTATGAGGGGCAGTGGTCGGTGCCCAACGGCGGCAGCTACGTCGCGGGGCTGATCAAGGACGCGGGCGGCACCTATCCGTGGGCGGACACGCCGGGCCCCGGCAGCACCACCATGGACCTGGAGGCTGTGCTGTCCAAGGCCAAGGACGCCAAGGTGTGGCTGGCCACCGTGAACGAGTGGAAGAGCCTGGCCGATGTGGAGAAGGCCGACCCGCGCTATGCCAAGTTCGGCGCGTTCGAGTCCGGGAGCCTCTGGTCGGCGAACAGGACGCTCGGGCCGGGGGGCGGCAACGACTTCTACGAGCGCGGCGTCGGCCACCCGGACCTGATCCTGGCCGACCTGGTCGCGATCTTGCGCCCCGACCTCGCGCCAGGGCACGCCTTCACCTTCTACCAGCAGCTGACCAGGTGACGGCTCTGGCCCTCGCGGGTGTTCCGGCGGCGGCCCAGCGCCGCCGGAGCGTCGTCCTGGCCGCCATCGGGATCACGGTGCCGCTGACGTTCGCGCTGGCGGTCCTGCTCGGCTCGACCTCGATCCCGCTGAACCAGGCGCTGCTCGCTCTGGTGCGTGACACCGGCGCGGACCCGGGGGTTCAGGAGATCATCTGGACGGTACGGCTGCCGCGCGCCATCACCGCGGCCCTGGCCGGAGCGGCCCTGTCGGTCTCGGGAGTACAGCTGCAGACCCTGTTTCGCAACCCGCTGGCCGAGCCGTACATCCTGGGGGTGAGCTCGGGTGCGAGCCTGGGCGTGGCTCTGGTGATCATCGGGTGGGGCGGCGCGGCCGGCGCGTTCACCGCGGGCATCGCGGGCCTGGGCCGGGCGGGCGTGGTGGTGGCCGCCTCAGCCGGTGCGGCCACGGTGCTGGGGCTGGTGATGGTGCTGTCGCGGCGGGTCAGGTCGGTGGTGACGTTGCTGATCATCGGCGTGATGGTGGGGTCGGCCGCCGTCTCGGTGATCACCTTGCTGCTGGTCTACACCGACCCGCAGCGGGCCCAGCAGTTCATCATGTGGGGTCTGGGCAGCTTCGCCGGCACCACCTGGGGGGACCTCGGGGTGTTCGTGCCGGTCTGTGTGGCCGCGCTGGCGGGTGCGCTGGCCGGGGTCAAAGCGCTCAACGCGCTGCTGCTGGGCGAGAACTACGCGCGCACGATGGGCGTGCGGGTACGGGTGGTGCGCACGCTCACCCTGCTGACCTCCTCGGTGCTGGCCGGGGCGGTGACCGCCTACTGCGGGCCGATCGCCTTCCTCGGCCTGGCGGTGCCGCACGTGGCCCGGCTGCTGCTGGGCACCGCCGACCATCGGGTGCTCATGCCCGCGGTCGTCCTGCTGGGCGCCGCCGTGGCACTGGCGTGCTGTGTGGCCACCCAGGCGCCGGGCAGCGGGGTCGTGCTGCCGCTGAACGCCGTGACCACCATCTTGGGCGCGCCGGTGGTGATCGCCGTACTGCTGCGCAGCCGCGCGGCCCGAACCGGACTGGCGGTGTGAGCATGAGCCTGGAACTGCGCGGACTGCACGCCGGATACCCCGCCAGGCGGGGACAGCGGGAGCGTCGCGTGCTCGACGATCTGGACGCCGAGGCCCTGGCGGGCGAGCTGACCGTGCTGATCGGCCCGAACGGCACCGGCAAGTCCACGCTGCTGCGCACCATGGCCGGGCTCCAGCCCGCGCTGGGCGGCCAGGTACGCGTCGACGGCGTCGGCATCGAGACCCTGCCCGCCGCCCACCTGGCCAGGAGCCTGGCCGTCGTGCTCACCGAACGCGATCTGCCGCCGCTGCTGAGCGCCCGCGAACTGGTCGGGCTGGGCCGTCACCCGCATACCGGATTCACCGGACGGCTGTCGCCCGGTGACCACGAGATCGTCACGTGGGGGTTGACCGCTGTGAACGCGGGCCATCTGGCCGACCGGGCGGTGAGCGAGCTGTCCGACGGCGAGCGCCAGCGGGTGCTCGTCGCCCGCGCCCTGGCCCAGGAACCGGCGGCGATCCTGTTGGACGAGCCGACCGCCTTCCTCGATGTCACCTCCCGGGTGGCGCTCATGGGCCTGCTGCGCCGTCTGGCCCGTGAGAAGAACCTGGTCATCGTGGTCTCCACCCATGATCTGGAGCTGGCGCTGCGGGTCGCCGACCGGATGTGGCTGATCGACCCGGCGGGCCGTCTGCACACCGGAACCCCGGAGGAGCTGACGCTGCGGGAGGTGATCGGCGCCTCCTTCGACGGGGCTGAACTGACCTTCGACGCGGCTTCCGGCATGTTCGTGCCGCAGAGCGGGACCGGCGCCACCGTCCGTATCCTCGCCGAGGGCCTGCACGCTCCGCTGCTGGAGCGGGCGCTGGCCCGAGAGGGCTGGCATACGGTCGGCGCCGGGCCTGCTGAGCTGGCGGTGGAATGGACGGGCGACGGCTACGAGGCGGCCTACGACGGCACCACCCACTGGTTCGCCGCCTTGCCCGACCTGGCCACCTGGACGCGTACGGCGCACTCCCGGCTCACCGTCGCCCAGCCCGGACTGCTTCCCGCCTCACCGCCGACGGTGTCTGCGGCGATCGCCGACGTCTCCACGATCAGCGGCTACTTCGACGTCGGGATCGGCCCGATCGAAGCGGGCTGGCGACCGCTCATCGACCTGCTGGTCGACCCCGAGCCCCTGCGGCAGCGAATCACCGATGTCGCCGAACGCCTGGGTACCGACGAGATCCGGGTGGCGGCCTCCATCTTGTTCCAGGGGCTGGCGGCCCGGCTGTGGTCACCCGTCATCGGCGCGGCGGTAGCGCACGACCTGCTCTTGGACCTGGCCCCCTTGCGAGTCCACTGGCAGGCGGCGTCCAGCGGGCCGCTGCCGCTGCGGGCCGAGCGCCTGACCGGCTGGCAGATCCTCGACCCCGCCAGGATCGCCGAACCGCTGCACCGCAACGTGGTGACCGAGTTGCTGGAGCCGCTGGCGCAGGCCGTACAGGAGATCGTGAAGATCGCCCCTGGGCTGCTGTGGGGCAACGCCGCCTCCGCCCTGGCAGGCACCGTCCGTGCCGTCGCCCGCGAACGCCCCGAGCTCACCGCGCGGGCCGTCTCACTCGGACGCGAACTGCTGACGCTGGGGGTGCTGAGGGGCGGCGGCGACCTGGTCGAGCCCGCCCCCGGCCAGCCGTTCTTCGTCCGGCGCAGTTGCTGCCTGTACTACCGGCTGCCCGGCGGCGGCAAGTGCGGCGACTGCGCCCTGAGCGACCCCGAAACCCGCCGCGAGCAGTGGGCGCTGTCCCTGCGACAGACCGAAGGAGCCTGATGAGTCACACCGTCGTCGAGGAGCTCGGGACCGGCACCCTGCACGTGTGGGCACTGCCCACCGACGAGCAGACCCTGCTGGCCCTGGTCACCGGCATCTTCGAAAAACACTGGGAGCACATCTGGTTCGGCGTGATCGTCCAAGGCGCCGCCTGGGAGGTCGCCGCGCCCAACGCACCCGAGCGGATCAGCCTGTACGACGGCTATGTCACCGTCGACTTCGGCCGCTGGCACTTCCACCTGTGCATCGGCGAGCACACCGCGAGCGGTCCCGAACTCGGGCGGATCCGCCGCTGTGCCCGCGCCGAGCTGTATCGCTCCATCGGCGCCGACGGCAGCCCCGTCTCCTGGGGCGTGCGGATGTTCAACGGCCAAGGCGACCAGCTGATGACAGTGCTGCTGCCCAACCCCTTCCTCACCGACCGCCAGCAGATCCTCGACCCGCCCGACTATGAGCGCCTGGCCGCCTGGGACGAACTGCGCGCCACCTACCTCGGCCTCGGACCCGACCCGCTGGACCGCACCGGAAAGGGGTTCAAACACACATGAGCAAGATCACCGCCTGCCGGGACTGCTGCTGCGGCAGCGCCCGGAAGGTCCCCGGTCTCGACCACGGCGAGCAGCTCCGCCGCCTGTCGGAAATCGCCGACATCCACATCAGCGACTGCCTGGACGTGTGCGAGCAGGCCAACGTCATCGTCGTCCGCCCCTCACCCGCCGGACGCGCCGCGGGCGGGCGGCCGGTATGGCTCGGCCTGGTCAACCACCCCGATGCCGCCGAGGACATCGCCGCCTGGATCCAGGCCGGCGGCCCCGGCCTCGCACCGATGCCCGACATCCTCACCCTGCACGCCTTCACCCCGCCCGGCCTGGTCAAAGCGAGGAAAGACCCGCTCGTCCGAGGGCTTTCCGTGGCGAGCCCCGCAGAAGGCGTCTCAGCGAACAGGGAACCGTGATGCCGAACCAGCGCTCTAGCGGCCAAGCGTCGTGTCCGGGCCGGTCTCGCCGGTGCCGTATCCGCTTTTTGTCGTTGATGGGTGGTGTGCGAGCATGGTCGGCGTTGGCGAGCGCGGAACGAGGAAGCCGGTGTGAATCCGGTGCGGTCCCGCCACTGTGATCGGCGAGCGAATCCCGAATCAGCCACTGCCCGTGTGCGGGTGGGAAGGCCGGGAGGAGCGTTGACCCGAGAGCCAGGAGACTCACGCGGTCGCCTCCTCACAGAAATTGGGGCGGATCTCCCCAAGAGAGGAACGGTGATCGCCATGCCGCGCATCTGGCATGAGGGCCTTCGGGATGCCCGCGTCACGAGCTTCTTTTAAAGATCCGGCTCCTTGCCCCATCCCGCTCATCGGGCTCAGCCCGTGAGTGAAAGGACCTGTTCATGACGAGCCGACGCTCGCTTTTCTTCCTCCCACTTCTCATATCCGCCTTGCTGGTGGTCGGCTGCGGAACCACCGAGCAGACCGCCGGTCCCACGGGCGCCGCGAACCCGGCGGCGAGCTCGGCCGCCGCGGGGTTCCCCCTCACCGTGACCAACTGCGGCGTGACCACTACCTTCCAGAAGCCACCGCAGCGGGCGGTGACACTCAACCAGCACGTCACCGAGATCATGCTCGCGCTCGGACTGGAGAAGTCGATGGTCGGGACCGCCTACCTCGACGACGAGATCCAGCCCGACTACCAGGCCGCCTACAACGGAATCAAGGTGCTCGCCGAGGAGTACCCCTCTTACGAGGCGTTGCTGTCGGCCGAGCCCGACTTCGTCTACGGCGGATTCAACAGCGCCTTCGCCGAGAAGGAAGGGCGCGGCCGGGACGCCCTGGCCAAGGCCGGGATCGACTCCCATGTCAACATCGAAGCATGCCCGACCGGTCCGGTGACCATGACCCAAGTCGAGGACGAGATCCGGACGATCGGCAAGATCTTCGGCGTGCCCGACCGCGCTGAGCGGCAGATCGCCGCGATGCGCGGCGTGCTGGACGGCGTCACGGCCAAGATCGACGGGGCCGACCCGATCAAGGTGTTCGTCTACGACAGCGGCGACAAGACCGCCTTCACCGCCGGCGGCGCCGGAATCGGCAACGAGATGATCAAACTGGCGGGTGGGACGAATCTGTTCGCCGACCTTCCCAAGTCCTTCGGAGACGTCTCCTTCGAGCAGGTCGCCGAGCGGGCGCCCGACGTGATCGTCATCTACGACTACGGCGACGATTCCGTGGAGGGCAAGAAGAAGTTCCTGCTCGCCAACCCGGCCCTCAAGGACGTGCCCGCGATCAGGGACCAGCGGTTCGCGGTGCTACCGCTGTCGTCCACGGTGCTGGGCGTACGGATGCCCTCTGGCGTGGAGTCACTGGCCCGCCAGATCCACCCGGACCGCTTCGCGTGACCAAGATCGCCCCGTCCAGGCCGTCGGCACCCGTGGTCGTCGGCGGCCGCGGGCGCGTGCCGTACACGCTGGTCCTGGCGGTGCTCGCCGTCGCCGTGGTGGCGGTCGCCACGGCCGGGATCGCGGTCGGTTCGGTGCTCCTGCCGTTCGGCGAGGTGTGGGCCATCGTGCTGCACCGGCTGTATGCGCCTCTGGTCGAGCCCACCTGGGCACCGGTCAGGGAGACGATCGTGATGGACGTCCGCGTCCCTCGCATTCTGCTGTGCGGCGTGGTGGGCGCGGGGTTGTCGGTGTGCGGGATGGCCCTGCAGGCGCTGGTGCGCAACCCGTTGGCCGACCCGATGCTGCTCGGGGTGTCCTCGGGCGCGACGGTCGGCGCGGTCGTCGTCATGGTGTTCAACGTCTCGCTGCTGGGGGCGTTCTCGCTGCCGCTGGCCGCTTTCGCCGGTGCCTTCGCGGCGCTGGTGCTGGTCTACTTCCTGGCCCGCACCGGCGGGCGGATGACGACGGTGCGGCTGGTGCTGTCCGGGGTCGCCACGGCCGAGGTCCTCTCGGCGGTGGCCAGCTACCTCATCGTCACCTCCAACGACCCGCACAAGGCCGATTCGGCGCTGCGCTGGATGCTGGGCGGCCTGGCCGGCACCACCTGGGACCTCGTCTGGATCCCCGCGGCGGCGGTGCTGCTCGGCACCGGCGTGCTGCTGGGTCTTGGCCGCCCGCTCAACCTGCTGCTGGCCGGGGAGGAGGCCGCCGCCGCCTTGGGGCTGAACGTGCACCGCTTTCGCGGCGCGCTGTTCGCGCTGGTCGCCCTGATGATCGGCGCGATCGTCGCGGTCAGCGGTTCCATCGGGTTCGTGGGGCTGATGCTGCCGCACGTGGTGCGCCTGCTGGTCGGCGCCGACCACCGGCGCGCGCTGCCGGCCGTCGCCCTGCTGGGCGCGGCCTTCCTCATCGCCGCCGACCTCGCCGCCCGCAGTGTGATCGCCCCCGAGGAGATCCCGATCGGCATCCTGACCGCCCTGACCGGAGGGCCTTTCTTCCTGTGGCTCATGCGGCGGAGGGCGGCCCGGTGATCCCGGCGGACAGACCCGCGGCTCTGCGCCTGGAGGGCGTCGGCGTCGTCGTCAGCGGCAAGGTCCTGGTGCGGGAGGTGTCCTTGGACGTCGCCCCGGGCGAGGTCGTCGCGCTTGTCGGCCCCAACGGCGCGGGCAAGTCCACCCTGCTGCGCACCCTCTACCGCGCACTGCGCCCCACGTCGGGACAGGTGACGTTGGACGGCGAAGACGTCTGGCGGATGACCGGCAGGCGGCTGGCCCGGCGGCTGGCCGCCGTCCTGCAGGAGGCGCCCGGCGAGTTCGAGCTGACCGTGTACGACGTGGTGGCGATGGGCCGCACCCCCTACAAGCGGGCGTTCCAGGGCGACGACGCCGACGACCGGGCCATCGTCACGGGCGCGCTGCAGGAGTTGGACGTCGCCGATCTCGCCCAGGCTCCGTTCGACCGGCTGTCCGGCGGCGAGAAGCAGCGCGTCCTCATCGCCCGCGCCCTGGCGCAACAAGCCGGGACGATGGTGCTGGACGAGCCGACCAACCATCTCGACCTGCGCCACCAACTGGACGCCCTGCGGCTGGTGCGGCGGCTCGGGGTGACCGCCGTCGTCGCGCTGCACGACCTCAACCTGGCCGCGGCGTTCTGTGACCGGATCTGCGTCATGGACACCGGCCGCCTGATCGCCGCGGGCCCGCCCGCCCAGGTGCTCACCACGGCACTGCTGGCCGAGGTCTACCGGGTCGAGGCCGAGGTCACCCTGCACCCCCGCACCGGCGTCCCGCAGATCAGCGTGCTTGCGGGAGAGCTGACATGACCCGCCTGCGGCCCGCCCGGCCCGAAGCCGTCGCCACCGCACTGGTCGACCTCGCCGACCTGGGCCCTTTCTTCACCCTCGCCGTCGGCGAGACCGACGGCGCCTGGCGGCCCGTCACAGACGCCTACACGGATGGGCTCGCCTATCTGGTGGCCGACCGGGTGACCCGGTACGGTACGCCCGAGCACCGCATCGCCGCGTCCGTCGTCCAGCTCGGCCACGCCGCCCGGCTGTGGTCTGTCGTCCTTGGCTGCGTCGTCGCGCACGATATCGTCCCCGACCTCGGAGACCTCCACCAGCAGGTGGACGGGCCCGCTCTCCGGCTGCCCGCGGCCCGCGGCTGGTACGCACCCGAGGGCGAGGAGACCCCACCGGGGCTCGACGTGAGGCCACCTACGACGATCTGGGCCGCACCATCACCACCACGCAGATCGAGCGCATCCCCGCCACCGTCGCACACACCACCGCGCTGACCTACGACACGGCGGGCAACCTCACCAAAACCGTCGCCCCAGGCAACAAGACCACCAGCTACACGGTCAACGCCGCCGGAGAGGTCACCGTCGCCACCGACCCACTCAACCACTCTTCCACCTTCGGCTACGACCTGCTGGGCCGCACCACCAAGGTGACCGACGCACTTAACAACTCCACCGAGGCCGAATACGACCTGGCCGGACGCAAGATCGCGACCAAGGACCTCACCAGTACCAACGCAGTGGTGCGGACCTTCGGCTTCGGCTATGACCCAGCCGGCAACCCGACCAGCACTACCTCCGGTGAAGGTCACGTCACCCAGCGCACATTCGACGAGCTCGGCCGAATGACCTCTCTCGTCGAGCCAGTCGCCGCGAGCACGTCGATCACCTCGACGTTCGGCTACGACGCCAGTGGCGCCCGCACGCGCACCACCGACGGCCGCGGTAACCCCGTCTGGACCACCTATAACAGCCTGGGTTTAGTCGAATCCATCATCGAACCATCCACCGCCGCCCACCCGAATGTGGCCGACCGGACCTGGACCAGCGTCTACGACGCCGCCGGTAACACCACCGCCACCCTGCAGCCGGGCGGGGTGCGCATCGACCGCACCTTCGACCATCTGAACCGGGTGACAGAGGAGAGCGGCAGCGGCGCGTCGGTGACCACCCCCACGCGCACCGTCACCTATGACCAGGCGGGCCGGATGACCGCGATCGGTGACTACACCCTGGAATACAACGACCGCGGCCTGCTGACCAAGGTCTCCAAGGCCACCAACCAGGTCGCCGCCTACACCTACGACGCCGCAGGCAACCCCACCCAGCGCATCGACCCGACCGGCACCGCGACCTACACCTGGGACGGCGCCGACCGGCTCAATACCGCCTCCGACCCGGTGACCGGCCGGACCTGGACCTACGGCTACGACAACGCCGACCGCCTCACCACCAAGACCTCAGCCACCCCGGCGGGCACCCAAACCTACGGCTACGACGCCGTCGACCGGCTCACCTCCCAGGCGGTGAAGAACAGCTCCGGCACCGAATTGTCGAAGATCGTCTACGGGTGGGACAAAGACGACAGCCTCACCACTAAGCCCACTACCGGCACCGCCGGCGCCGGCGTCAACACCTATGGCTACGACCGTGCCGGACGGCTGACCTCCTGGACCGCGCCCGGCGGCGCCGTCACCACCTACGAATGGGACAACTCAGGCAGCCGCACCAAGGCCGGCAGCGAGACCTTCGTCTACGACCAGCGCAACCAGTTGACCTCCGGCGCCGGCGTCGACTACACCTACACTCCCCGCGGCACCACCGCCACCGAAACCAAGGCGGGCATCACCCGCAACCTCGTCTTCGACGCCTTCGACCGAATGGTCTCCGACGGTGAGGCCACCTACGGCTACGACGCGCTGGGCCGGATGGCCTCACGCACCGCCGGCACCACCCAGCAGCGCTTCACCTACTCCGGCCTGAGCAATGACCTCGTCACCGCCGCTGACGGCACCAATGCCACCATGGCCAAGTACGGGCGCGACCCTTTCGGTGGCCTGCTCAGCCTGCAAGAAGGCGCAAGCCCCGCGCTCGCCACCATGAGCGACCTACACGGGGATATGGTCGCCACCTTTTCCGGCACCGCACTGGTCGACTCGGTCGCCTACGACCCCTTCGGGAAGGTCACCCACCGTTCCCGCAAGTTACCGGCCGGTACAACAGGGTTTTCCGGGGCGCACACCGGGGCCCCGGCGGTAATGCCGGACCCGCCCGGCGCGGCCGCGCTCCGGAGCCGCTCGGCCCGGGCGGGCAGAAGGCGACGCAGAGGCCTCCAAGTCGATCTCAAGCGTGATCTTCTACACCTACGGGTGTGAATACGACCCCGCCACGGCAGCGCCGCTCACTATCTCGCCGGACCCTGCTCCTGGGCGGACTCGGCGCCCTGGCCGTCATCGGCGTGCCGACCATGGTCGCCTGCACCCCCGACCCCACATCGAGCACCCCCGACCCCACACCGAGCGCCGCCAACCTCGCACCGAGCGCCACCCTCACCGGCCACACCTCCTTTGTCACCTCGGTGGCGTTCAGCCCGGACGGCGAAACCCTCGCCACCACCAGCGGCGACAACACGGTGCGGTTGTGGGACGTGGCCGGCCACAACACCGCCGCCACCCTCACCCGCCACACCAACGAGGTCTGGTCGGTGGCCTTCAGCCCGGACGGCGAAACCCTCGCCACCGCCAGCGCCGACAACAGCGTGAAGTTGTGGCCGACCCGCTGACCCAGTAGATGGGGTGCCACCGGAATACGGCTGGCATGGGCCGTCGAGCGACAGGGACTTCTTGGACGTAGGTTTTCGGACGGCATTCGCGCAGGTGAGCCCGTCGTCCGAGAACGTGTACGTTTCCGGACGACGGGCGGCTGGGCTTGCAACGTCGCATGTCAGAGGCTCGGCGGCCCGAATCTGCCGTATTCCGGGGTCTCGGTAGCAATGAAGAAATTTTCAACGAAGTAGCGTCTGACCTGCGGTAACGGAGGAGTTTGACCTCCTGTGGCGGGTTGATGATCACTGCCGCTACGTTCGTTCCGGTTTTGTCCGGTACGGCACGTGGAGTGGTGCGTTGTCAGAGAAGATGTTCTCCGAGGAGCAGTTGGAGCAGCTGCGTTCGTTCCCGGAGATCAGTGCAGATGAGTTGATCCGGTATTTCACGCCAACGGCGGCTGACGTGGCGTTCGTTGATCCAGGTCGTGGGCGGCGCTCCGTGGACCAGCTGGGCATGCTGGTCCAGCTCTGCACGCTGCCGTGGCTCGGGTTTGTGCCCGACGATGTGGGTTCGGCGCCGCCGGCGGCCGTGGCCCGGGTCGCGGAGCGGCTGGGTGTGTCGCCAGCGGCGCTGCGGCTGTACGGCAAGCGCGATCAGACCCGCTCGAACCATCTCGGCCAGGTCGCCAAGTATCTGGAGTGGCAGACCGCCCCGGCGGGCAGTCAGGCGATGAAGGAGCTGGAGCAGTTCCTGCTGGACCGGGCGATGGAGCACGACGCGCCGACGCTGCTGTTCAACCTGGCGCGCGAGTATCTGATGGCGGCCAAGGTGATCCGGCCCGGCGCGCTCATCTTGGCCAAGATGGTCGGCGCCGCCCGCAAGGCGGCCTCCGATCTGACCTCGCAGCTGGTGGGGCACCTGCTGACAAAGGAGCTCCGTGCCGATCTGGAGCGGATGCTGGTGGTGGATGCGGGGCTGGGGATGACCCGGCTGGAGTGGCTGGTCAGTCCGGCCAGGGACGCTTCGGCGACGTCGGTGAAGACCGCGATCGACAAGCTGACCTGGTTGCGCGCGATCGACGCCCACCAGATGGATGTGTCGGTGCTGCCGAACGAGCGGCGCCGGTTCCTGGCGCAAGTCGCGCGCCGTTCGAGCAATCAGGGTTTGGAGCGGCGCAAGGAGCGTAAGTTCCCGATCCTGCTGGCCTTCGTCGTCCAGGCCGCGGTCGACCAGCTGGATGAGGTGGTGGCCCTGTTCGACCAGGCGGTGTCGGCTCGTGAGTCGCGGGCGAAGTCCAAGACGGATGAGGCGCTGGTCGAGCGGGCCAAGAAGGGTGAGGCTCGGCAGCTGGTGATGGAGATGATCCTGCCGGTGCTGGCCGACCCGTCGATTCCCGACGATGAGGTGGGCGGGATGCTGCGCGAGCGGATCGGCATGCAGCGGCTGCGGGAGATCACCTCCGATGCGTGGAAGCCGCTGCCCAGAGATCACGGTCGGCTGTCGGAGCTGGAGTCCTCCTACACCTACCTGCGCCAGTTAACTCCGAACGTGCTGGCCGCGATCGACTTCCAGGGCGGGCCAGGGACGGCCGAGCTGATGGAGGCGGTGGCCATCTTGAAGGAGATGAACCGGCTCGGCGGCCGTAAGGTGCGGCGCTGGCCGGCTGATCGCCGAAGATCAGCCGGGTGTGGGCCTCATCCACCCCGATGGGGCCCCGGCAGGGCGGCCCGTGCCTGACAAAGCCATCATGAACCAGGTCATCTCACGGGTGCGCCGCCCGCGATTCTCGATCGGCGGAGTCAGTGATCGTCTCGTGCGTCGGCGAAGGTGGCGCCGATCTCTGTCATCCGCTCGGCCGCGTAGGCGGGGTCGATCAACGCCTCGGGGGTGTGGATGCCGGGTGGCACGGGGTCGCCGCGCAGGCCGAGCAGCCGTTCGACGCCGAGGGCGATGCCGAGTGCCGTCAGGGGGCGCTGCCCCTCCGGGTGGAGGAGGTAGCGGCTCGTCCTGAGTGGTGCGCCCGCGCGGTCCACGCCTTCGAGGTCGATCTTGACCTCCGTGGACGCGGGTCCGCCGCGGCGCCGGCCCGCGGATTCGCCGATCGCGAACGCGAAGCGGACGTTGGGCGCGCCCGTCGCGACGGCCAGGCTCGGCACGTCGAGGATGGGGACGATCTGGGCGGGCAGGACGGTGCCGTCGACGCTGGTGACCTCCACCTGCGCGTCGGGGCCGCTGACCCAGCCGAAGACGCCGTCGCGGCGGACGTGTCCCGCCGAGCTGGCGGCCAGCAGGCGTGCCATGTCCACCGTGGCCGCGGGCCCGCCGCTGTCCTGTTCATCCAGTACGCCGCTGACCTCGATGGTGTCGATCCGGTCGAACTCCCTGGCGAGGTCGAGCACCGCGAGGACGACGAGCCCGGCGTACCAGTGGCTGGCCAGCAGGATCGGCGCCGCGTCGGCTCGCAGGCCGGCGGCGACGACCTCGGGGCCGATGTCGACCAGGCCGCTGGAGATGCTGACGTACGGCAGGCCGCGGTCCTGTGCGTAACGCAGTCCGTTCAGGTGGCTGTCCCACACCGTTGCCACGACGGCCGAGTAGCCGTCGGTCCGCTGGAGGCCGAGGTCGCTCCGCCGCAGATCGATGGTCACGGCTGTCGCGGCGCCGAGCTCGTCGGCGACCCGGCGGGCGCGGCCGAGATCGCGGCCCGCGATCGTCAGCGGCAGCTCCGGGTACCACCGGCGCAGGAGGGCTGCGGTCCCCGCGCCCGCCTGGCCGGATCCGCCCATGATCAGTACGGAGTGCTCCACGGTGATGTCCTCTCGCTAACCTGCATTCTGTAACTTACATTTTGTAGCTTACGCTGGGAGGCAACGCAAGGGAGGACGATGACCACGGGATCGACTCGCCTGTCCAAGCCGGCCAGGCGGGAGCAACTGCTCGACACCGCCATGGCGATCGTGCGCGCCCACGGCACCGACAGCCTCACGCTGCTCAGCCTGGCGGAGGCCGCCGGAGTGAGCAGACCGATCGTCTACGACCACTTCGGCACCCGCCCCGGCCTGCTGATCGCGCTCTACCGGCGGCTCGACGAGCGGCACCGGGCCGCCTCGAAGGAGGCCCTGCGAGACGCCCCGGCCGTCCCCCGCGAGATCGCCCGCGTCCTGAGCGCCGCCTACTTCGCCTGCGCCACCGACATGCCGGAGTGGACCGTCGTCTCCGCCGCGCTCAAGGGCAACCCGGAGATGGAGGCGATCGAGCGCGAACTGCTCGACGACTACACGAACCTGATGGCCACCGCCCTGCGGCCGTACTCCGGCCTCACGCCGGAAGCCCTCCGGCTGCGCTGCGCCGGCGCGCTCGGCGCGGCCGAGGCGATCGCCGCGGAGCTGAACCGGGGGCGGGTCACCGTCGCGGACGCGGTCACGGCGCTGACCGACCTGATCGTCGGCGGCACCGGCGCCGGGACCCGGGTCTGAGACGGTCCCGGGTGTGGCGGTGCTGTGGAGGTATCGGGCGGGTACCGTGCAAGGCATCCCCTAACCGCGGGCGGGGCGACGGCGCACGTGGTAGGCGTAGGCCAGGGCGAGCACTATCGGGCCCCACAGCGCGACCGGGGTGATGCACACCCTGGCCAGCGCCTGCCACCAGTCGTTCTCGTACGCTATACCGTCGGAGACGCCGACCCAGGTGAGCGCCATCCAGACCGAGATCGCGGTCAAAAACAGCCCACCGACCATGGCAGGGACGACCGCCGCCATCGGCGGCACACGTCTGCCGCCGATGACCGGGATCCAGCTCGGGACCACCTCGCCCCAGCCGCGCACCAGACCGATGCTGAGCAGCGCCACCAACTCAGTGAGCACACTGAGCCCGAAGACATAGGGGATAGTGATCCACAACGGTGCCACAAGCGCATCGTTGAGCTGGCCCATGTCGAAGTGAAAGGCAAACGGCAACCGCCACAGGCACGAGGGGAGCAGCAGCCAGGGAAGCGCGTAGGCGGCACGGAGCGCCCAGCGTGGGACGGGCTGTTCGGTGTCGCTGGTGGCCGGGGCCGCATGTAGCAGTTTGATCGCCATAGCTGCACTCTCTCGCGGCATTTGAGGACAAATGATCCCCCGTGAGGGCGAACCACCTCCCCCGCGTGAGCTAGTTACGGGGTCGGTACTGTGGCCGCCGCCGACCTGATGGCCGCGACCGGCTCCGCCGACCTGACCGCCGCGATCGGCACCAGCGCCGGCGAGCTCGCCGAGCACAGCCTGCGCTGCCTCAACGGCACTCAGGTCACCCGCCGCATGGCGATGCGCGCCCTGGCCGACCTATCTGGGGTCCCGGTAGTAATCGGGGCATGACGAGCATCCGAACGAAAAGTCCCGTTAGCAGAGGAGAGTTGAGTGGCTTACCGTGACTTTTCGTTCAGGTGTGTGTCGCCGGGAGATTTGCACAGGTCATAACTGGAGGCCTGCGGGCACACCCGGTTATGGTCGGCGGTCGTCTGAGCTACCGGCGACAACGAGTCGGCGTTCCTCATCGGCGTGTTGAGCGTTCTACTCCCGGACGCGTCCCCAGCCGCCAAGCCGCGTGGGGTACCTGACGTGTGATGGAGGCATGTCTTTTTCGTCTTCGCATTCGGGTGAGGTTCCGAGTACTGCCGGGCAGCCGCCTGTTGTCCACGCGGTCGATCTGACGCGCACGTTCGGCCGCCAGAGTTCGCTGGTGACGGCTCTGGACCGGGTTTCCGTGGGGTTCGAGGCGGGCCGGTTCACCTCGATCATGGGGCCGTCGGGGTCTGGGAAATCGACGCTGCTGCATTGCCTGGCGGGTCTGGAGCGGCCGACGTCGGGGTCGGTGCTGATCGGGGGAACCGATCTGGCGCGGTTGTCGGACGGGCAGTTGACGACGCTGCGGCGGGATCGGCTGGGGTTCGTCTTCCAGGCGTTCAACCTCATTCCGACGTTGACCGCAGAGGAGAACATCACACTGGGCGAGCGGATCGGCGGCCCTCGGGTGGATCGGCAGTGGATGGCGCATCTGGTGCGGGTGCTGGGGCTGGGCGACCGTCTAGGGCATCGCCCGAGCGAGATGTCCGGCGGCCAGCAGCAGCGGGTGGCGATCGCCCGGGCGCTGGCGCACCGCCCGGCCGTGGTGTTCGGCGACGTGTCGGGCGACCGAGTCGACGCCAGGGCGGGCGTACCGCTCCAGGGAGCGGACGGAGGCGTGACGGGAGCGGGCCAGCAGTATCGGGGTGGAGGTGCCGTCCTTGGCGTCGTGTGTCAGGGCACTGTGACGTAGCCGGTGAAGCGTCCACCCGTTCAGGTCCTCGATGTCCTCGGGTGAGGCGAGCGGGTTGGCCGGCAGCCGGGTGTTCTCCTCGAAGATCTCCTCGGCCCGGCGGTAGGAGAGCCGGGGCCGGCTCCGAGCATCACGCAGTGCTGCATGTCCGTTCGCCGTGGCTGTACGAGAACAGGGCCGAATGCGCGAGCCCGCCAGGAGATCGGGCCACCACGATCGGGTCATTGTTAAGGAAGTACTTGACTATAAATGTGTGCCGACTCATAGTTAAGGACATGCCTAACTATGGCGGATCGCTGGACCGGGTGTTCCAGGCGCTGGCGGATGGAACGCGCCGGGCGATGGTGCAGCGCCTGATCCGCGGGCCGGTGTCGGTCAGCGAACTGGCCAGGCCACTGGAGATGTCGCTACCGGCGGTCATGCAGCACATCCAGGTGCTGGAAGCGTGCGGGCTGGTCAGATCCGAGAAGATCGGCCGCGTCCGCACCTGCCGCATCGAGCCGGACGTACTGCGGACGGCCGAGGACTGGCTTGCCGAGCAGCGCACGTCCTGGGAACGACGCCTGGACCGGCTCGGCGACTACCTGCTCGATGATCCCGGCACACCGGAGCAAGGGAGCTTGTGATGATCGACCGTTCTGTCACACACGCCACGTTCACCCTCGAACGCCTCTACCCGGCCACGGCGGCCCGGGTGTTCGCGGCATGGGCCAACCCGAAGGCGAAGGCCCGCTGGTTCTCCACCCCCGATGCGGACCATGAACTGGACTTCCGGGTCGGGGGCCGGGAGGTCAACCGCAGCCACCCGGACAGCGGCCTGTCGATGACGTTTGAGTCGTTGTACCGCGACATCGTCCCAGACGAGCGCATCGTCTACACCTCCATGTTGCACGTGGGAGACGACCTAGCGACGGTGTCGCTGACGACCGTGGCGTTCTGCCCGGCCGATGGGGGCACGCAGCTGGTCCTCACCGAGCAGGGCGCCTTCCTCGATGGCCGGGAGGAGCCCTCCTGGCGGAAGCACGGCACCGGCGACTGGCTTGACGCGCTGGGCGTCGAGCTGGGTGCGGGAGGGCATGAGTGAGCCCGCGGGCGGCCGCCTTGAGGTGGCGAGTGCTGGTGCTGCTGGGCACGGCGTTCTTCATGACCATCCTGGACGGCACCAGCTTGCTCACCGCCCTGCCGGCCATCGAGCGGGAGTTTCGGGCGCTCGGCCTCGCCGTCCAGTGGGCGGTCACGGCCTACGCGCTGGCCTTTGCGGGCCTGCTGCTGTTGTGCGGCCGCGCCGCGGATCTGCTCGGCCGCCGCAGGGTCTTCCTGGCCGGAATGTCGCTGCGCGTGGTGGCCTCGTTGGGATGCGGGTTCGCCCCGACGGTCGAAGCCCTGGTCGCAGCCCGCGCTTTGCAGGGTGTGTCGGCCGCCATCATCGCCCCCGCAGCCTTGTCCATGGTGATGAACGCCTTCGCCGAAGGCAGCGAGCGGAACAGGGCACTGGGAATCTGGGGCGGGATCGGAGGGCTCGGTGCCACCGCCGGGCTGCTGCTGGGCGGCCTGATCACCGATACGCTCGGCTGGCAGTGGGTCTTCTGGATCAACGTCCCGGTCGGGGTGGTGGTGCTGATCCTCGCGCCGGTGGTGCTGATCGAGAGCCGGAACGAGGTGCGTGTCCGCTCCTTCGACCTGGCCGGGGCGCTGACGGTCACTTCGGCTCTCGTGCTGTTCGTCTACGCCATCACCGGCGTCCCTGACGTCGGATGGTCCAGCCACCAGGTCCTCGGGCCGCTGGCGGGTGCGATGGCGCTGACCGGCTTGTTTGTCGTGATCGAACGGCGGTCCAAGGCGCCGCTGGTGCCATTCGGGGTCCTGCGGTCGCGTTCCCTGGTCGGTGGCGACCTCCTGCTTCTCGTCACGGGCATGGCGGTCGACGGCATGCTCATCATCCTCACCGCCCACGCGCAGTCGGTGCTCGGCTGGTCGCCCGTGCGGTTCGGCCTCACGGCCGGGGTGATGACCGTGGCGGCCGTCGTCGGCGCTCTGGTCTGCCAGCGGGTTGTGACCAGGATCGGCGTGCGTCCGGTCGCGACCGTCGGCACTGCCCTGCTCGGTGGAGCCTGCCTGCTGCTCACCCGGGTGGTGTCCGAGCACAGCTCGCCGGAACTGCTGACTTTTGCCCTGTTGGTCTTCGGGGCGGGCATGGGCACCGCCACCGTCTGTGCCCAGATCGCGGCGTTCACCGGTGTCGCCGAACGGCACTCCGGTCTGGCCGCCGGACTCGCCGATACCTGCTTCGCGGTTGGCACTGCCCTCGGCGTAGCCATCGCCGGCAGCGTTGTCGCCGCGCATGCACCCACGCCTGGGATCGCCGCGCCGCAGACGCTGGTTCCCGGTCATCAGGCCGCGTTCGGCGTGGTCGGCCTCGTCGCGGCACTGGGCCTGGTCATCGCTCTGGCCATGCTCGGCAAGCGATCGGCACCGGTCCCCAAAGAGACCGCGGCGCCTCCCGTTGACCAGATCGTGACCGACCGCATTCCCGCCTGACCCATTGAGGAGCTTCCATGTCCGGCTGTGACCCGGTCGCCGAGATCGGCCCCTTCAGCGACTCCGGCGCCGACGTGATCCCCTGGCCGATCGCACTGCGTGAGCTGGAGCAGGCGCGACTGTTCTGGCTGTCTACCGTCCGCCCCGACGGCCGACCCCACGTGACACCGTTGCTGGCCGTCTGGACCGGCGGCGCCCTGTACTTCGCTACCGGCGACCAAGAGCGCAAGACGCGTAACCTCCACACCAACGACCACTGCGTCATGACGACCGGCACGAACGTCCTGGACGGTATCGACATCACCATCGAGGGACGTGCCGAGTTGGTGTGCGACCCGGCTGAACGCAGCACCACCGCCGACGCCTACGAGGGCAAGTACGGCGACCTCCTGACCAGCTCGGACGGCACCTGGTATGGCCTCGGTGATGCCATCCGCTCCGGCAAGGTTCTGCTGTACCGCATCGATCCGGAGGTCGGATTCGCTTTCGGCAAGGGCGAGACGTACAGCCAGATCCGCTACCGCTTCCAGCGCTGACCGTTGATTCCGCGGCCGCGTGTCAGGCGGCCGAGCACCGGCCACCGTCGCAGAATGAGGATGTCGGGCTCGCTCTCGCGCATCCAGCACGACGTACACAGACCGCTCCGGCGGACCTGGCGGTTGGTCCAGAAGGCGGGTTCGACCCCGGACCGGTGGGCCTCTCGGTCATCGTCCGGCAGGCGCCACCACGCGGGCGAGGTCAGCACGGTGGCCCAGGGCCCGGGGCAGCCACATGCCGGGGTCGCGCCATGCGAGACGGAGCTTGAGCAACAACGGAACGGCCAGTGGCGGTAAAGGGTGCCCGGAGTTGGTGAACACTCCAACTTCTCAACACGTTTTCCGACACCGGTCGGGCGGTCCGCCATCCGGACCTGCCAGTAGGAGTGGAACGGTGAGCCGGGCTTACTGTCACATCAGTTGACAGTTGGGCCGATCGGCCCAACTCATGCCCCCTGTTGAGAAGAGGAGACCGGGTACCTACTCTCGCAAACGATCCATTCCCGGAGCAAGATCGAAGTCCGAAGGCGAGAGCAGCCGGGCCCTCGATCTGCTCCCACAACTCGTTCTCACGCGAACGCGGAGCTGCTCATTTCTGAACCGGAGGGGACCGGCCACCTGATCCGAGAGAAAGCAGGCAGCGTCCCGGTAGGGGAGGACTGACCGCAGGCCGGAGATGCCCCGAGCCATATACCGGACAGTGCATGGATTCTGTCCGGTTCCCGAGACGGCGTCTGACCAGGTCAGAGCAGTGAGACCGCTGCGGGAGCCAATCCGGCCCCACCCCGGGCACGGCTATCCACAGCCGAAACCCCGGCTGCCGTCTCCATCGCCCGACCAGCCCTATTAGCCCTTTCCGGCGTACTTGGTCTGCCCCCCGGTAGGGCTGAAGCGGTGATGATCTACTGGGTCAGCGGGTCGGCCACAACTTCGCGTTGTTGTCGGCGCTGGCGGTGGCGAGGGTTTTGCCGTCCGGGCTGAACGCCACCGAGTAGATCTCGTCGGTGTGGCCGGTGAGGGTGGCGACGGTCTTCCGGCTCGCGACGTCCCACAACCTCACGCTGTTGTCGGTGTCGGCGGTGGCGAGGGTTTTGCCGTCTGGGCTGAACGCCACCGAGGAGACGCTGTTGGTGTGGTCGGTGAGGGTGGCAACGATGTTGAGGCCGGCCACGTCCCACAACTTCACGCTGTTGTCGTCGCTGCCGGTGGCGAGGGTTTTGCCGTCCGGGCTGAACGCCACCGAGAAGACGCTTTCGGTGTGGCCGGCGAGGGTGGCGACGGTCTTCCGGCTCGCGACGTCCCACAACTTCACGCTGTTGTCGGCGCTGGCGGTGGCGAGGGTTTCGCCGTCCGGGCTGAACGCCACCGAGAAGACCCAGTCGAGGTGGTCGAGGGTGGCGATGGTTTTGCGGCCGGCCACGTCCCACAACCTCACGCTGTTGTCGGTGCTGCCGGTGGCGAGGGTTTCGCCGTCCGGGCTGAACGCCACCGAGCGGACCTCGCGGGTGTGGCCGGTGAGGGTGGCGACGGTGTCGCGGCCAGCCACGTCCCACAACCGCACCGTTCCTTCGACTCCTTCGACGTTGTTGTCGTCGCTGCCGGTGGCGAGGAGTTTGCCGTCCGGGCTGAAGGCCACCGAGCGGACCCAGCCGGTGTAGCCGGTGAGGGTGGCAACGGTTTTGCGGCCAGCCACGTCCCACAACCGCACCGTGCCGTCGAAGCTGGTGGTGGCGAGGGTTTCGCCGTCCGGGCTGAAGGCCACCGCGGCGACCGGCCTGGTATGGCCGGTGAGAGTGGCGCTCGGTGTGAGGTCGGGGGTGCTCTGTGTGGGGTCGAAGGTGATCGGTATGACGGTGGTGCAGGCGGCCGTGGTCGGTACGCCGATGGCCAGGGCGCCGAGCCCGCCCAGGAGCAGGGTGCGGCGAGATAGTGAGCGGCGCTGCCGCGGAGGAGTCGTATTCACACCTGTAGGTGTAGAAGATCACGCTTGAGATCGACTTAAAGGTGTCTGCATCACCCTCTGCCCGCCCAGGCCGAGCGGCTCGCCGACGGCGAACGGCTCCGCAGCGCGGCCGCGCCGGGCGGGCCCGGCATCACCGCCCAGACCCCGATGCGGGCCCCGGAAAACCCGGCCGTACCGGTCGGTAACTCACGGGAATCTGTATTCCCGTGAGTTGGGAAAACCCACACCCGTTGGGGGCATACGTCTTTACAGTGAAGACATATGTCTTCACACTGAGGACATGGATTCGGTAGGCGCGTCGGTGACGCGATTCGAGGAACTGGCGACCGCGCTCGGTCAGGTACGGGCCCGGGAGAGCGAATTGGAGGCCGAGCTGCTGACGATGGCCCGGCACCTGCGGGGCGCGGGCGTCCAACAGCGGCTGCTGGGCCGCCTGCTGGGTGAGCGCGCTGCGATGAAGCCCGCCACCGCCCTCAAGTGGCTGCAACGTCACGGCGTCGAGGCCGACCCGACCATCGGCGCGGCCGACGGCCAGCCGCCCGCCCCGCTCCCCGTGCAGGCGGTCGAGGCAGTCGCACCGAAGGAGCCCGCCACGAAGCCGAAGACGCTGGAGACATCTGTCCCCGACGTGGTCGACGACGCGCCCGGCCCCGCCGCCGCACCGGCCGCCGTGCCCGCTCCACCGGCCGAGACCACACCCTCGCCCTGGGAGCGCTACGGTGACCCGGCCAACCGGCGGCGCTGGTACAGCGACGACGAGCTCACCGCCGTCCAGCTCGTCGCCACCGGCGATGTCGACGGCGGCTCCTGGGTCATCGTCGCCGGCGACATCCTCGGCACCGTCCGACCGCACCTGTCGGCCCGCGGCACCCGGTCGGGATGGGAGGCCCGTCACCGCGGCGGCGGCACCGTCTACCACCTGAGCGGCAAGGGCCGCGGCAGCCACCCGGCCACCCGGGACACCGCGGTCGCCGAGCTGGTGGCCGACGTCCGGCATCGGTGGGCCGAGCAGCGCCGGCGCTGACGCGACGGCTGAACCGTACCGACCGCAGTCCGATGTAGGGGGGCAGACCAAGTACGAGAGAAAGGGATAACGGCGCGATGACCCCCTCACAGCCGTCGCGCGACGGATGACCGGCATCCATGATCGAATGCAAACTTTCTTCACTGTTTTTTTCCAGGCGGCCCGCCCCGGAGGGCCGCCGGCAGGAACGAGTTGCCGAAAGATTTCGCGCCCTGATCGGCTGGGGCCGAACCGAAGCGAAGCTCCATGTCACACAGAGCTACTTTGCCCCTGGTGACGCCGACCAGAGTGGGGGCCACCTTGGCCGGCTGCGGGCAGGCCAAGCCGGACTCGGTCGACCGGTCACGTGTTGGACGCGATAGAGCCGGCGACCGTGCCCACCACCCCCACCACGGCTACCGCGCCGGCGGCGGACATGAACGGCCACAACCTGTTCACCGGTGCGAAGAACACCAAGCCCATCAGTGCCACTCCTAGAAGGGCCAGGCCGCCAAACGCGGAGGTGAGGTGGGCCAACACGCCCTTCACGTCCCGCAGCCCTGCCTTGTCGCCTTCGGGGGTGATCCGGGCGGCGTAGACGTCGCCCGGATCCGCTTTCCTATGGGCGCTGACCTGGACCGTCTCGCCGGTAGCGTCGTAGACGAAGGTTCCATAGCAGAACCGCTTTCGTCTGGAGTAGTCCTGACACCCCAGCACGGTCACGGTTCCAGGTGCGGCGCTCTCGCTGATCGCCAGCCGGACGTCGGGCATCGCCTGGACGGTGGCCGCCGCGGTCCATCCCACGCCTGGGGCGAACATGATGACCACAATGCAGATATTCCTCAGGAGTGACTGAACGGACGTGTCACTCCAGCGAACCTTGCGAAAGGGCCCGGAACTCCTATAGCTGCGGCGAGCCGCGACTCGGTTGACCAGCGGAGAGGTGGGGCGGCGTTTACTGCGGGTCGTCCTGGTACGACGTGAGCGGCTCATGACCGCAACCTGGACCAGAGCGCTTGCAACCCGTTTGCGAACGACTGATCACCTTCGCGGGGATCCAGGGCGCCCCGCCATCGCGGGACGCCGACGTGCCGCTGGGTGGACACGGGCAGGGCTGCGGCTCTGCGGCCGGTCCCGACCCGCGACGCCGCGGACCCAAACGGCGGTTGCCGAAAGAACCCACGCCGATGCGGGCCAGTGGCGTTAACGAGCCCGCGAGGATGCCGGGTGCACGGTGAGGAATCCGTCGCCGCGCCTCCGTAGGATCACGCTTGTGCCCCCTCGATCGATCGCCAGACTCCGCAACGCCGGTGTGACCACCATCTGCGTCGGCGTTCTCGCCGTCATCCTGATCGTTCTGAGACAGACCCCGTTGCTGGCCCAGTTGCTGGGCTTCCTCTCCAAGACCCTGAGACGCAACAACTCGTCGCCGGTGGAGCCCGAGGTGGCGAGCATTCTCATCCTCTGCGGGGCCGGTGTCGTGGTGCTGGGGATCGTGATGGTGGTGGCGGCCACGGTGCTCCAGGCACGCGCTGCGCAGGGGTCCCAGTAGCTAAGTTGCCGAATTGTTCTTATAGGGGTCAAGCGGCGGCCCTGCGGCCGCGCGGCCCGCCGCGCGCCCGGCGGCCAGCCGGCCGGGCATGCGGCCTGGAGGCCGGTCCCGGCCGCCGCCGCCACGCGCGCTCGGTCCCGCTCACCGGGGCCGCCCACCCCAGCACGTGACGTCAGGACGGCAGCATCCCCCGGTAGTGCCAGATCCAGGGATCGGCGTCCTGGAGCGGCTCATACACCGCCCGGCGCTCTTCACCGGGGACGACCATGTACGCCCCGGTCTCCAACGCATCGTTGGCCAGCACCATCGGCCCGGGGACCGTCGCCCCGTCCAAGGGGCCACGGGGCATGACGAGCATCGGAACGAAAAGTCCCGTTAGCAGCGGCCCCAGCTAACTATTTGATCTTCTGCTCGCCCTGGTTGCTGGGACTGCCCTACTTTCGGCGGCTATGCCAGTCGAGTTTTTGAGTGATGATGAGGCGGCCGCGTACGGCCGGTTCTCTGGGGCCCCGTCGCAGGCGGAGCTGGAGCGGTTTTTCTTCCTGGACGACGCGGATCGGGCGCTGATCACCGAGAGGCGCGGGGCGCACCACCGCCTTGGTTTCGCCCTCCAGCTGACCACCGCTCGGTTCATCGGGCGTTTCCTGACCGATCCGCTGGACGTACTCGACGAGGTGCTGCACTACCTCGGCGATCAGCTCGGGATCGAGGAGATCTCGCAGATCAGCCGGTATACCGAGCGGCGCAACACGCCGTTCGAGCACCAGGAGGTGATCCGGGACGCTTACGTGTTGAAAGAGTTCTCCCAGGCGGAAGCGGAGTTCGTCGCCTGGGTTGACGCGCGGGCGTGGAACACCGGCGACGGCAAGAAGACGATTTTCTACGACGGGGTGACGTGGCTGCGCACCAACAAGGTCCTGCTGCCGGGGGTGACCACGCTGGCCCGGCTGGTCGCGCGGGTGCGTGATGAGGCCACCGACCGGCTCTACGACACCCTGCACGAGGTGTTGTCGCCACGGCAGCGGGTGATCTTGGAGATGCTGCTGGAGGTGCCCGACGGCAGACGTGCCTCAGACTTGGAACGCTGGCGCAAGAGCCCGGCGGTGCCCTCGGGCAGGAACCTGGAGAAGGCGCTGGAGCGTGCCGCGGAGATCCTCGGGGTCAGGCTGGGGGCGATGGTGCTGCCACCGCAGGTGCCGCACCGGCGGATGGTGGACCTGGCCCGCTACGGCATGCAGGCCACGGCGACCACCCTGCGCCGCCACGGCCCTTCCCGCCAGCTCGCCACGTTGCTGGCCACGGGGATCTACCTGGAGGGCAAGGCAGTCGACGACTGCCTGGAGATGCTGGATCTACTGGTCACCACCGAGCTGCTCGGCAAGGCCGAGAGCGCGACCGACAAGGAGCGGGCCCGCCGGCATCCGAAGCTGGCCAAGCACTCGGCCACGCTCGCCGCGGCGGTGGAGATGCTGCTGGAGGTCAGCGAGTACGGCGAGGAACTCCGGCTGGATCAGGTGTGGGAGGCCATCGACGCCATCGTGCCCAGGCGGGAGTTGCGGGAGGCTGTCGCGGCGGTGACCGAGATGGTGCCGCCGCCCGACGCCGACTCCGACGGCGAGATGCGGGCGCTGCTGGCCTCCCGGATCGCGACTGTGTCGGGGTTCCTCAAGACGCTGACCACGGTGATCGAGTTCGGGTCCAACGCCGAAGGCGCGCGGGCGCTGGCGGCGATGAAACAGCTGCCTCGGCTGCTGGACGGCCGCAAGAAGAAGGTCACCGATGCCGACATCGATCCCGCGCTGGTGACCGGGTCCTGGAAGCGGTTGGTGTTCAAGCGCCTGCCGAACGGCAGCACCGTGGACAAGAACGCCTACGCCATGTGCGTGCTCACCCAGTTCCACCGCCACCTCAAGCGCCGTGACGTCTACGCCGAGGCCTCGGCACGCTGGCGGGATCCACGCGGGCAGCTGCTGGACGGCGCGCGATGGGAGGCGGCCAAAGGGCCTGCGCTGGTGGATCTTCAGCTGCCTGAGGACCCTGGGCAATTGCTCGCCGAGCACGCGCTGGTACTGCATCTTGCGCTCAACGATGTCGCGGGCCGGGCCGGGCGCGACGGGGTGGACGTGAGCGTGGACGCGGAGGGACGACTGCACGTGGCCAAGCTGACCGCCCTGCCGGAGCCACCGTCCCTGATCGACCTGCGCAAGCGGATCCTCGCGATGCTGCCGCGGGTCGACTTGCCCGAGCTGCTGCTGGAGGTGATGGGCCGGGTTCCGGCGTTCGAGGCCGCGTTCATCTCGGTCGCCGGCGGGGTGAGCAAGCTGGCCGACTTCCCCATCTCGGTCGCGGCCTGCCTGACGGCCCAGGCGCTGAACATCGGGTACGCGCCGGTGGTGAAAGCCGGGACGCCCGCGCTGGAGCGTGGCCGGCTGTCGCACGTGGCGCAGAAATACCTGTCGGCCGAAACCTACACCCTGGCCAACGGCCCGCTGATTGACGAGCAGGGCAAGATCGGTTTCGCCCAGGTGCTCGGTGGCGGGCTGGTCGCGGCGATCGACGGGATGCGATTCGTGGTCCCGGTGCCCTCGATCTACACCCGCCCGAACAAGAAGTTTTTTGGCCGCTCACGAGGGGTCACCTGGCTCAACATGATCAATGACCGTGGGGTGGGGCTCGGGGCGAAGGTCGTCACCGGCACCGTGCGCGATTCCCTCCACATGATCGACGTGGCGTTCCGGCGTGATGGTGGGCCGCGCCCGGAGGTCTTGGTGACTGACACCGGCTCCTACAGCGACGTCGTCTTCGGCCTGGTCCACTTGCTGGGCATGCAGTACCGGCCCGCACTGGCCGACATTCCCGACCAGAAGGGCTGGCGCATCCAAGACGCCGACTACGGCAGCCTGTCCCGGTTCGCGCGCGGGAAGATCGATCTGGAGAAGATCAAACGGCACTGGGGCGACATCCTGCGCGTCGTGGTGTCGATCTACACCGGCGAGATCCGCGCCTACGACCTGATGCGCATGATCCAGCGCGACGGCAACCCCACCCCGCTCGGAGAGGCTATCGCCCACTACGGACGCATCTTCAAGACCCTCCACATCCTCACCTACGCGGTCGAAGAGCCCTACCGGCGCGACATCAAGGGCGTGCGCAACCTTCAAGAATCCCGACATTCGCTGGCCGGGAAGATCTTCCACGGCAAGAAGGGCGAGCTCTACCAGCGCTACCACAAGGGCATGGAGGACCAGCTCGGCGCGCTCGGCCTGGTGCTCAACTGCGTCACGTTGTGGAACACCTTCTACATGGACCGGGCCCTCGATCAGCTCAAAGCCGAGGACTATCCCCTGGCCGAGGAAGACGTCGCGCGCTTGTCGCCCTTCGTCCGCCGGCACATCAACGTGATCGGCACCTACTCCTTCGCCCAACCTGACCTTGGTCCAAGATCCTTTTCTGTGATCTTTGTGTTGTGATGATGAGTCTGACAAATGGTTCATATGGTGTCTATGGGTTGTACTGCTGTGATGGTGTCTTACTGATCGTTTAATGCTGTTGTTGCGGTCTTGATCGCTGGTTGTTGTCATGGCCCTTGTCATGTCGAGTGTCGGGTTGGCTGCCTCTGCCGTACCGTTCGCCGGGCTTGTCCGGCACTCGGTGGTGGGGCCGCTCTGGCAGGGTGGAGTGCCGTGAGTACCGACGAGCAGCATCTGGTTCCGGCCTCGCGTCGCCGTGGCGGCCTGGCCGCCACACGCGGTGGCCACCAAGAGAGCGAGCGGTCGTTTTTCTGCCGGATCTGCCAGCGCGCCGAGCGCGGGGTATGGGTGCCGGCGGGCTGGTATCTCCTCGAGCGCGCGCCCGGCGGCAAAGGCCGCCACATCCGCCTCGGCTTGTACTGCAGCGTCGCCTGCCTGGTGCGCGCCGGGGAGATGCTGGAGGCCGGGGCGGCCGAGCACGCCGCCCGGATGGACCTGCCCACCGAAGAAGACCGGCGCCGCGAACGCGCCCGCGTCGTCGACATCGCCCAGACGTTGCTCTCGGGCGGGCTGACGATCCGCCAAGCCGCCGAGAGCCTGAAGGTGGAGACCTTCACCTTGAAGGCATGGTTGAAGGAAGCCGGCATCCAGATCAGCCCGGCCGCGGCCGCGCCAGTGACGGCGGGGTCGTCGGGCGGAGCGGGTCCGGGGGAGCGTCATCCTGTGAGCGTGGTGAACGAGCTGACCCAGCAAGGCCGCATCGAGGCGGTCACCTGGCAGGTGGAGTCGACCGGCCCGTCGCACGCGCCGGCCTTCACCGCGGCTGCCAGCACCCGTCTGCTCGCCACGAACACGCCGGTGCGCGGTGAGGGGAGCGGGGCAAGTAAGGCGGCCGCGCGGGCGGCGGCCGCGGCCGCGCTCCTGGCCCACCTCGATGCTCTGTAAGGGCCGACAGCCGACGAGCGGGGTTCATTGGCCAGGATCAGCACCGCTCGCGTGTACGTGGTGACAGCTTCGTTGACAACAAGCCGTGTTCCGGCCGCCCCCCTTTAGCGGTTTGGAGCCTTGGGCAGGAAGGGGCCCTCCGCTCCCTTCAGCTTCGTGGTCACCGTGGCGGCCGCAGGGGCTTTGATGGAGACATTGCGCCCCCAGCCCGTGTAGCGAATCTCCGCGCGCTTCTTATTGCCGAAGGAGCTGTAGGTGGTCAGCCGGTGGGGCAGGCCTGAGGCGCTCACGACCAGCTTCCAGCGCACGACTGCCTTGTCATTGACGCCCCACCATATGGTGGTGCGCGCCCAGGGCGAGAGCTTGATGAGCTCCTTGAGGGTGATCTCTCCGGCGTAGGTGCTGCCACTGCGCTTGGATTTGGCGAGCATCATCTTGAGGGTGCCCGGATCGGCGGCGTTGATGAGCTCGCCCAGCATGGCCGAGCGGCCGGAGGTCCATCCGGGTGACTGTTTCCACCAGACCTTGCCCTTCGGCATGAGGGTTCCGACGATGAACCCCCGGACGTAAGAGGTCCTGCCGATCCTGATGGTCTGCTCGGGATCCCTCATGAAGGAGAGGTCCTCTTTTTCATCGGTGTCGAAGGAGTCCTTGGGAGGTTCGTCCTCGACGTTGAGCCTCGCTGTGATGTCGGAGGCCACGATCCCACTCCTGTCGTACTGCAGCAGACCCTTGCGTTCGAAGAACGACTTGTCACCGGCTCGCGTGGCCGATCGTTCGGTGTAGGAGACGCCCCGGCCCTGGGCGAGCTGCTTGGCCAGCGCCTTAACCGGATCTGCGGGGGCGGCCTGAGCGGGGGTAGCGGTCATGACGGTGGCGATCGCCGTGGTGAATACGACCGCGAACGTTTTCTTCATGTGACGAGATCTTGGTCTACGCCGATCACGCCCGTGTTTCGATTCCACGCGGTGATCAGCCAGAATCCGGTCTTTCAGCAACGCGGTCGGCGCGGTCGGCTGTCATAGTCATGCGGCGGCCGCCGGACGGAGCACAGTTCGGGTGGCAGCCCATGGCCGACACCGTGTCGGGAACGGCGTCGGGAACGGCTCCGGCGGCTGGGACGGAGCCCCCGAGCGCGTCCTTCCGGGGTCGGTCAGGAGGTGGTCGCCGGGTGCGGGTTGCCGAGGTACGGGAACCGGTCCAGGGTGTCGGTGTGCGGCGTCAGGCCGGTGGGCGGGGCCTCGTTCTTGGTGAGGAGCGCGACGCGGATGTTGATGACGTCTTCGGTGAAGGTCCGGCCGTTGGGGTAGGCGGCCGGCTTGGACGGGTCGAAGTGCAGCACGTCCGGCAGGAGGCCGTGCTCGTCGAGCGCGGTGATAGCCTCCTCGCGTGAGTAGCCGCCGGTGTGGCCCAGCAGGTGGACGAACTGGTCGGTCCAGTTGTCGCGGTCGTTGACCGGCTCGCCGGCGTTGTAGTCCTCTTTGGTGTCGTTGGTGTTGAAGAAGCTGCTCATGGACGGGTGTCCGGCCCGGTCGGCGTGGACGAGCTCACCGTCGCGCAGGACGCTGCACCGGCCCCAGATGTGCAGTTCGGGCTGGGGCGCCAGTTCCACGGTCGGCAGTTCGACGGCCATGGAGAAGACGTTGGCCGTGAGGTTGGAGTCGACACCGGTCCACGGGGACTGCCCGCCCAGATGCGGGGCGGTGAAGTTCCGCTTGCCGCTGGTGTCGAACAGGTTCTGGATGCCGTCGTTGTCGAAGAAGAAGGCGTCGCTGCGGCTGCCGGCGGCCACCTGGTAGTCACCGCTGGTGACCACGTTGGCCTGAGGGCCGAAGGAGACGGCGGCGTCCGACACGATCTTGGTGCCGGCCGCCTCGGGCTTACGGGACTCCGCGCCGGTCGCCATGAAGACGCTGTAGGTCTGGGAGCCGTCGGACGCCGGTGGGCTGAAGACCCAGCTGAAGGCGATGTCGGTCAGGTAGTCGCCGTCGTTGTCGACGTTCAGGCGGTATACGGCGTCAGGGTGCAGGGCGTCCGCGATGGGATTGGCGTTGAGGATGATGACGGTCCTGCTCGGGTCCCCGGGTGCCGCGAAGGCGTAGAGGTCGCACAGGTCGAGACGCTGGTCACCGAGCGGTGGCCCGAGGCTGAGGCCGGTGAAGTGGTTGGACATGTCAGGCCCTTTCATGGCTCGCTCACAAGACACCCATTGGAACGCTCCATTCGACTGCCCGTGTGGCGTGGTCACGTCCCGTGGAGTGGTGCAGAAGTCGATCTCCGCTCGATCCCGTTTCTGCAGGTTAAGCCCTCCTTGTCAAAATTCACGAGAGGCAGTGACGGGTGGCGAGTCGCACCGGCGACACGTCCGGGAACGGGTTCGCCTGCCGGGCCAGCGCTCCCGCCAAGGTCTCCACGCCCCAGCTCCAGGTCCGACTTGGCCAGCGTCTTCTCGATCGTGCACGCGGCCAGCTCGTCGGCCAGCGCCAGGATGACGGGGGTTGCTCGCCGCGAACGGAGGTCTCGGTAGTATCGACGGAATTTTCAATGAATATGCAGGTCAGAGCTCCCTTAGGGACCTTCAGGCACAGCGTGGAAGATGGGCCGCTGACCTGCATATCCGTTGCTTCCTACGTGGTTACTACTGGGGGGCAGACCAAGTAAGCCGGAAAGGGCTAATAGGGCTGCTCAGAGTCCGCGCTGGAGCCTGATACGTGATCGGTTGTGCTGCTCGACCGGCGGCAGGGGCTCCTGGGCGGTGTCCTGTGAGGTGGGCTCCGGCGTCGGTTCCGGGCGGATGCCGAACGGGCCGGGCTGTCCCGGCAGCGCGGCGCCGAGTTGGGCGGCGCCGCTTTTGGCCCGGTAGGGGGTGCGGATCACCGGGTGCCTGCTTGCAGTTCGGCCGGGCGGCGGGCGGCGCGCAGCTCGCGCAGGTTGGGGATGTGGTTGTAGAGGGTTCCCGGGCTCACGCCGAGGAGTTTGGCGATCGAGGTCACCGAGTGTTCGGGGTTGGGCAGCATGTCGCGGGCGGCGCGCAGCAGGTCGGGGGTGACCACGGTGGGGCGGCCGCCGACCCGGCCGCGTGCCTTGGCCGCGGCCAGGCCCTCGCGGGTGCCGGCGACGATGAGTTCGCGGATGAATTCGGCCAGGGCGGCGAAGACGTGGAAGACCAGTCGCCCGCCCGGGGTGGTGGTGTCGAGGCTCTCGTGCAGCGAGGTGAAGCCGATCTCGCGGCGGCGTAGTTCGCCGACCATGGCGATCAGGTCGGCCAGGGAGCGGCCGTAGCGGTCCAAGGAGGGCACCACCAGGGTGTCGCCGGCGGCCAGGAAGGCATGGCAGGCATCCAGCTCGGGCCGCTCAGCACTCTTGCCGGACTTTTTGTCGGCGAAGACGCGGCGGCATCCAGCGGCGGCCAGGGCATCCAGCTGGCGTTCGAGCTTCTGCCCTTCGGTGGAGACGCGGGCGTAACCGATGCGGATCTCGCTGGGCCGGGCGGGGAAGGCGGCGAGCGGATCGTCGGGGAGCCCCAAGACGGTGGTCACGCCGTGGATTCTCTCAATAAACGGTGTTGTGGGGTTGTTGAACCACCGGGGTTTTTGAAGGGGTTTTTGAAGGGCTGACGGGCCGTTCGGCCACCCCTTCCGCTGATCGTCAATAAACGATGGTTTTTTGACGGCAGATGACGATGGGCATGAGCCGCGATACCGCATCAACCCGGCCGCTCCGCTACCGGCCGAGGTGCTCGCCCTCACCGCCGACGAACGTGCAGAGGAAGACCACCTGTACTGGAGCGACCTGTACCAGGAAGCTGAAGAGGCGGCCGGGCCCTGTACGGCCGCGGAGTGAGGCCGCTCATCGGTATCGGGCGCTCTGGGGTCGTGAGGTGATGGGCCTCTTACCGCTGTTGTCAGGTGGGCAACTTCAGCCAAGCCAGGCCGCGGCGAAGCCGGCGGAGCCGGTGAGCTCACGCCGGTCTTCTTGCGGAACTCGACCGTGTAGTTAGCGGGTCAGGTCGTTGGGGTCGAACGGCACCCGGAGCAGCAACGGGCCGGTGGTGATCCACAGGTGGTCTGGCGCCGCGGCGGAGCCTGGCCCGAGCCTCCCAGTGATCGACAAGCCGTTCCTCAGTGCGGGTCCCTAGCCTCGCACCATGGACGTCGAAGAGCGGATCGAGAGGTGTCTGAAAGGCTGGTCGAGCGAGCTCGACCTGTCCGGGACCCCTCTGGAGGCGATACCCGAATCGGTCGGCTCCCTCACCGGTTTGAAGGTGCTTCGCATGCGCGGTTGCGAGCTGACCGAGGTTCCGGACTGGGTACGGAACCTCACCGCTCTCACCATGCTCGTCCTGGAGAGCAACCGGTTGACCGCGGTGCCGACGTGGCTGGGCGATCTCACCGATCTCACCTCGCTTTATCTGAGCGACAACGGGCTGAGCGACCTGCCCGAGTCGCTGGGCCGCCTCACCGAACTCAGGGAACTCGCCGTGAACGAGAATCGGCTGACCACGCTCCCCGAGTCACTGAGCGGCCTCACCAGGCTCGCCCGGCTTGAACTGAGCGACAACGAGCTGACCGACCTGCCCGAATGGCTGGGCGGTCTCTCCGCGCTGGTCTGGCTCGATGTGCGCGGCAACGGCCTCACGTCCGTACCTGAACGACGCCGGAAGCTCGCCCCGGCCGAGGCTGCTCTTCGCGCGCTCAGCGACGAACTGCGCGCGCTGCGCCGAAGGAGCGGCCAGCCGAGCGTGCGGGAGCTGGCGTCGCGGATCAATGAGCTTCCCAGCGTCGTGCACACGGTGCTGCACTGCCGGTTTCTGCCGAGCTGGGCGCAGGTCGAGGACCTCGCGCGGGCGCTGGACGGGCAGGCCGAGTCGCTGCGGCCACTGTGGAGGGCCGCCTATGAGGCATCCCCCGAACGTGCCGTGGTCGACGGGCTGTACCGGCCGTTTGGTGGCGACCCGCGCACCGGCCGAGGCCGGCCAGCGGATCCGATCATGGTCGACTACGACATCGTCCCTGGGCCGGTGGTGCCGGACGGCCCGGGCCTGGAGTATCTGCTCGGCGGGATCGCCCCCCATCCGGGCGGTGTCCACGCCTTGGCCTACCATCCTGACGGCCACCTGCTGGCCACCGCCAACGACAGTCGGGAGGTGTGGTTGTGGGACGCGGATCTCTACGAGGCCGTCACCGGCGCGCTGACCGGGCCCACCCAAGACGTCACCCATCTGGCCTTTCACCCCCACGGCCACCTGCTGGCCGGCGCCGGCGCGGACGGCACGGTGTGGCTCTGGGACGTGGCCACCGGTGACCCCGCCGCGGTCCTCACCTCCGACAACGGCCATGAGGGCGACATCACGAAGATCGCCTTTCACCCCGACGGTCACCTGCTGGCCAGCGCCGGCGCGGACGGGACGGTGTCGGTGTGGCACCTCGACAGCGGCCGACCGGCCATGGAGCCCTTCGCCTGTCATACCGGACCCGTGTGGGCAATGGCCTTCCACCCCGACGGCCGGGCACTGGTCACCGCCGGCCGCGACCTCGCGGACGAAACCACCGCGACGCTGCGGTGGCACGATCTGAGCACCGGCGCCTCCGACACTCGCCTCCTGGCAGGTCAAGACATCCGCGACGCCGTGGCGGTCTTCGATCCCGACGTCACCCGGCTCGCCACAGCCGTACCGCAGCGGTACAAGACGCCGGCACCCCGACGGTCCTACACCAGCCTGGTGCGGTTGTGGGACACGGCCACCGGCGAGCCCGCCGGCGACCCGTTCCAGTCCGTCGTCGAGAGGGTCTGGGCACTGGCCTTCCACCCCGACAGCAGGCTACTGGCCATCGGCGGCTACAAGCACTCCATCGTTAACCATCGGTTGCAGCTGTGGGATCCGGTCACCGGCGCCTACCGGCTCCTGTCCGGTAGGTGCGATCAACCCGAACATGCCTACACACTGGCCTTCCATCCCGACGGCCAGGTCCTGGCACACGGCGATTACGAGGCCAGAAACGGCGTCCAGTTCTGGACCACCACCGCCAAACCGGTCGGCGCCCCTCTCCTGCACACCAATTCGGTGCCGCAGCTGTTCTTCCATCCCGACGGCCGGTCGCTGGCCACCGCGTGCTACGCCCAGGCGCTGAGGTTGTGGGATCCGGCCACCGGCGAACCCCTCAAGGCCCCACCCACCCCGGAGCTCGCCGACGTGGCTCTCGGGCCAGGCGGCCACCTGCTGGCCACCTCCGACACCGAAGGGGTGGTACGGCTGTGGGACTGGCTCACCCACGAGCCCGTCGGCACCCCCATGGCCGGCCACAGCATCGACAACCTCGGCATGTCCGAAACGATGATCGCCTTTCACCCCGACGGCCACCTGCTGGCCACCACCGACTTCACCTTCTCCCCAATCACCGGCTACCACGGGATCGTGTGGTTGTGGGACGTGGCCACCGGCGAGCTGGCCGACTTCTTCACCACCGACCCCGTCACGCAGATCGCCTTCCATCCCGGCGGGGAGCTGCTGCTCTACACCACCCCCAACGGGACAATGATCCGGTATCTGGCCACCGGCGAACTCATCTGCGACCCACTCCCCAGCGGGCCGATCGCCTTCCACCCCGTCAGTCATCTACTCGCCACCAACGAGCACGGCGCGGTGCGGTTGTGGGATCCGTTCACCGGCGAACGTGTCGGCGCTCCCCTCACCGGCGACGTCGACGCCTGCGCGATCGCCTTCCACCCTGACGGCGAAATGGTGGCCACCGGCCACGACGACGGCACACTACGGCTGTGGGACATGGCCACCGGTGGACTTCTGGGTGCTCCCCTGGCCGGACATCACAGACGTATCGAAGCGCTGGCCTTCCACCCCGACGGCAATCTGCTGGCCAGCTCCGGCGTGGACGGGGCGGCACGTCTGTGGATCCGCCGAGAGGGCTGACGCCGAGACCTTGGCCGCGACCGCCTGGGCGGGTACGACGCTGCGCGTGGCCAAACCTCAGATTGTGAGCACAACCGGGTCCGGTTCCGATTCAGGCGGCGAGGTCAAGAACGGTGAAGTCGACCTCCCTGAGTTCAGGGTTGAACGCCTCAGGCTCCACCCCGATCTCGTCGGTGGCATAGGCGCCGAACCGGCGGATGTGGGCGCGCAGGTAGGGCGAGATTGCGCCGAGCTCTTCGGCGGTGATGGGCCAGCCTTCGGCGATTAGGCCGCGCACCACGTCCATCAGGTCTAAGGCGTTGTGGAAGATGACCAGGTTGGCCAGCAGCGTGTTGAGCTTGATCAGTTTTTCCTGCTCGTCGGGGTCGTTGTGGGCGATCACGCCGTTGTTGCCGAACCCGAGCCACTGGGAAAAGGCGTTGTAGGTCTCGACCTTGTTGGCGGCCGCGGTGACGCGGGCGCGCAGCGCCGGATCAGCCAGGTAGCGCAGCAGTGCCACCGTGCGCACGCTGCGGCCGACCTCGCGAAAGACCTTGTAGATGCGGTTCTTGCGAGAGTTGGAGCGCAGCCGCCGCATCAAGGTGGCCGAGGACAGACGGCCCTCGCTGATGGAGATGGCCACCTGCATCAGGTCGCGCCAGTGCCGCTCGATCAGCTCCCAGTCGATCACATTGCGGCCGTGTTCGCCGAACAGCTCGTCGATGTGCGGGTAGATCAGCTGCGGGCCGGCCCGGAAGAAGATCAGATCCTTGAAGTTGCGGATACGCGGCATCAGGTCGAACCCGAACAGCGTGGCCAGGGCGAAGACCGGCGTCGACTGGCCCTGGGTGTCGGCGTGCACGGTGGTCGGCTGCACCTCGGAGGTGTTGGCCAACAGGCCCTCGATCAGGTGCACCGCCTCCCACACCCCGCACGGGATGAACCGGGAGAACAACGCGACATAGGTGTCGGAGATGTAGTGGTAGGCGATGCCGCCCACCCCGCCGTACCGGATGGACGTCTCGGCCAGCAGGTTGTCGATGTAGGTCTCCACCTGGGTGCCGTCGGAGGCCACCGCGCTGCCGTCCCCCCACGCCTTGACCACGTCCAGTTCGGCAAAAGCGTTGACGACGCAGGCGATCGCGGCGTTCAGCTTGGCGAGGTCGATGTGGCGGTTGCGCACCATCGACAGCTCCCGGGTCGAGATGCCGGACAGGTGCTTGGCCGCCTCGTACGGGCCGACGTTGATGCCGCCGGTGAACACCGCCAGCGAGTACCGGCCCAGCGGATCTTTGATCTTCGGGTCCGAGCCGGACGCCGGGCCGAAGTGGTGGTGCCAGCCCAGCCAGTGCGCGGTACGCGCCACGATGGACAGCAGCGAGCGCTCGGGCATGCGCCGGGCGATCGCCTCGGCCAGGTCCTCGGCGGCCTTGGGGGCATCAGAACCGCGGCGCCGCTTGAGCGCGGGCGCCCCGTCCTCAGTGATCGTCAGATCGGTGTTGTCGGCGTATCCGGCGTCCAGACGCGCGGCCGCTGCCAGGTGAGCGCCGCGCAGGTGCTCGACGAAGCCGGCCGCGGTAGGCGGCAGCCCGACCTGGGCGCAAAACCCCTCCAGCAGCGGCTCGCACTCACCCCACGACAGCAGGTTGGCGCTCCAGTCGGCGTACTCATTCGAGCCGATCACCGCGATGTCGCCGGTGCGCAGCTCCTCGGCCAGGTAGGTGAACACCATCACCTCGAAATGCCGCCGCACCACCATCCCCGCCTGGCGGCGGTCAGTGATGGCGCGCCGCCAGTTGCCCGAGGCGAACATGATGCCCGACTCAAGGCCGCCCCCGCCGACCGGTGGCGGCAGTGGGATGAAGTCGCGCCGCTTGGCCTCATGAGCGCGAGCGTGCTCCAGCGCCACCAGCACCGAGTCATCGCGGGAGGTGGCCTTCAGCTCCAGCTTGGCGACCAGGTCGAACATCACCGCCCGGTCCCGCTTGAAGAACCGGTGCGCCAAAACCTCATAGTTGTCACCGTGGAAGGCCGACACCTCCTCGATGTCGGCCAGCTGGGAGGTGAACCCGCCGGCCTGGCGCACCGCGGCGACCGCTCGGGCCGCGCCCTCGCCCGGTGTGGGGCCGTCGGGGTCGAGATGTTCCAGCACGGTGCGGTAGGTGCCGATCAGCCGCTCGCTGACCGTGCGCTGGCGCTGGCGGATCTCCTCCAGCGCGGCCTTGGCCTTCTTCAGGTTCGCCGCCACCCGCTTGCACAACATCTCGGCCAGGTCGTCACGGGCCCGCATCCGCGCGGTGTGCAGCAGGCACGCCAGCAGCGCCACCTGTTTGACCGGCTCATAGCGCGACAAGGTGTCGGCGTCCTGAGCAGCGGCCTCACCTGCGAAATCAGCGATCTTGGTGGGGGCGATGCCCTCCAGCCACGCCCCGGTCTCGCCCAGGGCCTCGATCTCCTCCAGGTAGTCGGCCTGCTTGCGAAACCTCGCCCAGCTCGCCCGCTGCGCCGGTTTCTTCAGCCGGTTGAACAGCGTCCGGCCATCCGGCCCCATCGTGGTCAGCAGAGCCCCGATGCGCTCCCGGCCATCAGGCCCCATCCGCTCGACCACGCGGGCAAACATCTCGGCGTTGACCCACGCCCGGATGGTCGTGGCCATCGCATCCAGTGTGGTGAACCCCGGCAGCTCCAGCGAGGCCTCGATAAGGCGCTCCAGCGCCACGTTGATCAGATCCGGCGGGTTGTTCTTCGCCAGTGCCGCCTTCTCCATGGCCTCGGCGGCGATGTCCCGGGCCCGGTCCTTGTCGTAGGTCACTCCTTGACGAGCTCGGATCTTCTTACGGTGCCATTTGGCCGTGCTCGTGGCCCCATGATCGGGCTCGATGCCGTCGGCCAACTCCAGGCAGCGCCGCACATGCTCGACAACGGCCTCGGGAACCTCCTGCGGAGAAGGGAAGCACGCCATCTTCTGAAAACACTTCAATGCCAGCACCAGCGCGAACAGCGCCTCGGGACTTCTGGCCAGTTCCTGAGCCCAGGCGATCTCCTCGGCCGTCGGGGTGAAGAACACATGCAGCACCCGCACCGAGGTCAGGCGCTTGAACTGTGGGTAGGCGGTCCGCTCGATCGACGTCACCGGCGAGCCCTTTCCGGTTGATCATCTCCAGAACCCGCACACCATAGCGACAGATGATCACAACGCGTCCCACGATTCACCAAACCGTAACTAAACCAGCACAGATGGTCACATCTCGGCTGTCATCACGCCCTCTGACCAGCCCTATTAGCCCTTTCCGGCTTACTTGGTCTGCCCCCCCGCAAGGGCAGGCTGCGCCTGTACGGCAAAGGCGGCAAGTTCCGCGAGGTCGACATCCACCCCAAGCTCCGCAGCGAGCTGCAGCTCTGGCTGGATGAACGCCCCAACTGGCCCCGCGCTGGCGACAACCCAGCCCTGTTCCTCAACGCCAAGGGCGGACGGCTGAGCGCCCGCGCCGCCGGCGGCATCATCGCCGAGATCGCTCAGAACGTTGGGCTGGATGATCCCACCACGGCGCACGTCCTGCGCCACACGCTCGCCACCACGCTGGTCCGTGGCAAGACCGACCTGGTCCTGGTCGCCGAGATTCTTGGCCACGCCCGGTTGGAGACCACCCGCCGGTACAGCCTGCCGTCCGACAAGGACAAGGAAGACGCCCTCAAGCTGATCACGGTTGACCGCTGACCGCCCGCCTGCCTGCAGAAACGGGCGTCAAGATCGACTCATGGCCGGTTTTACCTGTATCTCGGCTGGACCCGTAGGTCAGCAGCGTCACCTCCGCCGCGAGGAGCGCGGCGGTCAGGTCGTCACCGAGATCGGGTACCAGGATGGTCTTCACCATGTCGGTCTCCTTCGGGAGATGTCAGGTCAGGGAGGCGGCAGAGGTGGGGAGGTCGTCCAGCACCGCTGGGGCGGCGGTGGTGTCGTCGTGCTCGCGCAGCATGCGCAAGACGGTTGCCGTTGAGGGGTGCTGGCCCTTCTTCTTGCCCTTGGTGATGACCAGCCGGGAGGCGATGTCGCGCAGGCTCAGGCCTTGCTTGCGCAGCTGCAGGGCCATCGAGAGCATGGCGTCATCGGTGACAGCGGCGCCGCCGATGGTCTTGCCGCGGGTGCGGGCGCTCTCGTGGCCTTCCAGGGTGCACTCGCGCTCCATCCCACTCAAGGCGGCCAGCACGGTGAAGACAATGCCGGAGGGATCGTGGGTGCCTTGCAGCTCACTGGTGAGGAACTCCAGGGACGCTACAGGCCGGCTTTGCCCATGGGGTTGTCCTTCCAGCGGTCGACGGCGCGGACGTAGCCGTGCACGGTGGGGGAGGTGGGCTTCCACCGGCCCTGTTCGGCGATTTTTCCGGTGGGCACGTTCGCATCGGCCAGGGTGGTGGCGCCGCCGGCGCGTAGCCCGTGTGCGCTGTAGCGCTCGGCGTCGGCCAGACCGGCTCGCAGTGCGGCGTCCTTGACGATGGTGTTCAGCGTGACGCCGGAAAGGCGCAGTCCGCCGCGGCCGGCCCAGCCGGGGGTGCCGCCGATGCGGCCGAAGCGGTCGAAGCGGTCGATGGGGCGCAGCAGCGCCCCGGTGGTGATGCCGTGCTCGTGCAGCACGGCCAGCCAGGCCTGCACCGAGCGGACCGGGCAGGTGGAAAGGTGTGAGCCGTAGGGGACCGCGACGATCTGCCCGGCGGCGTCCTGGTCGGTTTTGCTCATCGGGATGAACACCTCCAGGCCTTGGCGCGGGAAGGTGAGGTGGTCGCAGTCGATGGCGGCGAGCTCGCTGCGTCGGCCCATCAGGGCGAAGCCGAGCACCAGCGCGGCCCGGTCCCGGATGCCGGTGGGTGTGTCGTCGGGGGTGTGTTCGATGAGGCTGCGCAGGATGTCGATGGTGATCGGCGGGGCCTTGCGCACCGTGTTGCCCGCCTTGGTGCTCCAGGTGCGGCGGTAGGCGCGCAGCGCGTCGCGGGCGGCGGTGGTGTGCGGTCTGGGCAGGCCCGCCTTGCCGTGCGCGGACGATACGCAGGCCAGCGCCTGGTCGATGCTGGCCGGGGCCAGGCCGCGCCCGGCCAGCTCGGCGACGAAACTGGCCAGGGTGGCGCCGGTGGCCGGCAGCGGGGTGCGACCGGTGGCGGTGCACCAGGACAGGTAGCCGGCCCAGACGCGGGCGTAGGCGCGGGTGGTGTTGGCCGCCGGAGCCGCGGCGATCAGCCGTGCCGCCTCCTCGGTCACCTGCTCGTCGGCTGGCCGCCGAACGCGCCGCGGCCGCTGAGCGCGCTACCCGGCGCATCACCTCCGAACGCGACGCCCTGCAGGGCGTCCTGGACGCCGAACGCCGTCAGGCCGCCACCGCGGCCGGCGACCACGACCGGCA
This sequence comes from Streptosporangium sp. NPDC002607, assembly GCF_053592655.1. NCBI lineage: Bacteria > Bacillati > Actinomycetota > Actinomycetes > Streptosporangiales > Streptosporangiaceae > Streptosporangium > Streptosporangium sp. NPDC002607. The sequence continues at coordinate 80,245 of NZ_JBSFWD010000042.1, forward strand.
GATCGCCACCCTGCAAACCGCGCTGGCCGACCGCACCGCCGATCTCGATCAGGCCCGCATCGACCTGAAAGTCGCAGGTAGCCGTACCGAGCGTGCCGAGACCGACTGGCAGAAGGCACAGCAGGACGCTGAGGTGGCCCGCGCCGAGACCGGCCGGGTCCGCGAGGAACTCACCGCGCACATCACCCGGCTGAAGGAGAAGCTCGCCACCGAACGCGAGGACCTGCGGCAAACCCGAATTCAACGCGATGAGGCACGCACCGCGACCGCAGTGGCCGACGCCCGACTGGAGGCCCTGCAGCAGGCACTGGAGCAAACCGAACACCGCGCCCAGGCCGCCGAGCAGCGCGAAGAGGCCGCCCAGCAGACAATCAGCCGTCTCCTCGCCCTCCAACCAGTCCCGGAGACCGCTCCGGCTGAGGGCCCGGGCGGCACCGCGCCTCGTGAGGACTTCCCTGAGCGCCCCTGAGACGCGCACGCCCATGCGCCGCAGCGGCCAGCGACGCCGGAAAACGCCTCTCTGAACGCCATCTCCCGCCCCCGAGGTGCAGGCATCGAACCGGCCGGGCGAAGAGACTGAGCGCTGAACCCAGAGCAGACGATCGTGGAGAGGGACCGTTGCCGCCAACACGGTCGGCTACTGGCGCGACAGCGCCGTACGCAAAGTCGATCTTTGATCCGTCCCCGACACGAGGGGAAACCACCGAAGGCGTGCTACTGACATCTCGATGACAACAGCACTGACACCCCATGGCAAAACCACAGGTCAGGCCGCCGATGAGGAATGTCAGTACGTGGCAAAGTGACACGACTCGTCAGTCGAGTGTGGCCGAAAAGCGGCGCCGGGGCACGTCAAAGGCCCCTCAGCAGGCCGCATGGGAGGCTGCTCGTGGAGGGGGAGAACGCGGCGTGCGCACAACGGCAGGCTCACGTCAAAGCAATGGGCTTGCCGGAGAACAAGGCTCGTAGCTGGGAAAACTACCTGCGTCCCGGGATCTTCACCGAGTGGATCAGGCGAGGCTTAGTGATCTTGCCGACACGAGGTGGCAAATCCACTGACATCAACTGGCATTACGCCAGGACAACTTCATGGCAGTTTGCAGCCGAAGGCCGCCAGCGTGACAACACATCCTGTGCAACGCCGACATGTACCCCGCAGACGCCTCCTGCGGCGTGCCCGGCCTCAGAGAAGATCACCACAGGTGATCATCGGCAGCCGAAAAGTGCCCTGACCTGCGCGCCGACACCTCATGCAGATTTCTACTGACATCTCGCTGCAGATTTGCAGGCCTCACAGATCCTAACTTGCGGGAATTCACATTCCCGGTAGTTACCTTCGTGCGAGGTAGACGCAACGGATCTTATTTATTGATTTTTAATTTCTGGAAAATCAAAGATGCTACGCTGAGGTCATGCAAGAGTCAGGCGCGGTGACGCCGTGTAAGCACTGCGGGACACCGATCGAACAAAAACCCGGGCGGGGGCGGCCAAGGGCGTACTGCGCGCAGGGGGACTGCCAGGCGGTGGCCAAGCGCGAACGCGAGATGCGGCGGGCGACGCCGGGACTTGAGGGGGCGCTGGCCAGAGCCGAGGAGTTCTATGAGCGCATGGAGAAGGGAATGATCGCGGCGATAGCGCCGCTGGCGCAGGTGCTGTCCGAAGAGCTGAGCCCTGCGGGGGTGGAGGCCAAGGTGAGCGCGGTACAGGCCGAGGCGCACACCCGGGTGGCGATCGCGCGCACCGAGCGGGAGCAGGCCTTCGAACAGGTACGGCTGGCACGCGAGGCCTCCGAGCACGCCCGGCGCGAGCGGGATGCGATGACGCTTCAGGTGGAGGAGGCCAACGCCGAACGTGACATCGCGCTGGCCGACGCAGAGACCGCCAGGGAGCAGGCGCTGGCCGCCCTGCACGAGGCGGCCGCCACCGAACGCCAGGCCAAGCACGCCGAGCAGGAGGCCAGACGCAGAGCCGAGCAGGCCGAGCGGGCTCGCGACGCCGCGGTACGGGAAATGGCCGAGCGGGTGGAGGCCGCCGAGGCCGAGGTGCGCGCGGCCCGGGCGCAGGCCGTACAGGATCAGCGGCAGGCCGAACAGGCGCGCGTGGAACGAGATCGGGCACACCAGGCGGCGGGGGAGGCCGAGGAGGCCAGAGCCCAGGCCGAACGGGCCGCTGTGGCCGAGGCCGCCCGAGCCCAGGCGATCGAGGCCGAGCGGGATCGGGCGATGGCGCGGGCCGACGCCGAGGCCCGGGCGCGTGGCGAGGCCGCAGCCGAGACCTCTGAGGCACGCGCCCAGGCCGCCCGGGCGCAAAAACAGGCGGCCGAGGCGGAGAGACGGACGGCACGACAGCTGGCCGAAACCGACAGGCGCGCGGCCAAGGAGATCGCCGAGGCACGTGAGCACGCCGCGGCGCAGGTGAACAAGGCGCAGACCGAACGCGACGAGGCGCGAATGCAGCTCGCCATGGAACAGATGCGGCTGTCCGACCTGCGCGAGCAGGCGCAGGCGTTGCGCGCCGAGGCCGCCCAGCTACGAGAGCGCGCGGTTACCGCAGAGTTGCGGGCCGGCCTGGACCGGCCTGATCAGACCCCACCCGAACCGTGACCCCCCGGGCGACGCACGCCGGCTTCCCGGTGAGGTGCTCCAGAGATTCCGGACACAGGTGGACCAGAGGAGGGTGGCCGACGGCAGGACCGCCCTTTCCGCGGCCACGTTCAGGGCGCCTGGCGGCATCTCGCGGCGTGTGCCTACCGCGACGCGAGTGCCAGGACTACCTGCCACGGCTGGGTGAATCGCAGCATATTGCCGGAGGGATCGAGGAAGGCACAGTCGTGGACACCGTCGGGCTGGTTGATCGGTTCTCGCATCACTTCCGCGCCCGCTGCCTCGATGTGCTCGAAGGTGGCGTCGCAGTTGTCGGTCACGAAGACAAGACGGCCCAGCAGGCCCTTGGCCATCAGGTCCTCGATCGCCTGCCGGTCGGCCGGCGAGGCACCCGGGTCCGCGCCGGGCGATTTGAGGAAGATCTGCACGTCCGGCTGCGACAGCGGGCCGACGCGTACCCACCGCATCCCCTCGAATTCGACGTCATTGTGTACCTCAAAGCCGAGCACGTCACGGTAGAAGCCGAGCGCATCGTCAACGTCGTGGACGGCGAGAGTGCAAGACGACAGCTTGAGATTCATGCCGGTCACGCTACGGATCGGTCGGGGGGTATGGCTCATTGCCGCTCCTTGTCGTTGGCGCTAAGAAAGACGATGTCGAGGTCGCGGAGCCTCGGTGAGGAAAGTGGGACCGGTATTCGGGGCAGGGCGGGCTGGATCCGCAGTGAGCCGGCAAGATAGCGAGAGCAGATCATGAAGTTTCGAGCCTACGTCGAGCCTGCGGAGCCCATGAGAGGGCTGGAAGTTCCCGAAGAAGTTGTGGAGGCACTCGGTGGAGGCGGGCGGCCGAGGGTGACCATCACGATCAACGGGCATTCATGGAAGAGCAGGGTCGCCATCATGCGCGGCCGCTACCTGCTCGACCTGAGCAACGCCAACCGGCAAGCCCCCGGTGTCGTGACCGGCGACGAGGTCGAGGTGGAATTCGATGCCGAGCCTCCTGTCGTCGTCGAGCCCGCGCCTTGGACGCCGACCCGGTCGCCCGCGCTGCCTACGACCGCCTGGCCTACAGCCACAAGCGCGAGCACGTGCTCGCTGAGGTCCACGTCCCGGTGACGACGGCGCAGCGGTTGCTCGGGATCGAGCGGATCAACGGGATGGCGGTGGACGCCTCCGGGCCCGATCGTTGCCGATGGGCGGGGTCGACATCTCCACGAGCAGGCGTTCACGAACAAGGTGGTAGCCGACCGCCCGATTCACGGCGAGCATCGACGTGTTCTCGTGGTTCACCGTAACCGTGACCGACTCGACCTTGGGAAACAACTCATGCAGGCGCAGTGTCTGCCGGGCCTTCATCCAGCGGGCCAGCCCGCCGCCCCTGTGCCCAGGCAGCACCGCGGTGTCGTGCTGATCAGCCACCGTCGCTCCCGAACCCGGGACCGTGGTTACCGTGGCACCGACGACCTCGCCCGAGGATGAGTGAACCACCGCGCAGACGAGCAGATGCTGCCCGTCCGTCCCCGCCTCCCACGCACGGACCGCCGCGGTGTCCCAGGCCCGAGACGCCATCTGCAGCGCGGCACCCGGCGCGTCGAGCACATGGCCCATCACCCGCCCGAACGAGGACACCCATTCCGCGGGCGCCGCGCTCCGCCAGGACACCACCCGGTAATCCGGGTGAGGGGCCATCGCCAGCTCATAGCAGCGCTTCAGCACGTCCTGATCGAGTCGCTGCTCATGCAGTTCCAGCCGCAACACCACTCGCCACCCGCGAACGAACGGCTCACCAGGCGGTCCCGCCAACACCGTCGCCTGAACCCGCTCCATACCCGCATCCGCCACAACGCGAGCGAGCAACTCCGACCCGACGCCCCTGCATCGCGCCGATGGCGCCACGAACAGGCGAAGAAACCCGATCGCAGGATCATGCTGCTGCGGCCGCACCTCCGCCACCCCGCAGATCCGCCCAGCCTGACGAGCCGCCCACCGCCGCGCACCGCCCCCAACCTCGGCGCGCAACCGCTCGGCCAACGCACCGGATTCAACCGCCCCGCCGGACAGCTCCGCCTGCCCCTCCCTGAACACCCGGCACCAAGCATCCAGATCACCCTCACCGGACTCCCGAGCCTCGAACACCTCAATTGCCAGCAAGTCCGCAACCTCTCTTGAGGAGTCGTCGATCGGCCGACTCCGGCCCGTCGATCACCAACCGGTCCCCGAACTCCCGGCGGCCACCGGGGCAGCCGCATTCGCGCACCGAAGCCGGCCCCTTCAGCGACCTCTCCCGGATAATCCGCTCGGACTCGGCCATCTCAGTGAAGACTCGAACCGGCGCCATGGCTAGCGCATGTGCTGTGCGGTGGCCAGCAGGTCGCGCACGGTGACGATGAGTCCGTGCATGGTGTGCTCGAACGCCTCGTCCACGGTCATCAGGGGAGCGGCGGCGACCGCTTCGCGCAGGTGTGGCACGGCGAGGCCGGGATGTGCCTGCAGCCAGAGCCGCGGGACGGGAGTGTGCTGCATGACCGGCTCGCCCCGGTCCTGGCGGTAGTCCACGAGCAGGACGAACGCGAAGACGCGTAGCGCGAGATCGCGGTGCACGATCTGAGCCTCGGCGATGTCCAGCCCGATGGTGCGCAGCATGCCGAGGAAGGCGTCGGTGTGGACAAGGCGGTCTTGGCCGATCGCGAGGTCGTCGATCTGCTCGTCCAGCGACACCAGCAGAGCGCGTGGATAGCGCCGGTAGACCGCGCGCAGCGCGGCGCCGTACTCGCAGATGCTGCGTTCCCAGTCCTCGGGGTCCGGCCGCGGGGCCGGCCATTGCTCGGTGAACAGCTGAACCGCGCGAGCCACGATCTCGCTGCGGTCATCGACGTAGTTGTAGAGGGCTCGCACCGTCACGCCGAGATGCTCGGCCAGTAGCCGCATGGTCACCGTCCGGAAGCCGTGAACACCGGCGAGGTCGAGCATCGTCTGGGCGATGAGGTCTTTGGTCAGGGTCGGCCGACCCTTGCGCGTGAGCGGCCGCCGGCGCCGGTGTGGGCTGTCGGTGCTGGTGGCGTCGGCCTTGTCGGGATCGTGGGGCACCGTCCGAGCATAACCGCCGTTAAACTTCACACATCGTTGACTTTAACGCCCGGTTTGCGCCACCCTCACTTAGGTGAGCCTTACCAACACGCATCTCCCCGGATTTCTCCGATGACCCCGCCGGCCGCTCGGGGTCGCGCGATTCTCGGCCTGGTCATCGCCGGCACCGCGCTGGTCGTGATCGACATGACGATCGTGACCATCGCCCTGCCTGCGATCCAAGCCGACCTCGGCGGAACGCTCGCCGGCATCCAGTGGGTGATCATCGGATACATGATCACCATGGGTGCGGTGACCCAGGTCGCGGGAAGCCTCTCCGACCGCATCGGCCGACGCCGCATCTACCTGCTCGGCATCGCCCTGTTCACCGCCGCGTCGCTCGTCTGCGGCGCGGCGCCGACCACCACGCTGCTCGACCTTGCCCGCGCCGTACAGGGCATCGGCGGCGCCATCTTGATGGTCAACGCACTTCCCCTGCTCTCTCAGCACCTGGAGGGGGAACGGCGCAACATGGCCATCTCCACCTGGGGCAGCGCGGCGACCGCGGCCGGCCTGATCGCCCCGCTGCTGGGCGGCGCCCTCGTCGACGCGCTGAGCTGGCGTGCGATCTTCCTGATCAACATACCGATCGGTGTCGCGGCCTTCGTGATCTGCCTGCGAACACTTCCCGCCGACGTCTCCGGCCGGGCCGCTCACGGCCGGATCGACTGGGCGGGCACCGCGCTGCTGATCGTCTCACTCGCCCTGGCCAACCTGGCGCTGCTTCGTGGCGAGGACCAAGGCTGGGGATCGGCGGCGACACTGACGCAGCTCACGGTCGCGGCCGTCCTGCTCGCCGCCTTCCTCCTTCTCCAATCCCGGGCCGGTGCGCCCACCTTGGACGTCGCCCTGTTCCGCAGGCCCGCCTTCACCGGCGCCGCCCTGGCGGTCTTCATCTCCCGCGTCCTGACCATCGGCGGCACGGTCTACTTCGTGCAGTACTTCCAGGGGTCGTTGCACCTGAACCCCACGCAGAGCGGCCTGCTACTGACGCCCGTCTTCCTCGCCCAGATGGCAGCGGGCATGCTCGGAGGCAAACTCCTGAGCCGATTCCCCTCCGGCCACGTCATCGCCAGCGGCTACGCCTGCAAAGCGGTCGGCGCCACCTTACTGGCACTGGCCTTCACTCCGACCATCTCACCGTGGCTCCTGACCGTCCCCCTGCTTATCTGGGGCATCGGCGGCGGCATCGCCGGCGCACCCGTGATGGCCGTCGCCATGAACGTCACCGACAAAGAACGAGCCGGTATGGTCGCCGGAACGATCACCAGCCTGGCCTCCATCGGAGCCGGCATCGGCACCGCCGTCCTCGGCGCCATCTACACCACCCGCATCGCCGACATCGTCGCCACCGGACCGTCCCTGCCCGCCGCGTCACGCGAGGCCGTCATCGCCGCCGCCGCCAATGGCGATATCCAACGCGTCCTCGACCTCACCCCCGCCACCGCCCGCGCCACCATCGAAGACCTCCTCAGCAACGCCATCGCCTCCGGCGCATCGGCCGTGCTCTACAGCTCCGCAGGCCTGGCCGTCATCACCATCGCGCTGGTGCTGACCCTCATTGGCAAACGCGACCTCCCGCAACCCGCAGCAAGCGGGCAGTAGGGGGTTGACGAGCATCCGAATGAAAAGTCGCGTTAGCGAGCCACCCAAGCGCGGCTTGGCGTGACATTCCGCTCCTAGCCGTTGGTGGGGAAGCCGAGGTTGACGCCGCCGTGGCTCGGGTCGAGCCAGCGGGAGGTGACGACCTTGCCCCGGGTGTAGAAGTGCACGCCCTCGGTCCCGTGGACATGGGTGTCACCGAAGAGCGAGGACTTCCAGCCACCGAAGCTGTAGAAGGCCATCGGCACCGGGATCGGCACGTTGATACCGATCATGCCGACCTCGACCTCGTTCTGGAAACGCCGGGCCGCGCCCCCGTCGTTGGTGAAGAGCGCGGTGCCGTTGCCGAACTCACCACCGTTGATCAGCTCCAGGCCCTCCTCATAGGAGGAGACCCGGACGATCGCCAGGACCGGACCGAAGATCTCCTCGGTATGGACCCGCGAGCCGGCGGGCACATGGTCGAGCACCGTGGGCCCCAGCCAGAAACCAGGACTCT
>NZ_JBSFWD010000043.1:0-85673 GCF_053592655.1 Streptosporangium sp. NPDC002607
GACGCGCACGGCCGGAAGTCCGGAGTGGCCCACATCTGCACGGAATCCGAGGAGGCGGCCTTCGCCCGCGCCCGCCAGATCGTCACGCTGCTGCCTCGCCCGGGCTCATCGGCGCAGGGGCCGGGAGGTGGGCCTGGTTCCGATGACGACTGTGGCGTCCAACTCGTCGGAACCGGCCACCCTTGGGATCAGCCCGTTGCGGGTGAAGGCCTCGACGGTCCGCGGCGCCTGGCGTTCGCTCGTCTCGACCAGCAGATGGCCGTCCGGTGCCAGCCACAGTGGTGCCGCGGCGGCCAGGCGCCGTACGACGTCAAGGCCGTCCTCGCCACCGTCGAGTGCCACCCGGGGTTCGTGGATGCGGGCCTCCGGGGGCAGCAGCCCGATCGCCTCGGTGGGTACGTAGGGCGCGCTGGCGACCAGGAGGTCGACACGCCCCCGCAGCGTGCCGGGCAGCGGTGCGTAGAGGTCACCCCCGTACACCTGACCGCCGGTGGCGGCGACGTTGCGGCGGGCGCACCGCACCGCGGCGGGGTCGATGTCGACGGCGTGCAACTCGACCCGCTCCAGCGCCGCGACCAGTGCGGCGCCCACCGCGCCCGAGCCGCAGCACAGGTCGACGACGACCTGCGTCCGGACGGGGGCCTGTCGCTCCTGGACGGCGACGGCCTGGTGGATGAGGAACTCGGTGCGCCGCCGGGGTACGAAGACTCCGGGGTCCACGGCTATCCGCAGGCCACAGAACTCCGCCCAGCCGAGGACGTGTTCGAGAGGCAGGCCGGCGACCCGGCGGTCCACCATGGCGGTGAGGTCGGACGGAGTCCGTGCCGTGGAGATGAGCAGGCCCGCCTCGTCCTCGGCGAACACGCAACCGGCGGCCCGGAGCCTGGTGACGATGGCGGACTGGAGGCAAGGGGACAGAGGAAAAGACACGAGAGCCTTTCGGGATGCCGAAGGGTGCTCTCCCGGTCACCTATGCCCGGTGAACCGCACGGTCGTGAGATGAGAGCACCCGACCTGACACAGCGGTAATGGGTCTCACCTCCTCGATAGGTCCATTGCTGGAGACGGCAACACTATCCGAGCCGGAGCGCGGCGCAAACACATTATGTTGAGCCGGAACAGCAAGGGAGCGGATCCCGCCGCCCGCGTGTCGCCCCGGTGACCGATTCCTGCAAGACGCCGGCTCGGCGGCCGGAGCAGGATGAACGCCTGATCCGCGGCCCACGGCCGGAGCCGGGGGCCACCCCTCACCGGCCCGGCCTCCCGTTTCACCGCCATCGCACACCGGGAGAACTCAGATGAACGTCGACCTTGCCGCGGCGGACGCCTTCATGGCCACGCACGCGCGTGTCCTGGACCGCCGCCGTTTCGAGGTGCTGATGGGCCAGAAGGACCCCGCCGCCGTGCTGGCCGCCCTGGACGGCTATCGCAACCCCGACGGCGGCTACGGCTGGGGCCTGGAGCCCGACCTGCGCTCCAGCGAGAGCCAGACCGGGGCCGCGGCGCACGCCTTCGAGGTGTTCGAGGACATCGCCCCTGCCACCACGTCGCGGGCCGTGGCGCTGTGCGACTGGCTGGAGTCGGTGTCCCTGCCCGACGGGGGCCTGCCGTTCGTGTTGCCGCTGACCGGCACCGCCGGTTGCGCCCCCTGGTGGCGGGATGCCGACCCCTCGGTGTCGTCGTTGCAGATCACCGCGGTGTCCGCCGCCGTCGCGCACCGCGTCGCCGTCCACGATCCCGCCGTGGCCGCCCATTCCTGGCTGGAGCGGGCCACCAGGTACTGCCTGACCGAGATCGAGGCGGTCGAGGCGCCCTCCGCCTACGTGCTGGCCTTCGCGGTGCGGTTCCTGGACGTCGTGCACGATCGCCTGCCCGAGGCGGCCGGTCTCCTGCGCCGCCTCGGCAGGTACCTTCCCGCCGACGGCCGGGTGCACGTCGAGGGCGGCACCGAGGAGGAGACGCTGCATCCGCTCGACTTCGCCCCCTACCCCGGCGGGCCGGCGCGGGAGTTGTTCGCCCCCGAGGTGATCTCCGCCGACCTCGACCGCCTGGCCGGTCTGCAACAGGAGGACGGCGGCTGGACCGTCGACTACGCCAGGATCTCGCCTGCGGGCTCCCTCGACTGGCGCGGCCACACCACGGTCCGCGCCATCGACATCCTGCGTCGGAACGTCAGGATCTGACCTGGCGATCGCGAGCCGCGAAACCGGAAGCGGGGCCGGCCCCGGTCAGCACGGCCCCGCTTCCCCGTCACGTCCGCGACGGATCTAGCCGCAGTGTTCGAAGGGGCTGTCGTAGCCGGTGGAGCCCGCCTTGCCGCCCCACTTGACGCACTTGCCGGCTCCGGAGGCGCGTATCGGGCCGGCGTAGTAGGCGAAGTTGCCCGAGTCGGTGACGCGGGTGCTGCCCTGCACCTCCAGGTAGGCGCTGGTGGCCGTCGCGGTGCCGATGGAACTGCTCTTGATCGTGGTCACGCAGTTGTAGCCGTTGGAGCCGTTGTAGAGCAGGTAGACGGTGCCCGCCGACCCCAGTGCCGCGGAGTCGATCACGTCGTAGCCGGAACCGCACACCTCCTGCGGGGTGTGCGGGTTGCCGCCGCCGGTGTCGCCGGTGACGAACTGCATGTACCTGGTCCAGTTCCAGTTGGGCCCGGGATCGGTGTGGTCGGCTCCCGGTACCTCGACATGCCCGACGATGTGGGCGCGGTCCTTGGGGATGCCGTACCGGTCGGCGATGGCGCGGGTCAGCGCGGCCGAGGAGCGGTACATCGCGTCGGTGAACCAGGAGGCGTTGTCGACGAAGCCCTCGTGTTCGATGCCGATCGATCGCCTGTTGTAGCTACCGGCGTGGAAGGCCCTGTCCTTCTCGCGGACCGTCTGCGTGACGTCGCCGTCGGAGGATCGGACGACGTAGTGTGCCGAGGTCGGGTTCGCCCTGGGCCCGGTCTGGAACCAGGAGATCGTTCCCGCGTAGGAACCCTGGGCCACGTGGATGACGATGCGGTCGATCGCGTCATCGGACGGGCGGTTGGAGACGGCGTAGTTGGTGGAGTGGGCCGGCGCCCAGTGGGCCGATGGGTAGTCCACGGCCGCGGCCGCGAAGGTCCTGTCCAGGTCCGGCGCCTTGGCGTACGCGCCCCGGTCGGGTCGCACCGCCTGCGGCCGGACGGTCACGGTGCCGTTCGGCGTCGTGGCCCTGACACCCGAGGCGAGCAACTCGTAGACGGTGTCGGCGTACAGCCGGGCCACCTGGGGGGAGGAGGCGTTGCCATACCTGGCCACCGCCGGGTACCACTTCCCGGCGTCCTCGCGGGTGGCGGCGTCCAGTCCGAGCGCGTCGGCGTGGGCGCGCAGCACCGCGGCGCCGCCCGCGATGTTGGCCGCGTCGTCGGTCCTCAGCGCCGAGACCGGCTGCCCGGTCAGCTGGGCGGCCTGCTCCAGGGAGTGGACCGTCGGGTTGCTGACGAGGTGCATCATCCCGTAGCCGCCGCTCGCGCTCGGCTCACCCCCGTGCCCGTCGAGACGGGTCTCGGCGTAGCCGAGCGTGACCAGCAGGTCGCGGGGCACCTCGTAGGTCGCGGCCGCGCGGGTGAAGGCGTCGGCCAGAGGGTCGGGGGGAGCCGCGCTCGCGGGCCGGCCGGCCAGGAGCACCAGGGGAACGAGCGAGCCGGCCAGCAGCGCGGCTGAACGGCGGAGTCGGGCCTTCACAGATTCTCCTCAAGCAGATGGGGGGCGTCGAAGGGGCCGTCTCCGCCCGGTGGAGACAGAGACGGCCCCTTAGGTGGAGATCAGCTGCCGCAGTGTTCGAAGGGGCTGTCGTAGCCGGTGGAGCCCGCCTTGCCGCCCCACTTGACGCACTTGCCGGCTCCGGAGGCGCGTATCGGGCCGGCGTAGTAGGCGAAGTTGCCCGAGTCGGTGACGCGGGTGCTGCCCTGCACCTCCAGGTAGGCGCTGGTGGCCGTCGCGGTGCCGATGGAACTGCTCTTGATCGTGGTCACGCAGTTGTAGCCGTTGGAGCCGTTGTAGAGCAGGTAGACGGTGCCCGCCGACCCCAGTGCCGCGGAGTCGATCACGTCGTAGCCGGAACCGCACACCTCCTGCGGGGTGTACGGGTTGGTGGAACCGCCGCAGTTCTTGGAGGTCACCGTCTGGGCGGGGTAGCCGAACGTGGACCCGTTGAAGACGGCCTTTTGAATGTTGGACGGGTAGCTGGTGCCCAGCCGGACCTCGTAGTGCAGGTGGGGCGAGATGTTGTTACCGGGCTTGCTGGTGTTGCCGACCGTGCCGATCTTCTGGCCCTGGGAGACCGTGGCACCCGCGCTCACCGAGCGCGAGTTCAGGTGCGCGTAGTAGGTGGACCAGCCGCTGCCGTGGTCGATCTTGACCAGGTTCCCGAAACCGTTGGTCGATCCCTGGTGGGCGGAGATGGAGACCGTGCCCGCCGCCGCGGCGACCACGGTGTCGCCCAGGTCGGCGTCGGCGGTACTGCCCCGGTTGAAGTCGATCTCCCATGACTGGTGCGCGCTGCTGGCGCTGGAGTTGCCCGTCCAGGCCTGTCCGCAGGGGAAGGGCAGCTGGAAGTTGGTCGCCAGGATGCTCATCTCGTCGCTCGGCGCGGGGTCCGCCGCGCTGTTGGCCGGCGCCGGGTCCCCCAGTGCCGCCGCGCCGGCGGCCGGTGCCGTGACGGCGCCGCCGGCGAGACCGAGTAGCAGGGCGAACCCCGCCGTGAGTACCCCGTTGAGTCTCATGCGGATCCTTTCCCGCAGGCACGGCGGGCCGAGCCCTGACCGGTGCCGTGCACTGTCTGTTAGTTCTCTCCGAAAGGCTCTTGCCGGGGTCCAGGGTCCGGATTAGCGATACAAAAATCATCCAAAATCGATATAAAGGCCTATCCGACCCGTACAACACAGCCCGATGAATGGTTGCAGCGCCTCCACAAGAGGAGTGAATGCGGTCATGGTGGTCGATCAACCTACGTTCAACGTGCTCGGTGCCCTCGAAGTCCGGAGCTCGGGACGGTCTCTCCGCATCGCCGGTACGAAGCCCAGGATCCTGCTGGCGTCGCTGCTGCTCAACGCGGACCGCGTGGTCGGCGCGGACCTCCTCGTCGAGGTGCTGTGGCCCCGGCAGCGGCCACGGTCCGCCCAGGCGAACCTCCGCACCTACGTGAGCTCGCTCCGGGGCGTGCTGGCGGCGGCCGGCGCGCGGATCCAGGCCCGTCCGCCCGGCTACGTGATCGAGCTGGCACCCGAGCAGCTCGACGTGCTGCTTTTTGAGGACCTGCTCGCCAGGGCGCGCGCGGCGGGCCGTACGGACGAGGCCTTCGACCGGCTCCGCCGGGCGCTCGCGCTGTGGCGCGGAACACCGCTCGCCGAGCTGCCGGGCAGCCCGCTCTGGGACGGCCGCCTGCAGTCGCTGGCGGAGGCACGGCTCGGCGCCGCCGAGGAACTGGTCGCCCTGAGACTGGAGCGGGGCGACCACGCAGGCGCGATCGGCGAGCTGCGCGGGCTGCTGAAGGAGCATCCCTTCCGCGAGGACCTCTGGCGGCAGCTGATGCTCGCCCTGCACCGGAGTGGCAGGCAGGCCGAGGCCCTGCACACCTACACCACGGTCAGGCGGCAGCTGGTCACCGAGCTCGGCGTCGAACCCGGCGCGGATCTGCGCCGGGCGCACTCGGCCATCCTGGCGGGAGAACCCCTGCCCACCGTGGTCGTGCCGGGCCACCCTCCGGCTCTCGCCGCTCCCCGGCAACTCCCCCCTGACGTGCCGGACTTCACCGGCAGGGCCGAGAGCGTCGTCCTCCTCACGCGGGCGCTGACCTTCGCGGAGCGCCCGTCGGCCGGACCGCCTTCGATCATCGTGGTCACGGGGGCACCGGGTGTGGGCAAGTCGGCGCTGGCCCTGCACTGCGCGCATGCCGTACGGGCCGGATATCCGGCAGGGCAGCTCTACCTCGATCTCCGTGGGACCGACCCGGTGCCCGCGGACCCCGGTGAGCTGCTGGCCGAGGCACTGCGGGCGCTGGGCGCCGATGCGGCGGACCTGCCGGGCACCGAACGCGAACGTGCCGCGCTCTACCGGTCCCTGCTGGCCGAGCGCCCGATGCTCGTCTTCCTCGACGACGCCGCAGGCGCCGCCCAGGTACGGCCGCTGCTGCCGGGCAACGGCTGCGCGGTGCTCGTGACAAGCCGGCGGAGGATCACCGAACTGCCCGGGGCGCTCCAGCTTGAACTGGACGTCCTGTCGCCGCGGGAGGCAGAGGACCTCCTGGCCGCGATCGTCGGGCCCGAGCGGCTGGAACAGGAGAGGGAGGCCGCCTCGGCGATCCTGACGGCCTGCTGCCACCTGCCGCTGGCCGTCAGGATCGCCGGGGCGCGGCTGGCGGGGCGGCCCGGCTGGTCGCTCGGAGTGCTGCGGCAGCGATTGGAGGTCGAGTCGAACCGGCTCAGCGAGCTGTGCGCCGGGGATCTGGGAGTGCGGGTCAGCCTCGACCGTAGCTACCGGCTGCTGCCCGAGGACGCGGCATGTGCCTTCCGTGCGCTCGGCCTCCTGGGCCCGCAGTCCCTGCCCGGCTGGGTGGTCGACGCCGCGCTGGGCCGGCACCGGGCCGACGAGGTGACGGATGCCCTGGTCGACGCGAACCTGCTCCAGCTGGTCGGGACCGACCCGATCGGCCAGCCGCGCTACCGGCTGCACGACCTGGTCCGCTGCAACGCCAGGGAGAAGGCCGGCGGCGCCTCGGATCGGCACGCGCTCATCAGGGTGCTCGGCGCGTGGACGGCCACCACCGAGAGCGCGACCGCGCGGCTGCCGACCACGCTCTTCAGCCTGACCTCGGCCTCGGCCACCCGCTGGCACCTGGCGGAGGACACCCTCGGCCGCCTGACCGCAGACCCGCTGTCCTGGTTCGACGCCGAGCACGACGCGCTGGTGGGGGCGGTACGCCTCGCCGCCGACGCCGGGCTGGCCGGATCGGCGTGGGGGCTCGCCGCGGCACTCGTCCCCTACTTCGACCTGCGCTGCCACTTCGACGAGTGGCGCTCCACCCACCGGATCGCCCTGGAGGCCGCGGGCCTGGCCAAGGACCGCCACGGCGAGGCGGCCATGCTCCGCGGCCTGGCCCAGGTGAGTCTCTACCAGGACCGCTACGCCGAGGCGACGGAGATGTTCCGGCGATCCCTCAGGATCTTCCACGAGCTGGGGGACAGGCGGGGGGAGGCGACCTCGATCTGCGGGCTGGGGGCGGTCAACCAGTTCTGCGGCGAGAATCTCCGGGCGCTCGGGTACTTCCGGCAGGCTCTGGCCATGTTCCTCGCCATGGGAGACCAGAGCGGCGAGGCCTACGCGCGGCAGGCCATCGGGCGGGCCTGCCTGGCCTCGGGCGACCTGCGGCAGGCCTCGAACTGGCTGGACGCGGCGCTGCGGCTGGCCAGGGAGATCGGCGACTCCCATCGCGAGGGCTGCGTGTCCATGCAGTTCGGGCGGCTGCACGATCTGGGGGCGGACCCCGGCCAGGCGATGCGCTTCCAGGGGCGTGCGCTGGACATCTTCGAAGGCCTCGGCGACCTGCACTGCGGGGCCTACGCCATGCAGGGGCTGGGCGGCCTGCAGGTGGTCCGCGGTGACCGGTCGCACGCCTCCGACCAGCTGGAGCGCTCTTTGCTGATCTTCCAGCGGCTCGGAGACCGGAGCGGGGAGGCCGCCACGGTCCAGACGCTCGGCGAGCTGCACCGGTCGGCGGGCCGTACCCGCCTGGCGCGGAACTACCTCCGCCACGCCCTCGTGCTCCGCCGCGAACTACGGGGAGGCGCCGACCTCGCCGTGGGCGCCGGTGCTCGGGACGTACCGAACTAGGGCCGGTACGGAATTCGGATCTTCAGATGTGTTGAAGGCTTCGGATCCACAAGATGGCCCTGTGTAGCTGAAGGCCGGCGAGGTGGCTCTCGGGGGTCTTGTCGAAGCCGAAAGCCAGCCCATGCCATCCGATGTCGTGAGGACGGCCGTTTCGGGATGAAAGTGCGGTTTGAAGAATCAGAGAAATCAAGGAATTCACCTGAAGTGACAAAGTGATCACTGATAGACACTTTGGTGGAGGTCGGTCGCTGCAGAAGAACCGCCCTCGTCCGAGGGGAAGGGACAAGATCCTGATCGTCGGCTTAGGCCGGTTCGAGCCTGCCTGTCTTTTCGTGACGGGCATCGACGTCGTTCTCACCGTCTCACCGTGTCGCTTGCCGGTGGCCGAGGTGATGGGCGGCGCCGGTGGTCTTCAAGCCGCCTCAGGTGAATTCCGTGGGAGGGTCACCGGCCGGCGAGGGCGGCTCCGTAGCGGGTTCCTGTTCTTCGATCAGGCCGATGGGCAGCGCGCCCTCGGCGTTCCACGGAGGCTGGGTGAGCTGTTCGGAGGCGCCGTCGAACTCGGCGGCGGCCTCGGGGTGGCCGTTGCCGGCCGCGCGGCTGAACAAACTCGCGGCCGCCCAGTCCTCGTCCTTGGCCCGGTGAATCCTCGCGAGGCGATAGGCGGCCTCGGCATGGCCACAGTCGCTGGCCAGCCGGTAGAAGAACATCGCGACGCTGAGCTTGTTCGGATCCGAGCACTGGTAGTGGTGGCCGTAGCGGTAGGCGAGTTCGGCAGCCACCTGCAGGCGGTCGGGGTCATCGAACAGGCCCGGCGCGGCGGGGTGAGCGGCGTCGCCGGCCTGGCGCAGCCACTGGCGCGCCTCTTGGGGCCAGCCTTTCAGCAGCGCGATGACGGCCAGGCGCATGCAGTCATCGCCGTTGCCGGCCTCGCTGTGGGTCAGCAGGCGGGTACCGGTCCTGCCGTAGATCCGCAACAACCGCTGCCGGGCCGCCGGCAGCGGCGCGAACACGATCGTGGTGCTCGACCGGCGCGGTGCTCTCCTGCCCGTCGGCCGCGCGGGGAGCGTCGGCGCGGGCGGCACCTGCTCGGCCTCGGGCCGTTGCGCGGGTGAGGGCGAGGCGGCGAACGGGACGCAGGCCGGTCCCGGCGGCGGCGTGGTGAGGGCCGGCGCGGCAGGCTCGGTGGGCGCAGCCGGTGGATCGGGCCGGGCGTCATGGGCGGCTCGCCAGCTCTGATACCAGGCCTGGGTGTCGCCCATGGCCTGCACATCCAGGCCGGTCTGCTCGGCGGCCACCGTGCAGGCGGCCACGAAGGACGCCACCCACGCCCATGCCGGGGCGCGTTTGCGTTTGCCGGTCAGGATGTCGTGGGTAGTGCTTGGCGCCAGCCCCCTGCCCTCGTTGTTCTCTGGAATGCGCATCGACAGCGTGTGCAGTCGAGACAGCGCCGGGGAGCCGGCCAGGCCACGCAGCTCGTTGAGCTGATCGACGAAGGCGCGTAGCGCCGCGACACGATGTTGTTCAGCCATCGCCCTTAGCCGGAAATGAGTGATCCGTGATCTACAAGTAGTAGCGGGAGTCATATTGGCATTAATCGGCGGCCAGGCTGAGGGAGATCGCATATTCCGCTTCGTCCGGGATTAACGGCCGTTGACCTGTAAGTACACAGTCCGGAGGCATCCGGATGAGTCCGGATGACATCGGAGCGATCCGGATGGGTCCGGATGAGACCGGATGGAGTCGGACCGCCCCGAAGGACGCCGAAAATCCTGCCCGCCAGGCCGGGACGAAGGGATATCGGCGTCGAGAACGTAGATATTTTGCACCTTACAAAAGGGTATTTATCCGGTCTCTTCCGGACATGTTTGAACCGGTAGCGGCCCGGATGGCGGCACCTTCATCGTTGATCGCACCCCTCAGTGCCGACGATGAAGGAGAAAGCCCGTGGCGCACGCCCTGACTGCTTCGCCTGCCTTTCTCCGCGTCACCGGCACCCGGCCGGGCTCCCCACCCCCGCCGTGGGTTCACAACGACGACCAGCTACTGACCTTGCTGGTGACGGTGTGGGCCTTGACCACCGGACGTATTCCGCCCGACCGCCCGGCTGACGAGCTCACCGAGACCGAGCTCATCGCGTTCTGGGCCGATGACCAGACCGCCGGATCCCCGGCGACGCCACCTCAGGAGCGACCCCGATGTTCTCTGTACCCGTGCTTCTCACCTTGACCACCACCGCGCTGGTGACGGCCATCGCCTGCGCGCTCGCCCTGGCCGCCGGCACCGCCTGGCCCACCGCCCTGCTCAGCGGCGGAGCCGCCGGCGCCGCCACCATGAGCCTGCTCATCCGCCTGCTCGACCACCACCGCGACAAGCGCTGAGCGGCCGACCTCGAACCGGGCCGCACCGGCCTGACCGGCGCTTCACCGGCTGAGTATGGATCCTCCGGTCATGACCGCCACCGGCGCGCCCGCTCCGATCTTCATCGCCCAGGATTCCGCCACGAGGCCGAAGGGGAACAGCACCAAGGCCGGGCCGAGCAGGACGACGCTCATCACCGACTACGCACCGGACGGATCGACGAGTGCCCGATCCGTCCGGTGCACAGTACGTACAGCCCTCCCGGATCACGGTGCGGGCGGTCTAGCGTAGGCGCCGTGAGTGAGCGAGTGACGAGTACGGGCCGGGTGGTGGTGCTGGTCCTGCCGGACGTGAACCTGCTGGACCTGGGTGGTCCTGCGCAGGTCTTCGACACCGCGGCGCATCTGGGTGCCGATTACCGGCTGGAGTTCGTGTCCGATACCGAAGAGGCGGTGTCGGCACAGGGACTGAGGCTGGCCGGACTCGGCGGTCTGCTGCCGACCGAGCCCGGTGACCTGGTGCTGGTGCCGGGACCCCGGCTGAGGGATCTTCAGCCGGGCGAGCCGTTGGTTCCCGACTCGGTGACGCAATGGCTGCGTACGGCACAGCGCTGCGGGGCCCGGATAGCGTCGGTGTGCAGCGGCGCGGCGGCGTTGGGCGAGGCAGGGCTGCTGGACGGACGCCGGTGCACCACCCACTGGTCGCTCATCGAGGCGATGCGGCAGAGATACCCGGCGGCCCGGGTCCAGGACGGGGTGCTGTACGTCCACGACGGCCCGGTGAGCACCAGCGCGGGGATCTCAGCCGGGATCGATCTGGCGCTGTCGCTGGTGGAACGCGACCACGGCCCCGCCCTCGCCGCCGCGGTCGCCCGGGAACTGGTGGTCTATCTGCGGCGAAACGGTTCGGCGACCCAGATCAGTCCCTTTCTCCAGCACCGTTCGCACCTGCATCCGGCCGTCCACCGCGTACAGGACCATCTCGCCCAGCACCTGGACACCCCGCACACCCTCGCCGAGTTGGCCGTGGTGGCACACCTGTCCCCGCGCGGTCTGAGCCGGGCGTTCAGCACGTCGATCGGCATCAGCCCCCTGGAATACCAGCAGCAACTGCGCCTGGAACGGGCTTCGAGGCTGCTGGCCGACACGGACCTCGGCGTGGATGCCGTAGCGAGCCGTTGTGGCTTCCGCGATGTCCGGCACTTCCGCCGCCTGTTCTCCGCCCGGTACGGGATGCCCCCGTCCGCGGCGCGCAAGCACGCGCGCTGAGCGGCATACCTCACCCTGATTCCCCTTTCACGGCGCCGATCGCGCTGCCGTGATTTCGCTATGCCTCAATGGCCGTCACAGAAGAGAGCCTCCTGTGTCCCCTGTCCACAGCGGTCTGACCATGCCCGTCGTGCGCCGGATCGGGCGTGTCCTGCTGGGCGCCGCCTTGTTCCTCGCCTCCCTGGGCGGGATCTGCGCCGCCGGTGTCACCACCGTGATGGGCCAGAGCTACCCCCTGTCTGATCAGCGCCCGCCTGCCCGGGGCTGGCCGGCCCCCAAGGCGATACCCGGCGGGCGGATCACTGTCGCGATCGTGGTCAGCAACGCCGGCTCGGTCTCCGCCGACGTTCTCGCCCCCTACGAGGTCTTCGCCCGGTCGGAAAGATTCGCCGTCTACACCGTCGCGGCCCGGCGAACCCCGTCCCCGCTTTCCGGCGGCCTGCACCTGCTGCCCGACCACACCCTGGAAGAGGTCGGGACAGGCGCCGTTTCCGAACCGGACGTGGTGGTGGTGCCCGCCGTCATCGATCCCACCGGCACGGCGGAGAAGCCGTTGCGTGAGTGGATCGCCGCGCGGTCCCGGTACGGCGCCCGCCTGCTGGGCGTCTGCGCGGGCTCGGAACTCCTCGCGGCCGCCGGTGTGCTCGACAATCGCCAGGCGACCTCCTTCTGGGCCAACATCGGCTCCCTGAAGCGGAACCACCCCAAGGTGCGGTGGCAGAGCGGCGAACGCTATGTGGAGGACGGCGCGATCACCACCACGGCGGGCATCACCTCCGGCACCGTCGGCGCGCTACGCCTGGTCGAGCGGTTCGCGGGCGCGGCGGAGGCCCAGCGGATCGGGAGCGCGCTCCACTATCCCGGCTGGAGTCTGGACGGTTCCACCGCGATCACCCCGAACCACCTCGCCCTGTCCGACCTGCCGTACGTGCTGAACGCGGCGTTCCCCTGGTGGCGCCCCACGATCGGCATCGGGCTGGTGGAGGGAGTGGGAGAGATCGACGCCGCCGCGGCGTTCGAGGTCTACTCCGGTGTCTCCTTCAGCGCCCGCGCGATCCCGATCAGCGCCACCGGAACGGTCACCACGCGGCACGGTGTGGTCCTGCTCACCGAACCAGCGGGGACGGCGGTGCCGCGTGTGGACCGGTTCGTGGTTCCGGGCGTGCGCGGCGACCTGACGCCCGCCCTGGCGAGCTGGGTGTCAGGACGGAGTCTCACACCGGAACTGCCCGGCGGCGGCCGGCGGGACGGCGAGTTCGGTTTCGACCCGATGCTCCGTGACCTCGCCGCCCATGCCGACAGCGCCACGGCCCGGACCACCGCCAAGTTCTCCGAATATCCCGTCGGACAGCTGCGCCTTTCCGGGGCCGGCTGGCCTTGGCGTCCCACAGTGATCTTCGTCGTCGCCCTGGCCGTCTCCGTCGGCGTCGGCATGCTCACCGTCGCCATACCGCGCCTGCTCCGCCGCCGTACGGCCGGCACAGTCTCGCGTTCTGGCAGGGGCGGGCCGGGGACGACGCCGGCGCGGTAGGCACGCTACAAGAAGTGCTGTCCGACCGGTTGCGGGTGCTAGGAGGACGCCTCCACGGCGGTCTTCTCCGCAGCCGGGGAGGTGCCGCGGGCCGAGCTCGCCAGGATGCCCCAGAGGGCGCCGGCCAGCACCACCGCGCCCCCCGCGAGTTGCTGCCAGGTCAGGGTCCCGCCCAGCAGCAGCCAGGTGGCGAGCACCGTCACGACGGGCTCCAGCATGCTGAGAATCGACGCGCGTACCGGGCCGAGCGTCGTGGCCCCGGCGAAGAACAGGGCGATCGCGAGCACCGTCGACACGAGCGCCACCGCCGTCGCCCAGACCCAGCCCGCCGGCGCGAAGCCGAGGTCCAGCCCGCCCGATGCCAGCCCGAGCAGCGCGAACGAGCCGGTGGCGAACATCGACAGGTAGGCCGTGGTGACCGAGGGGGACAGCGAGGCGGAGACCCGGCTGCCCACGATGATGTACAGGGCGTAGGCCACGGCGGCCCCGACCGCCGCGAGCAGACCGGGAACGTCGAGGCCGGTGTCCAGACGGCCCACCACCAGGGTCAGCCCGGCCAGTGACACCAGGATCGGCCCGGCGACGGTCCAGCTCATGCGAGTGCGCTCCACCACCGCCGACAGGATGGACACGAGCGCCGGATACAGGTACAGCAGCAGTACGGCGAGGGCCGGCGAGATGCGCTGGACCGCCGTGAAGTAGAGCAGCGACTGGGCCGCGTACATGCCGCCGCCCAGCAGCGCGAGGGTCGCCCACTGCCGTCCGGTCAGCCGCCCGAGCCTGCCGCGCACTCCCAGCCATCCGAGGAACACCGCCGTCGCGATCGCGAACCGCAGCATGAGGAGCGTCGTCACCGACATCCCCGTGCCGTACGCGAAGGAGGCGAAGACGGGCATGAGCCCGAACGCCGCCGCCGAGATCAGGATCGCCGCGACCCCGCGCCGCATCACCATCACCACCTCCGGCGATCATTGTGACCTATGGGACTTCATCCCTGTTATCGGGTACCTTCGGCGGCTGGACGGTCCTGCCACACGGTGTCCTGAGCGGCGGTGACGGTGATCGGGACGTGATCGCGCTAGGCTGAGCAGGGCCGAGGATCCGTGCCGGTGCGGCCCGCCCGTCCCCGAGGCGCGGCACCCCGCTGCCGTCGGCGGTCCCTACTCGCCGATAGGTCGTGCCGGGCATCCACCGCGTGTAGGGAGAGGCATGCGCTCGAAACAGGCGAGGTTCGAGACAGTGACCGAGCCAGTCGATCCCCCCGGGCCGCGTCGCTCGCACTACGGTGTCCTGGCGATGATCGCCGCCGGTGGCGCGATCGGCACGGGTGCCCGTTACGGTGCCGCCCTGCTGTGGCCGACCGCGGCCGGCTCCTTCCCGTGGACCACGTTCTGCGTCAATGTGGTGGGCTGCCTGCTGATCGGGGTCCTGCTGGTGGTGCTGACCGAGGTGTGGACGGCACCGGCCTGGGTGCGGCCGTTCCTCGCCACCGGAGTGCTGGGCGGGTTCACCACCTTCTCCACCTACTGCCTGGACATCGAGCGCCTGGTCTCCGGTGGCAGGACCGGCCTGGCGCTCGGCTACCTGGCGGCGACGCTCCTGGCGGCCCTGGCCGCGGTGGTCACCGGCGCGTGGGCCACCCGCCGGCTCCTGGTGAGGAGAATGCGATGATCCCGCCTGGACGGGCGCTGCGGTTGACGATCTTCACCGACGACACCGACACCTGGCGCCACCGCCCCCTGTACAGCGAGATCGTGCACCGTGCCCATGCCGCCGGGCTGGCCGGGGCATCGGTCTTCCGCGGCGTGGAGGGTTTCGGAACCACCTCGATCGTGCACACCACCCGGTTGCTGTCGATGACCGACGACCTGCCGGTGACCATCGTGATCATCGATACCGAGGAGCGGATCCGCGCCTTCCTGCCCCGGCTGGACGACCTGCTCACCGAGAGCCTGGCCGTTCTGGACGAGGTCGAGGTCGTTCGCTCCCGTGACGGACGGGCGCAGTGAACTGGCTGCTGGTGCTGCTCGGCGGCGCGGTCGGCGCGCCGTTGCGCTACCTGACCGACCGGGCCGTGCAGGCACGCCACGACACGGTCTTCCCCTGGGGCACCTTCACGGTCAACGTGGCCGGCTCGCTGATCCTGGGCGTCCTGGCCGGGGCCGCGCTGTCCGGGGCGGCGGGCACCGGCGTGCAGTTGCTGCTGGGCACCGGCTTCTGCGGGGCGCTGACCACGTACTCGACGTTCTCCTACGAGACGCTGCGGCTGGCCGAGACCGGCGCGGTGTTCTTCGCCGTCGCCAACGTCGTCGCCTCGATCGTCGCCGGCCTGGGAGCGGTGTTCGCCGGTCTCACCCTCGCCCAGGCGATCTTCGGGTGAGCCGCCCGTACGAAGGCCTGGGAACTTCGTACGGGCGGCCCCCATCGGCGGCCGGGTCTTCGAGAGCGGCGCGGGAACCGACGCGGTTCACTCCCCGTCGAAGGGGCGAGCCATCTCGTCCAAGACGTCGTCCATGACCTCGCGCAGGGTTCGGGTCTCGTACTCGTCGGTCCACATGTGCGTGGCGATGCGCAGTGAGACCAGGAAGGCGGCCGCCATCACCCGAGATCGGGCGCTGGTCTCGGAGTCGCCGCCGCGCTCTGCGATGACCTGGGCGAGCTCGCGTTCGAGGTTGGCGTGGTTGGCCAGTTGCCTGGCCAGGAGCGAGGGGTGCCTCTTGGCGAGCCTGGCGCGGATCACCCACTCCCTTTCCGGTCCGCCCACTTCGCTGTAGAGATCGTGTACCGCTCCGCGCAGCGCCCGCCAGGCCGATTCCTCTGCGGGGCGGGTGCGGACCCGCTCGAGCAGCAGGCGGACGCGCTGCTCGTCGCCGTAGAGGAGGGCGTCCTCCTTGCCGGCGAAGTAGTTGGAGAAGGTTCGTCGCGAGATGTTGGCGGCGTCGGCGATGGCCTCGACGGTGACGTGGTCCAGGCCGTGCTCCACGGTCAGCCGTAGCGCGGCCTCGTGAACCGCCTGCCGCGTCTCGGCCTTCTTGCGCTCGCGCAACCCCATTGTGATCTGCATAACACGGACAGCCTAACGCCTGACACCATATATGCCCAGTGGGCAAACTTTCTCAATGGGCATGTATGGTGTCATGGCCTGTTCCAGTTACCCGTACGTGGAGGTCGTGTGAGCACCCAAGCGGTCATGCCGCAAAGCACGGAGCCGATGACTCATCGGCAGATTCTCGAAGCGCTCAGCGGCCTGCTTCTGGTGCTGTTCGTCGCGATGATCAGCGGCACGATCGTGTCGGTGGCGCTGCCACAGATCATCGGCGCGCTCGACGGGACCCAGTCCCAGTACACCTGGGTGATCACCGCGTCACTGCTCGCCGCGACCGCCTCCACCCCGATCTGGGGCCGGCTGGCGGACCTGTTCAGCAAGAAGCTGCTCCTCCAGATCTCCATCGTCATCTTCATGCTCAGCTCGCTGGCCTGCGGGTTCGCACAGAACGCCGGCCAGCTCATCGCCTTCCGCGCCATCCAGGGCCTGGGTATGGGGGCCCTGCAGGTCCTGGTCCAGGTCATCATCGCCGCGATGATCAGCCCCAAGGAGCGGGGACGCTACAACGGCTATCTGGGCGGGGTGATGGCCGTGGCCACCGTGGGTGGCCCGCTCCTCGGCGGCCTGATCGCCGACACCTCATGGCTGGGCTGGCGCTGGTGCTTCTTCATCGCCGTGCCGTTCACGGCGATCGCCTTCGTCCTGCTGCACAAGACGCTCAAGGTGGTCTCGGTCCGCCGCCCGAATGTCAAGATCGACTACGCGGGCGCCACGCTGATCGCCGCGGGCGTCAGCGTCCTGCTCATCTGGATCACCTTCGTCGGCAACTCCTTCGACTGGATCTCCTGGCAGACCGCGGTCATGGCCGGCGGCGGGATTCTGATCCTGGCCGTCGCCACCTGGGTGGAGTCACGGGTCAGCGAGCCGGTCGTGCCGATACACATCGTCCGCAGGCGCACCCCCGCTCTGGCCATCGTGGCCAGCCTCGCGGTGGGCATGGCGATGTTCGGCGGAGCGGTCTTCCTGGGGCAGTACTTCCAGATCGGTCGTGGCTACAGCCCCACCCAGGCCGGGCTGCTGACCATCCCGATGATGTTCGGCGTGCTGCTCTCCTCCACGATCTCCGGGCGGCTCGTGTCCAAGAGCGGCAAGGTCAAGCCGTACATCGTGGCGGGTTCCGTGGTGCTCACCCTCGGATTCCTCGGCCTGTCCCTCATCGACCACGAGACCTCGCTGGTGCTCATCTCGGCCGCGATGATGCTGGTCGGCATCGGCGTCGGCATGTCCATGCAGAACCTGGTGCTGGTCATCCAGAACGTCGTCCCGCTGCGGGAACTGGGTGCCGCCAGCGGCGCCATCACCTTCTTCCGCTCGCTGGGCGGCACCATCGGAGTCTCGGTGCTGGGCGCGGTCCTGGCCAGCCGGGTGGCCACCGGTATCGCCGAGGGCTTCGCGAAGGCGGGCATCCGGCCGTCCGGCTCCGGGGGCAGCACCCTCAACCTTGAGGCGCTGCCCGAAGCCGCGAGGACCGTCGTGCGCGCGGCGTACGGCGATGCCACCGGGCACATCTTCCTGATCTCCGCCGCGATCGCCGCGGTGGGCGTCGTCGCCGTGCTCTTCCTCAAGCCGACCAGGCTGCGCGACACCGTGGACCTGGCGGATTGAGTGGAGGACGACGGCCCGCCCCGCGAGGTCGCGGGGCGGGCCGTCACCGTCCTGCCCCGCCCGGGCTCACCGGGCGGGACCCGGCACGGTCACTCCTCCTCTTCCTCGTCTTCGAAGATCTCCTCGACCAGCTCGGCGGCCACGTAGCCGCCGACCAGGCCGGCTGCGCCGGCGGCCACCACCGCTCCCATTCCCGGACCGCTGTGACCGCCGTGACCGCCGTGGTGACCACCCTGGTGGGCGTACGGGTCGTGGCCACCGCCGTGGGCGTACGGGGCGTGGCCGCCCTGGTGGGCGTACGGGTCGTGGCCGCCGTAGTGACCGCCGCCGCCGTGCGAGTACTGGGACAGCGCGGCCAGCCAGCCGTTGATCTCCGAGGCCCAGTCGCGGTGCGCCGCCTCCTGGTGGCTGGTCTGCCAGCGGCCGAAGGCGTCACCGCCGGAGCCGTAGCCGCCGGTACGCTTGTCGGCCTCCAGGACGATGTCCAGCCCACCGGGGTTGGCGATGAAGGTCAGCTCGACCTCGTTGATCTGACCGGAGTAGGCGGGCGGCGGGTAGAACTCGATCTCCTGGTAGAACGGCAGCTGCTGGCTCACCCCGTAGATGTGGCCATGCTCCAGGTCGGCGCTCTTGAAGTGGAAGCCGAGCTGGGAGAACGCCCGCAGGAACGCCTCCTGGGAGGCCAGCGGCTCGATCTCGACCGGATCCATGTCGCCCTTGTCGACCGCCGCGGCGATCGCCAGCTCGGTGCGCACCCCCATGCCCATGCCGTGCAGGTGCTGTCCGGCGATCTCGGTGATCGGTGCCTCCCAGGGGACGGGGAACTGGAAGGGGACGGTCCTGTCCTCTCCGCTGCGCAGCCGGAACGGTCCAGAGACCTGTGTACGGTGAAGTTCCATCAGGCCGATCTGCTCACCCTCGCCGTGCTCAGATTCCACCCGGGTGACCAGGCCAAGCGTGATGTACTCGATGTCGGCGTCGAAGTCGCCGCCCTTGATCCTTACCTCGCCGCGCAGCAGCCCGCCGGGTTGCACGCGGGGGGTGGACAGGACGGTGTCCACCGACGGGGCCCCGACACCGAAGGCTCCCAGCATCCGTTTGAAGATCACGGCTTCCTCTCCTGCTTGTCCGTTGAACGTGACCGAAGAGCAAACGATCACCAGGCGTTCTGGGTTCCCGGCCTCTGCCGCAGTCAGGCGGCGAAGCCGGTGATGTCGCGGTCGTGGTGGCGGTGGACGGCGATCGCCTCGGCGAACGCCTCGCTGAGGCCGTCGCCTCCGGTGACCACCCCCGGGGATCCGGGGAGCGCCGCGGCCTCCAGCAGCGTCGTGCCCGAGCCGACCGCGCCGATGGCCTTGCCGTGCTTGAAAGCCTCCCTGACGAAGTGGACGGCGTTCCCGACGGCTGACAGGGCCGCGCCGTCGGTCAGCAGGACCGCGTCGTAGAGCACCGAGGAGACCGTTCCCAAAGAACGGTCCACGCTCAGCGGTCCGGCCTGACCCTCGTGCGGCGCCAGCACCTCGCAGATCGCTCCCCGGTCTTCGAGCGCCTGCCGCACCGGGGCCAGGGCGTCCGCGTCGCTTCCGTCGGCCGCCAGGATCGCGACCTTGCGGGTGGCGATACCGGCCGGTGGCTGGGCGGCCTGGCTCAGCGCGGGAGAGGCCAGGTCATGACCGTCCTGGGCCGGTGGGACCGGCAGGCCCAGCCCCTGGGCCACCCGGGTGGCCAGCTCCGTGTGGACACCGGCGAGCTGGGCGAGGACGCCTTCTCTGATGGGCTTGCGCCGCACATGGCCCAGCTCGAACAGGAAGGCCGCGACGATGTGGTCACGCTCCCAGCCCGACATGCTGTTCCAGAACAGCCGGGCCTGACCGTGGTGGTCGGCGAAGCTGGGACTGCGCTCGCGGATCTTCCGTCCGTCCACCCGCTCCTGGTAGTGGACGTAGCCGTCCCCGGCCATGGGGCAGCCGCCGCTGATCGAGTTGATCGAGTAACTGGTGCGGGAGGTGTGGACGGCGCCCTGGTGGTAACCGTCGCGCTGGTCGTTGTTGACCGTGGCCACCGGCCGGTTGACCGGGATCTGCGCGAAGTTGGGGCCACCGAGCCTGATGAGCTGCGTGTCGAGATAGGAGAACAGCCTGGCCTGCAGCAGCGGGTCGTTGGTGAAGTCGATGCCCGGCACCACGTTGGCCACGTGAAAGGCGACCTGCTCGGTCTCGGCGAAGAAGTTGTCGGGGTTGCGGTCGAGCACCAGCGTGCCCACCGGGCGCAGCGGCACCACCTCCTCTGGGATGATCTTCGTCGCGTCGAGCAGGTCGAAGTCGAACTCGTGCTCCCGCTCCTCGGGCACGAGCTGCACGGCCAGCTCCCAGCGCGCCGGGGTACCGGCCTCGATCGTGTCCCACAGGTCACGCCGGTTGAAGTCGGGGTCGTTGCCCTGCAGGCGCAGTACCTCGTCCCACACCAGCGAGTGGGTACCGAGCTCGGGCCGCCAGTGGAACTTGACGAACGTACCGCGCCCTTCGGCGTTGACCAGCCGGAAGGTGTGCACTCCGAAGCCCTGCATCATCCGGTAGCTGCGCGGGATGGCCCGATCGCTCATCAGCCACATGATCATGTGCAGTGTCTCCGGCTGGAGCTGGACGAAGTCCCAGAAGGTGTCGTGGGCCGACTGCGCCTGCGGGATCTCGTTGTGCGGCTCGGGCTTGACCGCGTGCACGAAGTCGGGGAACTTGATGCCGTCCTGGATGAAGAAGACGGGGAAGTTGTTGCCGACCAGGTCGAAGTTGCCCTGCTCGGTGTAGAACTTGGTCGCGAAACCGCGCACGTCCCGCACCGTGTCGGCCGAGCCGCGTGAGCCCGCCACCGTGGAGAACCTGACGAACACCGGAGTCGTGAGCGAGGTGTCGCACAGGAAACGCGCCGAGGTGAACTCCTCCAGCGAGTCATGGAGCCGGAAGTAACCGTAGGCTCCGGCGCCCCTGGCGTGCACCACGCGCTCGGGGATGCGTTCGTGGTCGAACCTGGTGATCTTCTCCCGGAAGTGGAAGTCCTCCATCAGCGTCGGGCCGCGCACTCCGGCTCTCAGGGAGTTGTCGCTGTCCTCGACGCGAATGCCCTGGTCGGTCGTGAGCGGGCCGTCGTCTGCGTTGACGCGGTACCGGTCGAGCTGGCGGCTCTTCGCCGTCTCCTCGCTTGACATATCCGTGCTCCTGAGTAGCTGGCCATCGAACAATCACCTGTTGCCCAGCTGCCGAGTGGATATCCGCGCTGCTCAGCCTGGCCACGGTAAGCGGATGGGCCGTTTTCTCCCGGGCGGCGCCGATAGGGCACGGAGGTACCGCCCGCCGACTCGGCGGCGGGCGAATGTCCTGCCGGTTGTCACGAAGTGTGCCGGATGCGCCGTCCGGTGATCTCGCTGGGGATGATCCTGAGATAGAGCTCGCGGTCGCCGCCCGCCCATGGCTCGACTCCCGAGGCGGCGGCCTCGGCCTGCTCGTCGGCGGAGACGTGGTGGGCGCCACCTCGGATGAGCACGCTCCATCCTTCGCGGGCGGCGTCGTCGATCCGGTCGATCTCGAATGAGATCTTGAACTCGACCCCCTGGACGCCGGTGCGCAGGTTGCTGTCGAGGGGACCGCCGACCGCGGTGCGGACGATCACCGAGTTGTCGTGCAGTACGTAGTTGACCGGCAGGATCGTCAGTCCCGCGGGCTCCTCGAAGGCAACCCTGCCGACACCGCCGGGGGAGATCAGCCGCAGGCACTCCTCGGGCTGCAGCTTCTCCAGGTGGGCGTGGGGGGCGGGGCGGCCGTGCCCGGAGGGCAGGTTCATCGTCGCGCCGAGGAGCTCCTCAATGTCGGTGTTCAGGGCGGTGGCCAGTTTGCGCACGGTGTCGAGGGTGGGGGAGGCGGCGGTCTCCTCCAGATAGCCGAGATATCCGGGGTCGATGCCGGCCCGGTCGGCCAGTTGCTCGCGGCTCAGCTGCAACTCCTCGCGTCGCCTGGCCAGCCGGCGGCCCAGGTCGCCCGGGGTTGCCATATGTTCGGTCATCAAAATCTCCCATTAGAACAGAACGAGCAAAGATCTGGCATCGTCAATCTGACCGTGCAGGGGCTTTGCGGGTTTTTCGGCCACCGCCCCTCTCCCCTTCCGAGAGGAAAACAGTACCCGGCGGGGCGGCGGGCCGCCTCGGGGTGAATCGCCCTCGCGGGGATGTTCCCCTCAGCCGGTATTCCACCACGGGCAGGGTACGAAGATGGGGGCCGGAAGTCCCCGGCGAGCAGGTCTTTCGGCCACTGCGGAGAACGTGGGGAACCGGTCTGATGGAGGGGAGAGGCGGAGGGGGAGAAGATGACAGCGCAGGTGGTGGCGGGTACGGAAGGCTCGCCTTCCTGGTGGGCCGGCGACGACGCCGTGCCGGGTTCGACGACACGCCATGCCCGGGGTGAGGCGTGATGGACGTGCAGAGCCTCAGGGTGGCACGGGTGATGAGCCGGACGCTGGTCGTCGTCGAACCCGACGAGTCCCCGCTCATGGCCTGGGAGATCATGCGTCGCGCGGGTGTCCATCACCTGCCGGTCGTCGACCGGAACGGCTGCCTGCGCGGTGTTCTCACCCAGGAGGATCTCGCCGCCCGCTGGTCAGGCGGCCCGGTCGAGCAGTCGCGCGCTCAGGTCCACTCGTTGCTGGCCGAGCATCGCTGCCCGCACACCACCCTCGACGCGCGCCTGGTCGACGCGGCGGCGGCCATGATCGGCGCCGGTGTCGACGCGATCCCTGTGCTGGGGGAGTCCAGCAGGCTGGTGGGCATGGTGACCGTCACCGACGTGCTGCGGGCCGTGGCCGGCCTGATCACCGAGGAGGAGGAGCCGCCGGAGCTGATGACGGGGATGTTCCGCCTGGTCCCCGTCCTGCCCAGGTCCCACGGGGCTGACGATTCCTTTACCCGTGATGGAGGCTGAGTCATGATCGCTCGCACCACCGAGGAGATCACCTCGGCGATCCACACGGCGGTCCAGGCCGCCGTGTGGGCACCATCGGTGCACAATACTCAACCGTGGTCCTTCGCCGTCGACGGTGAGGAGATCGCCCTGCGGGCCGACAGCGAGCGGAAACTACGGCTCGGCGATCCCGAGGGCCGGGAAATGCTGATCAGCTGCGGCGCCGCCCTGATGAACGTGCGGCTCGCGCTGCGCGTGCTCGGCTGCGAACCGCAGATGCGCGTGCTGCCCGACCCCGACCGTCCCGCCCTGCTGGCGACGGTACGGATGGGAGCGGCCGTCGCCCCGGACGAGCACACCCGGCTGCTGTACGCCGAGATCGAACGCCGCCGCACCCACCGCGCCGGATTCACCGAGGTGCCCGTGGCGGACCGTCTCATCGAGGCGTTCGTCTGCCAGGCGAGCGCCGAGGGGGCCCGGTTGACGCCGATCAGGTCCGAGGCCGCCGTCCGGGTGCTCGCCGCGCTCACCTGCGCCGCCGAGGACGTGCAGTCCCAGAACCGGCTGCTCACCCTGGAGATGATCCGCTGGGCCCAGCCGCCGGGAAGCCCCCGCACGGACGGGGTTCCGGCGCGGGGCTACCCGCGCGAGCCCAGACGGACCCGTCCGCACTTCGCCCAGCGCGACTACACCCACGGTCACCCCTGGGGCGACGACGCCGACCAGTTCCGCTCCGCCTCCACCGGAACCGTGGCGGTGCTGACCACGCCGGGGGACTCCCGCGAGGACTGGATCGCGGCGGGCCAGGCGCTGCAGCGGGTCCTGCTGCACGCCTCCGCCTACGACGTCAGCGCGGCCTTCCACACCCAGGCGCTGGAGATGTTCCACCTGCGGGAGTTCCTGCGCCAGGAACTGCTGTCGGGCGAGCACCCCCAGATGATCATGCGCCTGGGCTTCACCTCCGACGAGAGCGAGGGCATCCGGCGGCCGGTCACCGATGTACTGGAAGAACGCGGGCCGGGCTGATCCGAAGGTCACGAAGGAGCGGCGGGGGCGGCCAGGTCCTCCGATGCCCTCACGGCTCGATCAGGCCCGCGCGGATGGCGTACCTGGTGAGGTCGAGCCGGTCGCGCATGCCGAGTTTCTGCAGGATGTTGGCCCGATGCCGATCGACTGTCTTCGCGCTGATGAACAGGGTCTCGGCGATCTGCTTGGCCGAGTTGCCTTCGGCGATCAGCTTGACGATCTCCTCCTCGCGCGGGGTCAGGATGCTCTCCGGAATCGCCTCTCCCAGCCTGTCGCGCTGCAGGTAGTGCCGGATCAGGGCGGTGACGGCGCCCGGATACAGGAACGGCTCGCCTCGCATCGCCGCCCTGCACGCCTCCAGCAGGTCACGGTCGGCCACCGACTTCAGCACGTACCCCGAGGCCCCCGCCTTGAGCGCCTCGAAGAAGTACTGCTCGTTGTCGTACATCGACAGGATCAGCAGCCGGATGCCGGGCGCGCGCCGTGAGATCTCGCGGGCCGCCTGCAGGCCGGTCATCCGTGGCATCGCGATGTCGAGGATCGCCAGGTCGACCGCCTCAGGTACGGCCGCCTCCACCGCCTCGGCGCCGTTGGCCGCCTCGGCCACCACGGTGAGGTCGGGCTCGGCGTCCAGAATCAGCCGCAGCCCGCGGCGGACCAGGGCGTGGTCGTCGGCCAGCAGGATCCTGGTGGGGTTCATCGGCTTCCTTGTTTGTTCTCGGCCGGCACGGTGAGCCGGACGTCGGTGCCGCCGCCCTGGGGAGAGGTCACGGTCAGGCGGGCGCCGATGAGCATGGCGCGCTCGCGCATCCCGCGGATCCCCGCCCCGTCCTGGCGCACGCCACCGCGGCCGTTGTCGGTGATGCGCAACTCCAGGCCGCTGGGCCCCGCGGTCAGGGACAGCTCGACTCGGGAGGCGCAGGCGTGCCTGGCCGCGTTGGTCAGACCCTCCTGGGCGATGCGGTAAATGACCAGTTCGACGTCCTCGCTCAGCGAGGGCAGTTCTGGATCGACCCTGCGGGTCACGGGAACGCCGCTGCTCTGGGAGAAGTCGCTGCTCAGCGCGTTGAGGGCGCTCTGCAGGCCGAGATCCTCCAGCACGCCGGGGCGCAGGCGGCGGGCGACCTGCCCCACCTCGTCCAGGCTGGCGCGGACGCTCTCCTGCACCCCGCGCAGTTCCTCGCGTAGATCGTCGGGTGCACGGTCGGCGGCGTGTTTGAGGCTCAGCAGGACCACGGTGAGGCTCTGGCCGATCTCGTCGTGCAGTTCGCGGGCGATGCGCCGTCGCTCGCCCTCCTGCGCGGCCAGGGCGTGGGCGCTGCTGGCGCTGTGCTCGGCCTCCAGCCGGTCCAGCATCGCGTTGAACGTGTCGATCAGATGGGTCAGATCGCCGTTGCCGTCGCTGGGCAGCCGGTCCAGCGGATGCAGCAGATTCACCCGCTGCATCAGGGCCGTGAGCGCCTCGAGCGGGGCCAGGCTGGTGCGCAGAAGCAGCGCGTTGGCGGCCAGTATCAGCGCCAGGCCGACCGTCAGCACCGGGATCTCGGTCAGCAGCACCGGCGAGGACACGGTGGCGGGGGAGAGAGCGAGCACCAGCGTGCCGACCGTGAAGACCAGTCCGTTGATCACGAACAGGCGTTTGAACAGGATGCGCGCCGGGCTGCGCGTTCCTGTCACCTTTTCGGGGCGCTCGCTCATCTCATCAGCCTCCCGGCCGCCGAACGGCTTGTCCATGGGGGGCGTCTCCCATCTTCTCGTGCCGCCTCTGCACGTTCCACCCCTGATCAGATGGGTGCTGGCCCTGATGGTGACAGAGCCGCGACACCGATGGGATGGAGGGGCGGCGGACACCAACAGGCAGGAGAGGCGATGAGTACCAACGATGTCGGCATCCTCTGGTTGGAAGCCGCCACCCGTGACGGTGTCACGATAACCGTCAACGCGGTCGCCCGGGCTCTGGTCACCGATCCCGCGGCGTGCGCCTCCTATCCGGGTTCGCCGGGCGCCGCCATGCTGGCCGCAGCCGAAGCCGAGATCCGCCGGTACGTCGGGGAGCGCGATCTGTCGCGGCTGTCCCGGTGTGTCGATCTCGCCGGCGACGCCTATGACGGGACCTGCCACTGGGGCGTCGAGGTGACGCTCGTGGCACTCGCCCGTGTCGAGGTGCGACTCCAGGAGGACCTGATCCGCTGGGCGGAACGACTCGCCTCGTGACCGCGGCTTCGAGTGGAAGGGAGTGACCACCGATATGAACATCACACGTACGACTGTGCCCGGTGAAGGGGTCCTGTTCCACTTCGTCACCCGAGACGGCCAGAACCTGGCGGTCATGGTGGACAGGAACGGATCCCGGCGGATCTTGGTGTACGGCGGGGGTGATGAGCCCTCGCAGGCCATCCACCTGGCGCAGGACGAGGCAGACCAGATCGCCCAGGTCCTGCACAGCCGGTCGGTGGACGACAGGCTGGCCATTCTCGAACAGCGGATGGCCGAGATCGCAGGAGGGACACCGTGAGCACGCCGCCCGCGGTGCGCCATCTCACCCGACAGGAAGGTGCCATGCAAGCGCGCGACATCGCGGTGAGCCTTCCGACGGTCACCACGAGTGACTCCGTCGCGAAGGCCGTACGGGTCATGGTGATCGGCCGCCTGCCCGGACTCATCATCGTGGACGACCGCTCGCGGCCCAAGCTGGTACTTCCGGGCACCCAGGTGCTGAGGCTGGCCGTGCCCGGCTCCTACCAGGAGGATCCCGCGCTGGCCAGGACCATCGACGAGGCCTACGCGGACCAGTTCTGGCAGGACCTGGGCAATCGCACGGTCGGTGACTGCCTGCCGCGCGAGCACGTCAGGCCGGTGACCGTCCCGGTGGACGCGAACCTCCTTGAGGTGGCCGCGCTGATGGCCAGGATACGCAGTCCGATCGTGGCAGTGGTGGAACGTGACGGCTCGCTGGCCGGGGCGATCACCCTGGAGCGGCTTCTCACCAGCCTGGCCGTCTTCGGCCTCGGTGAGTCTTGAGCGCGCTGCTCGCCCTAGGGATCTTCCTCGTCGCGTTCTTCTTCATCGCCACCGAAAAGGTGAACAAGGTCAAGGTGGTCCTTGTCGCCGCGGGCGCGATGGCGGTTCTGGGGCTGATACCGGGCTCCGAGGTGTTCTTCTCCGAGCACGAGGGCATCGACTGGAACGTCATCTTCCTGCTACTCGGGATGATGATCATCGTAGGGATCATCAAGCAGACAGGGATCTTCGACTACCTGGCCATCTGGGCGGCGAAACGTTCCAAGGGCGATCCCTACCGGCTCATGGTCATGCTGATGGTGATCACCGCCATCGCCTCGCCCTTCCTCGACAACGTCACCACGATCATGCTGGTGGCGCCGGTCACGGTGGTCGTGTGCGACCGGCTGCGGATTCCGGCCCAGCCGTACCTGATCGCGGAGGTGCTGGCCTCCAACATCGGCGGTGCGGCGACCCTCATCGGAGACCCGCCCAATATCATCATCGGCAGCAGGGCGGGACTGACGTTCAACGACTTCCTGGTGCACATGGCGCCCGTCGTGGTCGTCGTCTTCGTCGCCTTCGTGCTGCTGACCAAGGTGCTGTTCAGAGGGTCCTTCCAGTACAACCCCGAGCACGTCGCCGCGGTGATGGCACTGCAGGAGCGGCGGGCGATCACCGATCCCAAGCTGCTCGTGCGCTGCCTGGCGGTGCTCGCCGCGGTGGTGGTGGGGTTCGGGCTGCACGCGGTGCTGCACATCGAGCCGTCCATCGTGGCGCTCGTGGGAGCGGGAGTGATGCTCCTGCTGTCGCGGGTCTCGGTCTCCGAGGTGCTGTCGGAAGTCGAGTGGCCGACGCTGGTGTTCTTCATCGGGTTGTTCGTGATGGTCGCGGGTCTGGTCGAGACCGGCGTGATCGCGACGGTGGGCACGTGGGCGATCGAGGCGGTCGGCGACGACTACTTCCTCGCGGCGACGTCGCTGCTGTTCGGTTCCAGCGTGCTGGGCGCGTTCTTCGACAACATCCCGTATGTCGCGACGATGGCACCGATCGTCGAGGGGATCGTGGCGCAGGCACCCGACGCGGCGACCGGACAGGCGCTGTGGTGGGCGTTCGCGCTGGGGGCCGACTTCGGCGGCAACGGTACGGCGGTGGCGGCCAGCGCGAACGTGGTCGCGATCGGGATCGCGGCGCGGACGGGTCACCCGATCAGTTTCTGGCAGTTCACCAAGTACGGAATCGTGGTGACGGTGCTGAGCACGCTCATGGCCTGGGCGTACGTCTGGCTGCGTTACTTCATGTGACATCCTCCCCCTCCTACGGGAGGGGGATTTCAACGGTGAGCACCTCACCGGTCTGCCGGCCATCACCCACTGGCGGGCCAGGCACTTCGTGGTGGTGGAGCGGGCGGCCAGGGGCTCGGGCTGTCCTGCCCGCCGCCACCGAGAGCATTGTGGACCGGGTACCGGGGCGCGGGGAGATCGACCCGCCGGGACCGGCCGCGGCTGTGGCGGCGCTCGCCCATCTCGTGGCAGGGGAGGGCGCGGGGGAAACCGCCTGTTGAGGAGGCGTGGCCGCGTGCCCGCAGTCGCTCCCAAGTCACCTGCAAGACAAGATCCGCAGCATGGGGCGAGACATCACTTTCCCACATCGAAAAGGAAAGGAGGAACGTCCCATGAACACGACACCGCGTACCGAACTCGGGGACATCACCTCGGTCGGCATGGAGCTGGACGAGAGCGAGCTGAGCGTCGTCAGCGGCGGTCAGATGTGCGAGGTGACGATGTATTACCTGGACCCGCCCGGCTACTGCGCCCTCGACCGGCGCGGGTGACAGGGGCTACATCGAACCGCCCGGCGGCTGCCACGTCGACCGGTAACGAGCAGTCGCCTGTGTAGCCGGCCGTAGCCGCCGTCCACCGGACGCGGGGACGTGCGCCGTCCCCTCATCCGGTGACGCCGCCACCCAGGGTCCGGAGCGGCCTGTTCTCCCCGGTGGCCCGTCACCCGCGCGCAGGCCCGCTCTCCAAGGAGATCCGTGTCACCCCCGCATGTTCTCGTCCTCACCTGTGACCACGACCCACACGCCGACCGCGTCCGGCACCTGCTGGCCGGACGCGGTGCCCGTACCACCGTCTTCGACAACGGGGACTACCTCACCCGGGCCCACGTCGAGCTGGCGTACACCACTCGCGGACTCGCCCGGCGGCTGCTGCACACCGAGTCCGGCACGCTCGACCTGGACTCGCTGACCGCCCTGTGGTGGCGACGCCCGAGACCACCGCAGGCCCACCCGGCGATCACCGACCCCTCGGTGGCGGCCTACACCGCCCAGGAGAGCGCGAACCTGATCACTGACCTCTGGGAGCACCTGCCGTGCCGTACGGTGCCCGCGCGGGAGTCGATGCTCCAGCGGGCCGGGCACAAGCCATCCCAGCTCATCCTGGCCGCCGAACTGGGCTTCGAGATCCCGGAGACGCTGATCGCGACCCAGGCGGACGCCCTGTGGGACTTTCACAACCGCCATGACGGGCACATCATCACCAAGCCCCTGGGCATGCCGTGGGTGGAGAACCTCGCGGAGGGCCACACGGTCATCCGCAAGTGCGACTTCGTCTCGGCCCGCGATCTGGCGTACGCGGAGGCCCTGCGGTTCTGCCCGGTCATCGCGCAGCAGTATGTGCCCAAGCGGCTGGAACTGCGGGTCACCGTCGTCGGCCGGCGGGTGTTCGCGGCCGAGATCCACTCGCAGAACAGCAACCAGGCAAGGGTGGACTGGCGCCGCTACGACCTCGCGGTAACCCCGCACGACGTGCACCGGCTTCCGGACGAGGTCGCTCGCCGGTGCCTGGCGATGACGGACCGTCTCGGGCTCGCCTTCGGAGCCTTCGACCTGGTCCTGACCCCGGACGGCCGGTATGTGTTCCTGGAGATCAACCCCGAGGGGCAGTGGTTGTGGATCGAGAGGCTGACCGGTCTGCCGATCAGCGAGGCCGTCTGCGACCTGTTACTGGAAGGAGCCTGACCATGCCGACCACACCTCCCGATCTCCTGGGAGACGCCCTGGAATGGCTGCGCGGGCTGGACGGTGTGTCGCCGGAGCACGCCAGGGAGCGACTGCCGGAACTGCGCGCCCGGTATCCGGAGACGAGGATGCGGCTGCTGTGGCAGCGCGAGGCGGCCACCGACGAGTACCACTACGACCTGCTGTTCCCCTCGTCCGAGGGGAGCGTCTCGCTGGCCTTCGCGCCGGACCGGGTGATCCCCTGGCCGCTGCGGGGAGGCCAGCGCTCCGGTGAGCAGCTCGTCCTGCGCGTCAACGGCATCGACATCACGATGCAGCAGGTGGTCTCGGTGCTCGACGTGCTGTGGGACGATGTCGCTCTCGCCAGGCGTCTGGTGAACACCG
Organism: Streptosporangium sp. NPDC002607; assembly: GCF_053592655.1. Classification (NCBI taxonomy): domain Bacteria; kingdom Bacillati; phylum Actinomycetota; class Actinomycetes; order Streptosporangiales; family Streptosporangiaceae; genus Streptosporangium; species Streptosporangium sp. NPDC002607. Next base: position 30,103 of record NZ_JBSFWD010000043.1, read on the forward strand.
CCCTGGTCGGGCAGGCTGTGGACGTCCGCGACCAGAACCTCTCCACTGACCGGCTTCAAGAGGCCATGGACGCCTTCCGCCGGGCCCGGGGGCTGCTGACCGCACAGGCGGTACGGGAGTGGATGGCCGAGCACGGCCTGAGCCATGCCCGCCTGGAGGAGATCGTGGCGAGCGAGGCGGCGGTGGCGGCCCTGCGCCGGGACATGGTCGAGGGGCGTGTGGAGGACTTCTTCGCCGCCCACCGCGAGGAGTTCGACCGGTTGCGCGTCGTCAGGCTGCGGTACGCCGACCCCGGTCATGCTGAGGCCGCCGCCGCTTTTCTGCGTGCCGGACGACCGGCCGGGGCCGGAGAGGGCGCCGGGGAGACGGGAGCCGATCCCGTCGCGCTGGCGGTCAAGGCGGTGCTGGAGGGGGTGGCCACCTGCCGGATGGAGGGGAACGGCAGAGACGACCTGGTCGCCCTCTTCGGCACCGCGGCGTCGGACGCGCGGGCCGGGGAGGTGCTCGGACCCGCGAGACTCCCGGACGGCGGCTTCTACGTCGGGTACGTACTGGCCGTGGAACCGGCGGTGCTCGACGAGGTGACCCGCGGGCTTGTCGAAACGCGGATCTTCGATGACTGGCTGGCGGAGCAACGGCGACATGCCCACGTGGAGTGGTTCTGGGGCAGCCGGGCCCGCACCGACGAGCTCACCGCCGGCCTGCGCACCTGACGGGACACCCGCAGGGAGCGTCCTTGGACGCTCCCTGCGCCCCGTCATACCGGGTCCCCGCCCGACCTCCCCCGTCCACGCCGGTTCCGGACGGCCATTTCGAGCTGCTCGTCCGTTTCGCGAGGACCATGTTCCGGAAAACCGTCCCGGTCCGAGGCCGGGGCTCACTCCGGGTGCGGTCGTGCCGCGGCCGTCTCGGGCGTGGCCGGTGGCGGGGCCAGCAGGGACCGTATCTCCGGAGAGGTGAGAGTGCCGCCGCGTTCGAACCCGGCGGTGAAGCGGTCCGCGCCCAGCGCTTCACGCACCCGCGTGGTGATCCGGTCGATGTCGCCGCGTTCCGTGGGAGGCGGCGGGGAGTCCGACGCGCGGGCCGCGGCCCCCGCACCCAGGAGCAGGGCGGCGCCGTCGTGGTCTCCGGCGAGGGTCAGTGCCCCGGCCAGGCCCTCCAGGGCGCCTGGCATCTCACGGGAGCTTTCGAATCTGGCCGCGAGGTCGATGGACTTCAGATGCGAGGCGAGGGCCGCGGCGGCGTCGCCACGCTGCTCGGCGACGAATCCCAGCTCGCTCATGATCATGGGGAGGTACGGGGGCGGAGTCTCCTCCGCGCTCTGCTCGGGGGCACCGTTCAGCAGGTCGCGCAGGTGGGTCTCGGCGAGATCGAGAAGATCCTCCCTACGGGCCGCGAAGGCGAGCCCCATCGTGGCGAAGATCTGCGCGGTCCGGTGGCCCTGCTCGGCCGCCAGCCGTAGTGCCCGCTCACAGGTCTCCCTGGCCTGGGCGTAGTCGCCGCGTTGCAGGGCGGTCCAGCCGAGCCAGGCCAGCCGTCCGGCGACCTCGGGCCAGAGTCCGAGTTCTTCCGCCATGTGCAGGCCGTCCCGGTGCAGCCGGTCGGCCCGCTGGAGATCACCGGTCATCTCGGCCAGAGCGCCGAGCCAGCCGGTGGCCTCCAGCCTGCCCCAGCGGTCGCCGAGCTCGCCGAACAGCTCCGCGCTCCGTTCGCCGTCGCGTCCGAGCGCGGCCAGGTCACCTCGTACGTGCGCGAGCTTGGCCCGGGTGGCGAGGGCCGCGGCCGTCCCCCACCGGTCACCGGCCGCCTGGAAGGCCGGCAGCGCCTGGTCCAGCAGGTCCTCCGCGACCGACAGGTCGCCCAGGTCGATGCCGGTGTGGGCCAGAAACCACTCGGCCCTGGCACGCCCGGCGGGATCGCCCGCGTCCTCGTACATCGACAGGGCCGCGCGGCGGCGATCCTCTCGGTCCGCGACGTCACCGTGGAGGAAACCGATCCCGGTCTCCCAGGCCAGCGCACCGGCGCGGAGCGCGGAGGTCCGGGAGGCGGACGCCTCGTCGGCGAGGGCCAGTGCGGAGGCCAGGGATCGCCGGGCTTCGGTCAGCCGTCCACGCAGCAACCAGTACCAGGCCATCGCGTTGACCAGGCGTAGCGCGCCGGCCGCGTCCTTCGCGCCGAGGGCGGTGTCGAGCGCGGTGCGGATGTTGGCGGTCTCCGTGTCCAGGCGGTGCAGCCAGCGTTGCTGCCGGTGTCCGTACAGGTGCGGCGCGGCCTGTTCGGCGAGGTCGGTGTAGTGGCGCCGGTGGCGTTGTCGCAGGCGTTCGAGCTCGCCTGTCCGGCGGAGATGTTCGGCGCAGTAGGCGGCGACCGATTCCAGGAGACGGTAGCGGGGGCCGTCGGCGGTGTGGACGACGGTGACCAGGGAGCGGTCTACCAGGCGTGCCAGGAGGTCGGGGACGTCGGCGGAGGCGAGGTCCCCGGCGGCGCAGACGTTCTCCGCGGCGTGCAGGGTGCAGTCGCCGGTGTGAACGGCCAGGCGCTGGAGGGTGAGACGTTCCGGATGGGTAAGGAGCTCCCAGCTCCAGTCGATCATGGCGTGCAGGGTCTGCTGGCGGGGTGGGGCGCCGCGGTGCCCGCCTGCCAGGAGGCGGAAGCGGTCGTCGAGGCGGTCGACGAGGTTGTGGACTCCCAGGGCTCGGACCCTGGTGGCGGCCAGTTCCAGGGCCAGCGGGATGCCGTCCAGGCGGCGGCAGAGCGTCGCGACCGCCGGGGCGGTGTCGGCGTCCAGGGTGAAATCTCCGCCGGCGGCGGACGCCCGGGCGACGAACAGCTGTACGGAACCGGTTTTTCGCAGTGTCGGCAGGTCGGTCTCGGTGAGGCGGGGCGTGTCCAGGGGCAGGACGTTCCAGATCACCTCGCCGGTCAGTGCGAGCGGTTCCTGGCTGGTGGCGAGGATGCGCAGCGCGGGGATGGCCTCAAGCAGGTGCCGGACGAGTTCGGCGGCCGGTTCGACGAGGTGCTCGCAGTTGTCGAGCACGAGGAGCAGCCGCCGGGAGCGCAGGGCGCCGGTGAGCCGGTCCCGAGGTGACGTCGGCTCCGATGGGGCCAGGGGGGCTCGGATGTCCAGCACCGTCATGATCGTTTCAGCGAGCCGGGACACCGCGTCCGACGCCCCGGACCGGTCGAGCGAGGCGAGCTCGACCAGCCACACGCCGTCGGGAAAGGGGACGGCGGGCGACTCGGGGGAGGGGCCGGTCAGGCGCCCGGCGACTTTGACGGCGAGGCGGGTCTTGCCCACTCCGCCGGGACCGGTGAGGGTGACCAGGCGGTTGGCGCCCAGCAGGGCGCGGAGCTCGGTGGCCGCGTGCTCTCTGCCGATCAGGGGGGTGAGAGGGGTGGGCAGGTTGGTGGCGGGTCCGGCGGCGCCGGTGGGTGGTGCCGGCGGGTCGAGGGCGGGGTCCTGGGTGAGGATGGCCCGATGCAGGGCGCCGAGGTCGGCGCCGGGGGTGAGGCCGAGCTCGTCGGCGAGGTGGTCGCGGAGTTCCTCGTAGCTGCGGAGCGCCTCTGTCTGCCGTCCGGAGCGGTAGAGGGCGCGCATGTGGGCGGCGCGCAGCCGTTCTCGCAGGGGATGCCGGGTGAGCAGATCGCCCAGTTCGGCGGCGAGCCGGGCATGCTCACCGAGGGTGAGGCGGGTCTCCGCGTGCTCTTCGCGGGCGGTGAGCAACTCCTCGTGCAGGCGCGCGACGGTGGGGCCGGTGAAGGGTTCGTCGGCGAAGTCGGCCAGGGCGGGGCCGCGCCACAGGGCGAGCGCGTCGGTGAGCAGCGCCGCTCTGGCCCGCGGGTCGCCGGTCCTTCCCACTTCGGCGACCAGCGATCGGAAGCCGTCGGCGTCGGTGTCGGCCTTCAGCAGATATCCAGCCGGGTGGTGTGCGACCAGCTCCCGGCCACCGGGTTCGGCGTCCTCCAGCGCGCGCCGTAGCTGCGAGACCTTGACCTGCAGAGCGCCTGCGGGATTGGCCGGCGGGTCCTCGCCCCACAGGTCGTCGATCAGCCGGTCGGCGGGCACCGGGCGTCCCTCGTGCAGGAGCAGGTCGGCCAGCAGGGCGCGGACCTTCACCCCGGGGATCGTGACGGACCGTCCGTCCGTCGTCCAGACGGCCAGTGGCCCCAGTATCCCAAAACGCATGATCGACACGATAACCCGACATAGAGGAACGGCTTACCGGGTTCGTGTCGATCACAACAGCCGACGGTAGGTCCGCGAGAAGAAGACCGTAAGTCCCTCCAGGCAGGGTGGAGCACATCGAGCCGGACACGGAGGCGAAGGAGGCCGGAGATGGCGGAGACGCACGAGAGCGACCGGTTGAGGGTGGCGGTCATCGTCGGCAGCACCCGTCGCGGCCGGTTCGGCCCCACGGTGGCGGCCTGGTTCGTGGCGCGGGCGCGCAGGCGGGCCGATCTGGAGATCGACCTGATCGATCTGGCCGAGGTCGCCCTGCCCGGCACGCTCATGGCCGAGGACGAGGCGCCACCCGCCCCGGTGGCGGCGCTGGCGCCGCGCCTGGCCGATGCCGACGCGTTCGTGGTGGTGACTCCCGAGTACAACCGGAGCTTTCCCGCTCCGCTCAAGAGTGCCATCGACTGGTTCTACCCGGAGTGGCGGGCCAAGCCCGTCGCGTTCGTCTCCTACGGCAACGACTCCGGCGGTCTGCTGGCCGCCGCGCAGCTGCGTGAGGTGTTCACCGAGCTGCACGCGGTGGCCATCCGCGACGGTGTCGCGCTGCCCCGCTACTGGGAGCAGTTCGCCGCCGACGGCAGCTGGCCCAGAGCCGGCGCGCCGTGCGACACCGCGGTCAAGACCACTCTGGACCAGCTGACCTGGTGGGCCCACGCACTACGCGAGGCCCGCGCCAGACGTCCCTACACCGTCTGAACCAGGCAGGACACGACCGTAGGAAATCCCTCGCGCCGCGGAGAACAGCGGGGCGTTTCACACAACAGCGCGTTCGCCGAACGCCGGAATCACGGAGACACCAATGGGTAAGATCATCGCTTCGACCTACGCGACGCTCGACGGTTTCATCGACAACCCCCACCTGTGGTCCATGCAGTACGCGAACGCGGGGAGCGGCGAGTACGCCCTCGGCCTGCTCTTCGCCGCCGACGCCCTCCTGCTGGGACGGGCCACCTACGACGGCATGGCGCAGGCCTGGCCGTCGATGAGCGGCAACCCCTACGCCGACCGGGTGAACAGCATTCCCAAGTACGTGGTCTCCTCGACCCTGGAGAAGGCCGAGTGGAACAACTCGACGATCATCCACGGAGACGACCTCGTCACCGAGGTGGCCAAGCTGAGGGAGCAACTCGGCGGGAACATCCTGATCTGGGGCTGTGGCCGGCTCACCGACACGCTCATGGAGCACGGCCTCCTCGACGAGTACCGGATCTGGCTCTACCCGGTCGTCCGCGGCCAGGGGGAGCGTCTGTTCCGTGAGGGCACCGAGGCGACCCTGGAGCTCACGGACACCGCGACGTTCGGTTCGGGAGTCGTCATCCTCACCTACCGGCCGGCGAGCGCCGGCTGAACGCCCCCCGGCCAGGGGAGACGGCCCTGCTCTCCTGGCCGGGGCGGCAGGTCTGACGTTCCAGACGGCCGTTCCGCGCGACCGTATCGGGCAGAATGGCCATATTTAGCGATCTACATTGTAAAGGCGCTGCTCAAGGTTAAATAACCAAAAACCTGACAAACCATCGACCGGCACGACAGTACGGAGCGAGAGCTCAGACCCGGCGCGCGTGCTGGATGACGGCCACGGGCGCGTGGGCGTGGGGGAGAAGGGCGTGCACCGTCGATCCGAGGAGCCACGCGGAGCCGGGGGCGCCCACGACGACCAGTTCGGCGGAGGCCGAGGCGTCGATGAGTGCTCTGGTCGGGTGTTCGTGTACCACCTGCTCGACGATGGGCACGTCGGGGAACCTCTCCCGCCAGCCACCGATGGACTCGGCCAGCAGGCGCGCCTCTTCCTGACCGACACCTTCGAGGTCGAAGACGAGCGGTTGCATGTCGCCGGGTGCCCTGACGGCCGGATGGATCCAGGCGTGCACCATCCGCAGGGGGAGGCCGCGCAGCATGGCCTCGTGGAAGGCGAACTCCAGGATGTGTTCCTGGCCGGGGCGTCCGGTGACGCCGACGGCGATCTCGGTGCCGTGCTCGGTGCGGGGTTGGCCCACGACCACCACCGGGCAGGGGGATCGATCGGCGAGGGCGCGACTGACCGAGCCCAGCAGCAGCCCGGCGAATCCGCCGCGGCCCCGGCTGCCGACAACGATCATCTGTGCGGTTTCGGCCGCGGCGATGATCGCCTCTGCGGTGGCGCCATCGGCGATCTCGGTGCTGACCGTCACGGTGGGGGCGGTGGCGAGGGCCCGCTCGGAGGCATGGCGCAGTAGCCTCCGGGAGGCGGACTCCGCCGCGGGTCCCCAGTGGGCGGGCTGCGGGACGAGGGGGACGTCGTAGGCCCAGCGGAGGGTGACGTGTACCAGGTGCAGGGGCGCGTTTCTCAGGGTGGCCTCTCGTGCGGCCCAGGTCACGGCTTGGAGTGAGGAGTCCGAGCCGTCGACGCCGACGATGACGGGTTCTGCCATGAGCACCACCTTGGGACGGAAGCCGGGTCGCGCCCGTATGGAGGCTATGTACCCGCCTTGGAACCGTGTCTCCGCTGGCCCGATGCTTTTCGATCTTGAAGCGGGGTGCCCGGTGGGGGAGCGCACGTCCCGTGCCGGGGTGCGAGACTTCGCAGTATGGGGGAGTTCGAACCCGGCGCGTTGGTACCGCACATGCGGCTGGACGAGCTGCTGTCGGAGCTGAGGGTGCGTCTGGAGGCGGTGCTTGCCACCCGTGACCGGGTGCACGCGCTGCTGGACGCGGTCGTCTCGGTGGGCGGTGAGCTTGATCTGGAGACCGTGCTGCGCCGGATCGTGGAGACCGCGATCTCCCTTGTCGACGCCACCTACGGCGCTCTGGGGCTGATCGGTGAGGAGAACACACTCGTTCAGTTCGTCCCGGTGGGGTTGAGCGAGGAGGAGATCGCGGGCATCGAGCACTGGCCGCACGGCCTTGGCCTGATCGGCCTGCTGATCAAGCAACCGCAGTCGCTGAGGCTGGCTCGCATCTGTGATCATCCGGAGTCGTACGGCTTTCCGCCCGGCCATCCGCCGATGGGGTCGTTTCTGGGGGTGCCGATCCGGGTGCGTGAGGAGGTTTTCGGAAATCTTTACCTCACGGAGAAGCGTGGGGGAGGGGAGTTCGACGACGAGGACGAGGCGATCGTGACCGCGCTGGCCACCGCCGCCGGTGTCGCGATCGAGAACGCCCGGCTGTATGAGGAGAGCCGGCGGCGGGAGATGTGGCTGCAGGCCTCGGCGGAGGTCACCACCAGTCTGCTGTCGGGGGCGGAGCCGGGAGAGGTGCTCACGTTGATCGCGCGGCGAGCGCGGCAGATGGCCGGTGCCGATCTCGTCGCGGTCCTGTTGCCCGAGGAGGGCGGGCAGGTCCTGCGAGCGGTTGTCGCCGACGGGCCGGGTGGTGAGCAGGCGGTTCATGCGGAGACGTCTGTCGCCGACTCTCTTGCCGGTCTGGCCTTCACCAGCGGTGAGCCGCTTATGGTCACCGATTCGGCCGAGGCGGAGATTCTGACCGTGATCACCGGCCGTGTCTTGCCGGGTACGGTGGCCGCGGTGCCGATCGGCGCGGCGGGAGGGGTGCGGGGTGTGCTGCTGCTGGGTAAGCATCCGGGGTGTGTCCCGTTCAGCCAGGCGGAGTTGCGCACCCTGCACTCCTTCGCCGGGCAGGCCGCGGTCGCCCTGGAGTTGGCGGAGAGGCGGGTGGACGCCGAGCGGCTGAGCCTGCTGGAGGATCGTGACCGGATCGCCAAGGATCTGCATGATGTGGTGATTCAGCGGTTGTTCGCCGTCGCCATGACGCTGATGGGCACCGCGCGGTTCGTGGAGCGGTCTGAGGCCTCTGAGCGGTTGCGTAACGCGATCGACGAGTTGGACAGGACCATCCGGCAGATCCGCTCGACGATCTTCGCCCTGCAGGCTCCTCTTCAGGAAGGCGGTCGTGGTCTGCGCACGCAGATCGTGGAACTGGTCGAGGGCGCGCGGGCCCATCTGGGTTTCATGCCGGGCCTGATGATGGAGGGGCCGCTGGATGGCGGCGTGCCGGAGCGGGTCGCGGAGCACCTGCTGGCCGCTCTGCGGGAGGCTCTGTCCAACATCGTGCGGCATGCCAGGGCCTCCAGGGCCGAGGTGACCGTTGAGATCGAAGGCGATCGGCTCGTTCTCACCGTGGTGGACGACGGGGCCGGGGTGCCCGGGGGGTGCAGGCGCAGTGGGTTGCGTAATCTCAAGGAGCGGGCCGAACGGCTTGGCGGGTCCTTCTCGGTTGAGTCCTCTCCGGAGGCGGGGACCCGCCTGATCTGGAGCGCGTCCCTCACCTAGCCGAAGGTCCGCTCATTCGGGGTGGTTGGTCTTCAGCCGTGTCACCAGGGCGGCGGCCTGGGTGCGGCGTTGCATGTTCAGTTTGGACAGCAGGTTGGAGACGTAGTTCTTGACTGTTTTCTCGGCGAGGTACATTCGCTCGCCGATCTGCCGGTTGGTCAGGCCTTCGCCGATCAGTTCCAGGATGTGGCGTTCCTGGTCCGACAGGGCGGCCAGGGGGTCTTTCTTGACGGCCTGGTCGCGTAGTCGCGCCAGCATGGCGGAGGTCGTCTGCGGATCCAGCATCGATTCGCCGCCCGCCACCGTGCGTACCGCGCCGACCAGGTCCGAGCCGTGGATCTGTTTGAGCACGTAGCCGGAGGCGCCCGCCATCACGGCGTTGAACAGGGCTTCGTCGTCGGCGAAGGAGGTCAGCATCAGGCAGGCCAGTCCCGGCATTTTGGAGCGGACCTCACGGCACACGTCCACCCCGTTGCCGTCGGGCAGGCGCACGTCCAGAACCGCGACGTCCGGTTGTAGTGCTGGAATGCGGGCCACCGCCGACTCGGCGGTTCCCGCTTCGCCGATCACCTCGATGTCGCCTTCGGATTCCAGCAGTGCGGCCACGCCGCGCCGTACCACTTCGTGATCGTCGACCAGGAACACGCGAATCATGTCCTGAGGTTATCCTTCCCGGAGTGCCGGCGGTAAGGACGAGGGTCCCTGCCGTCGTGCGGTGAGCGGTCCCGATGTCTTCGGCGCCGAGCCGGCGGCGAGGGCCGGTGATCAGGTTTTTGCCTCGAACAGGCAGGCCGCCCCGGCCATCGCTCCCAGGTGGATTCCTTCGGAGGTGGTTCCCGCCTGGAGGTTTCGCACGTCATTGTTCAGCGCCTCCGTCAGGAAGGGGTGTGAGGCGCCGGGGCACAGGCGGGCCAGTACTCCGGCGTGGACGACGGCGCTCAGCGTCGAGCCGTGGCAGGTGCGGGCCAGGTAGTAGTCCACGGTGTTCTTGGCCATTGCGGCGTTCCATTCGTAGCCAAGGCCGGTCAGGATCTCGTCGAGCCCTTCCTCGCCGAGCAGATGGAAGAGCATGAGCACGTCGGCCTGTTTGGAGGCCTTGTACCGGTTCGGCGTGTCGCCTTCGGCTTCGAGGATGCGGTCCAGCCGCCGGATGTCTCCGTACTCCTTCCGGTAGGCGGCCCAGTCCAGCTCCTCCAGGCCCGCGTATCCCTCGAACTGGCTGATCACCCCTTCGTGGAAGTCCACCCGTATTCGCCGGGTCAGGGCGGTGAACAGTTCGATCTCCTGTTGGCCGACCCCCTCGGGGCCGACCAGGCCGATCATGTCCAGGACCCGGCGCATCAGCCAGGCGGTCATGACGTTGGTGTAGGCGTTGTTGTCCAGTCCGGGTTCGGCCCGGTCGGGGTAGCCGTCGTGATACTCGTCCGGGCCCATCACGCCGCGGATCGCGTAGCGCCCCTTCTCGCAGGTCGCGAGTGAGGCGAAGAAGCGGGCCACCTCCAGCAGCAACTCGCCGCCGAAACCGGCCAGGAAGGCGGTGTCCTTCGTCGCCTGGTAGTGCTGCCACACGTTGAAGGCGACGGCCAGGCCGACGTGGCGCTGCAGGTGTGAGCGGTCGGGGAGCCAGCGGCCGGAGCGGGGATTGAAGTGCAGGCGTGGTGTCTCCTCCCGGCCGTCGCTTCCGCTCTGCCAGGGGAACATCGCTCCGGCGTATCCGGCGGCATGGGCGGCCCAGCGTGCCTCGGGCAGGCGGCGCCACCGGTACCTGAGCAGTGCCCGGGTGATCTCGGGCAGGCGTGGGGCGAGGAAGGGGATGACGAACAGGTCGTCCCAGAACACGTGGCCCCGGTAGGCCTCGCCGTGCAGGCCCCGGGCGGGTAGGCCGGTGTCGAGTTCCGCGATGTGCGGGGAGGCCGTCTGCAGCAGGTGGAAGACGTACAGGTTGAGGATCTGCTGCACCTCGGTGTCCTGGGCGGTGACGTGTGCCCGCTGCCACAACCGGTCCCAGGCCCGGGCGTGCCGTTTGAGGAGGGTGGAGAAGCAGCCCGCGCGTACGACGGCGCTTCTCGCGGCGGCCTCGCTCTCGGCGATCGCCCTGTCGCGGGAGGTGTAGAGGGCCACGATCTTCTCCACGGTGACCTCGTCGCCGGCTTTCACCTCGACGGTGCGGTCGTCGCCGACCCAGCCCTCCTCGACGCCGGCGTGACAGCGCCCGTCGGCCAGTGTGGTGCGGGCGGCGAGTGCGATCTCCACGCGGGAGGTGGCGGTGCGGGTCAGTAGTTCGATCACGCCGTGGGCGGCGTGCCCGCAGATCGGAACGAGATGCCGGCCGTCCAGCTCGCGGTAGCGGGCGACTCCGGCGTTGGTGACGCGCCCGTCCAGGGCCGAGCGGATCTCCAGCGATCCGTTCCAGTTCTCCGGAACGATCGTCATCGTGAGGGCGGCCAGGTGTGGGTCGTCCATCGAGACCAGGCGGTGCTGTTCCACTCGGGTGATCCGGCCTTGGGAGTCGCGTATCCGCAGGAATCGGGTGAGAGTTCCCTGGCGCATGTCGAGCGTGTGGCGGTGGGCCAGGATCTCGGCGTTGCCGGGAGCGAACCAGTCGCCGCCTTCGGCGCGAAAGGTCAGGGACAGCCAGTTCGGCACGTTGACGAGGTCCTCGTTCTCCACCGGGTGTCCCGCGATCTGGGAGACGAGCCGGTCGTAGCAGCCGGCGACGTAGGTGCCGGGATAGTGCACCCCGTCGGCGTGTGACTCCGGCGCGGCGCCCCGGGTGGCGAAGTAGCCGTTGCCGAGCGTCGTCAGCGCCTCTCGCAGCCCCTCCTGGGTGGGGTCGAAGCCGTCATAGATGAGGAGCCAGGGGTTCACGTCTTCTCCCGTGAAGTTGTGGTTGTGCCAGATCGGTGACGAGGCCGACGCCGGTGATGGGAGCGGAGGCGAAGTGGCTTGCCCTGACTGCCGGGAGAGTCATGGGTACTCCCTTCCGTCTGCACGGTACGGCACTTTTCACGGCGGTTTTAGGGCTGATCGGCCCTATGGCGCAGGGACCTTCGTCGGAAGGTCGGGCATTGTGCACGGGAGGGGACAAAGGTCCCCCTGCCCAGGGACGATCGCCCCTGTGGGGGAGCGCCGGTGCCGCGATCCGATGGGCTGCGGGGGAAGTGATGACCGAATCGATCGCTGTCGGAACGGATGGCTCGGCCGCCGCCACCGCGGCCCTGGAGTGGGCGGTCGACGACGCCGTCCGCCGGGGGGTGTCCCTGCGGATCGTTCACGTCATGGACCGCTGGCCGCACGATCTTGTTGGGTTTCCCGCACCGGGCCGGCCCGGCCGGCTGGCGTGCTTCGGCGAGCAGGTGCTCACCGAAGCGGCCAAGGCGGCGATGGAGCGGAGGCCGGATGTCCGGGTGACCACCGAGCTGATCGAGGGAACGCCGTCCGACGTTCTGTGCGGGCAGGCGGAAACGGCGGTCGAACTGGTGGTCGGCAACCGCGGCCTGGGCGGTTTCGCCGGATCGCCGCTCGGCTCGGTTCCCATCCGGATGGCGGGCCACGTACGCGGCGCGGTGGTGGTCGTCAGGCATGGCTGTGCCGAGGCGTACGGCGAGGTGGTCGTGGGTGTCGACGGTTCCGCCGAGTGCGAACCCGCTCTCGGGTTCGCCTTCGAGCAGGCCGCCTTACGCGGATGTGGGTTGCGCGCGGTCTACGCCTGGCAGACGCCGCTTCATGCGTTCTCGCCGGAGGCGGGCGGGGACAGCGAAGAGATCCGGTGCGCACAGCGCCGGGTGGCCGAGGAGCGGCTGGCCGGCTGGCGGGAGCGGTTTCCCGCGGTCGAGGTCGTCTCGGAGGTGACGCGTGCGCGCCCGGTGCCGGCACTGCTGGCCGCCTCGACGCGGGCGGACCTGCTCGTGGTGGGTTCTCGCGGCCTCGGCGCCGTCGGCTCGGTCCTTCTGGGATCGGTCAGCCGTGAGGTTCTCCACCATGCTCGCTGCCCCGTCGCGGTCGTCAGATCAACCAGGCCCACCGGTCGGGGGCCGCGCGCCCCATCTGGGTGACCGGAGGCCACGAGGGTAGGAGAGCTGCATCGGCTTCTGCCGCGGGGGCGGCCGGAGGTTCGAAGGGGGAACAATATGATCCTGGTGGGAGTCGACGGTTCACAGGCCGCGCTTGAGGCCGTGAGCTGGGCCGTGCGGGAGGCCGGGCTACACGACACCGAGTTGCGCGTCGTGCACGTCATGGTGGCCTGGCCGTTGGAGATGACCGAGGACGCTCCGTACGCCGACGTGGGCCGATGGATGCGCGACGGGGCCACGTCCATGCTGACGGACGCGCTGAACCGGGCCCGCAAGGAGGACAACCGGGTCAAGGTGGAGTCGTCGCTGTTGCCCGGCGATCCCAGGGACGTCCTGATCAAGGCCGCGCGGGACGCCGACCTCCTGGTGGTCGGCAGTCACGGCCGGGATGGTTTCTCCGGCATGCTGCTGGGGTCGGTCGCGCTGGGCGTGGCCGGGCATGCCCCTTGCCCGGTCGCCGTCATACGGACGACGCCCGCGCGGTCGGGCGGTGAGGTGGTCGTCGGAGTCGACGGCTCCGTGGCAGGCGTGTCGGCCATCGAGTTCGCCTTCGCCGAGGCGTCCCTGCGCGGTGCCGACCTGCGGGCGGTGCACGCCTGGAACCAGCCCGTCATCGGTGGGGGGCCGTTCGCCCTGGCGTCCGCCGAGGAGACGGCCGAGGGTGAGCGGCGGCTGCTGGCCGAGGCGCTGGCCGGCTGGGGTGAGCGCTATCCGGATGTCACGGTCACCGAGCAGGTGGAGCAGGGGCATCCGGTGGATGTGCTGAAGAACGCCTCGGCACAGGCCGATCTGCTGGTCGTGGGGTCACGTGGCCGCGGGGACCTCGCGGGGCTGCTGCTGGGCTCGGTCAGTCACTCGCTGCTGCAGCACGCCGTCTGCCCGCTGGTCGTGACACCCCGGCACACCTGACCGGACGGCCGGAGAGGGCGACATCCGCTTACCGGCGGCGAGAGACGAAGGGGTGGATCATGAAAGCGCTGGTCTATCGGGGTCCCGGCAGGAGATCGTGGCAGGAGGTCCCCGAGCCGGAGATCCAGGCGCCCACGGACGCGGTGGTCCGCGTCGACGCGGTGACGATCTGCGGCACCGACCTGCACATCCTCAAAGGGGACGTGCCGGCCGTCGAGCCGGGCCGGATCCTGGGACACGAGGCGGTCGGCACGGTCACCGAGGTCGGCGCCGGGGTCGCGCTGAAGCCAGGCGACCGCGTCCTGGTCTCGTGCGTCTCGGCGTGCGGGCGCTGCCGCTACTGCCGTACGGGCTCCTACGGGCAGTGTCTGGGCGGCGGCGGCTGGATCCTGGGCCACCACATCGACGGGACGCAGGCCGAGTTCGTACGCGTTCCCTTCGCCGACACCTCGACCCATCTCGTGCCCGAGGGGATCGGCGACGAGGCCGTGCTCATGCTGGCCGACATCCTGCCCACCTCCTACGAGGTCGGTGTGCTCAACGGCAGGGTCGCCCCCGGCGACACGGTGGTCGTCGTGGGCGCGGGCCCGATCGGCCTGGCCGCGATCACCACCGCCCGGCTCTACAGCCCCAGCCGCATCATCGCCGTCGACCTGGCCGAGGCCAGGCTGGAGGCGGCCACCCGCTTCGGCGCCGACGTGGTGATCGGCGCGGGCGGTGATCCCGCCGAGGAGGTGGCCGAGCTGACCGCCGGCCTGGGCGCCGACGTCGCCATCGAGGCCGTCGGCGTGCCGGAAACCTTCGAGCTCTGCGCCCGCCTGGTCAGGCCGGGTGGCCACGTCGCCAACGTCGGCGTGCACGGCAGGCCCGTCACCTTGCATCTTGAGGAGTTGTGGGCACGCGACCTCACCTTCACCACCGGCCTGGTCGACACCTACTCCACGCCGACGCTGCTGAGCATGCTCGAGGCGGGCCTGCTGGACGGCGGCCGGTTCGTCACCCACCGCTTCGCGCTGCACGACATGGAGAAGGCCTACGAGGTGTTCTCCCACCCGCAGGAGACCGGGGCACTCAAGGTGGTGCTCACCCGCGGCTGACCCGCTCGGCGGACGTCACCGGCGCCGGGAGACGGGGTTTCCTGTCGCGTGTCCTCGACGCCACAGCGCCGTCCGGTTCCGCCGCGGGTGACGAAAGGCCCTGCCGTCACGCGGGCCGGAAGGGACTTCCGGCCCTGGGCGCGGCAGGTTTGGCGAAGGTCAGATGGGAATAAGGAGGACCCATGTCTAATCTGATCATTGTTGGAGCCGACGGCTCCGGTAACGCGACCGCCGCCATCGAGTGGGCGGCCGACGACGCCGCCCGGATGGGCCTGCCGCTGCGCATCGTCACCGCCGTGCAGCGCTGGCCGAACGACATCCCCAAGTTTCCCGCCCCCGAATGGGAGGACGCGGTGACCGAGTCCTCCCGGAAGGTGCTGGCCGCCGCGGAGGAGACGGCCCGCTCCCGGCAGCCCGGCATCGAGGTGACCACCACGCTGATCGAGGGACCGCCGTCGCTGGTCCTGCGCGAGCAGGGCAAGGACGCCACGGAGGTCGTCGTCGGCACCAGGGGGCTCGGCGGGTTCGCCGGAGCCGTGATCGGCTCGGTCAGCATCCACGTCGCCGGTCACGTGCACTGCCCGGTCGTCGTCGTCCGTCCCGGCCGGGACGGGGCACACGGCGAGATCACGGTCGGCCTCGACGACTCCGACGCCTGTGAGCCCGCCCTCGCCTACGCCTTCGAGCAGGCCAGGCTGCGCGGCAGCACCCTGCGCGCCCTCTACGCCTGGCAGGTGCCGGTGCACATCTACGCCCCGGAGATCGTCTATGACATGGACGAGTTCCGCGCCGCCCATGACAAGGTCATGACGGACCGGCTCGCCGGGTGGCGGGAGAGGTACCCCGAGGTGAAGGTGATCGAGGACGTGCGCCGCGCCCACGCGGTCGAGGCTCTCAGTGACGCCTCCGACACCTGCGACCTGCTCGTCGTCGGTTCCCACGGCCGCGGTGCCCTCGGCTCGCTGTTCCTGGGCTCGGTCAGCCGGGGTGTCCTGCACCACGCCCGCTGCTCCGTCGCCGTCGTCAGGTCTTAGCAGGGTCCTGGCAGGGTCCTGGCGGGACCCTGCCAGGGTTCGACGAGGGCGAGAGGCCGAAGGTCCCATGAACGCGATGACCTTCGCAGCCCGGGCGCGAGCCGTACGGCACTGCGCGGCGGCCCCGGAAAACGATGTGATGAAGACACAACAGAGACCGCGAAACACTACCGAAAGGGGCCGTCATGGCCACCACGCACGGTCGGGACGTTCCCTCCAAGCAGTCCGCCACGAACGTCACCTCTCCGGCGGCGACGCGTCCGGTCGACTACGTCTGGGCGATCGCGCGCATCTCGATCGGATGGATCTTCCTGTGGGCGTTCCTCGACAAGACCTTCGGCTGGGGGTTCGCCACCCCCGCCGACCGCGCCTGGATCGCCGGTGGCAGCCCCACGACCGGGTTCCTCAAGGGCACCGGTGAGAACGCCCTCGGCGGCCTCTTCTCCGGCCTGGCCGGTCAGGCCTGGGTCGACTGGCTGTTCATGCTCGGCCTGCTCGGGGTCGGCGTCGCCCTCATCCTGGGGGCCGGCATGCGGATCGCCGCCGTCGCCGGGGGCCTGATGCTGATCCTGATGTGGGCCGCCGAGCTGCCCCTGGCCACCAACCCGTTCATGGACGACCACATCGTCTACATCGTCGTGCTCGCCGGGCTGGCGATGGCGGGCGCCGGTGACACCCTCGGCATCGGCAGGTGGTGGAGCAACACCTCCCTGGTGCGGAACTACCCCGTCCTGCGGTAACCGGGCCACCGAGACGCCCACCCCGTGATCGGGGTGGGCGTTTTGCCGTCTTGGTGCGAGACTCCCGGACATGGCAGACACCGACTCCCACCCCCTGCTTCCGAACATGCGGCTGGATGAACTGCTGTCGGAGCTGCAGCTCCGGCTCGAAGCGGTCCTCGCCACCCGCGACCGCGTACACGCCCTGCTCGAGGCGGTCGTGGCGGTCGGCAGCGACCTCGACCTGGAGACGGTGCTGCGCCGCATCGTCGAGACCGCGACCAGGCTGGTGGACGCCGGTTTCGGGGCGATGGGCGTGGTCGGCCAGGAGAACACGCTGGTGCAGTTCATCCCGGTCGGGCTCAGCGAGGAGGAGATCGCCAGGGTCGAGCACTGGCCGCACGGCCTCGGCCTGCTCGGTTTGCTGATCAAGGAGCCGCGACCGCTGCGCCTGACGCGCATCTCCGACCATCCCGAGTCCTACGGCTTTCCCCCGGGCCATCCCCCCATGGGCTCCTTCCTCGGGGTGCCGGTCCGGGTGCGCGACGAGGTGTTCGGCAACCTCTACCTCACCGAGAAGCGCGGCGGCGGCGAGTTCGACGAGGAGGACCAGGCGATCGTCGTCGCGCTGGCCACCGCGGCCGGTGTGGCGATCGAGAACGCCCGCCTGTTCGAGGAGACCCGCCGCAGGGAGACGTGGCTGGCCGCGTCCTCGGAGATCACCACCAGCCTGCTGTCCGGCGCGGACCCCCAGGAGGTCCTCACCCTGATGGCCAGGCGCGCCCGTCAGATGACCGGCGCGGACGTCGTGGCGATCCTGCTGCCGGAGGCGGGCGGGCAACTGCTACGGGTGGCGATCGCCGACGGCGAGAACGCCGGGCAACTGGAGCAGGTGGAGATCCAGGTCGCCGGCTCCCTGGCCGGACGGGCCTTCGCCGGTGGCGAGCCCCTCATGGTCAACGATCTGGACGAGGCCGGACTGCGGAGCGTGTTCTCCGATCATCTGCCGATGGGCCCGGTGGGGGCCGTCCCGCTGGGTGCGGCGGGTGTCGCGCGCGGCGTGCTGTCACTCGGCAAGCGCTCGGGCCGCACCCCGTTCGTCCGGTCGGAGCTGCGTACCCTGCACGCCTTCGCCGCCCAGGCGGCGGTGGCGCTGGAGCTGGCCGAGAGCCGCAAGGACGCCGAACGGCTGGGCCTGCTCGAAGACCGCGACCGCATCGCCAAGGATCTGCACGACGTGGTCATCCAGCGGCTGTTCGCCGTCGCCATGACGCTGATGAGCACGGTCCGGCTGGTCGAGAGACCGGAGGCCTCCGGCCGCCTGAAGGGCGCCATCGACGAGCTCGACGAGACCATCCGCCAGATCCGCTCCACCATCTTCGCCCTTCAGACGCCCAGCGGGGACGGCGCCCCCAGCCTGCGCGCCCGCATCGTCGAGATGGTGGAAGGCGCCCGTGGTCATCTGGGCTTCATGCCCGGCCTGCGGATGGACGGGCAGCTTGACAACCGCGTGCCGCCCGAGGTCGCCGACCATCTGCTGGCGGTGCTGCGCGAGGCCCTGTCCAACGCGGTACGGCACGCCAGGGCCGGGCGGATCGACGTCTCCGTCGAGGCGCTGGACGACCGGCTCACCCTCGTCGTGCGGGACGACGGCGTCGGGCTGGCCGGCGACGGCAGGCGCAGCGGCCTGCGCAACCTGCAGGAGCGGGCGGCCCTGCTCGGCGGCTCCTTCGAGATCGTCTCGCCGGAGACCGGGGGCACCAGCCTGACCTGGAGCGTACCGCTCTAGTCGCGCGCCACGGCGCCCTGGGCCCCGTCCTGCGGTCCTTCGGCTCGCGCCTGCGGGAAAGCCGCCGCGGCCGGTCAGAACCAAGGGCGCGGTCAGCCTGAAGGTCGAAGCCTGGGACGCCGAGGGCAACCGCCTCAAGCAGACCGGCGCCCGACTGTTCAACCTGCGCTGAACCGTCCGCTGATCGAAGAGTCTGCCGGGTGGTAGTCGCCGGTCAAAGCCCTCTGCGCGCCGCGAAAGGGCGGATATCGCTACGCTTACCAGAAGTTTTGTCTGTAGCAGACACTCTGGAGAAGCCCATGTCTCTTGCCGGAGCCTCGGAGCGGGCGGATGTCGCGCTCGCCCGCCGTCAATCGCTGGCCGACCTGCTTCGCCGGTCCGCCCGGCGTCATCCCCACCGGCTCGCCGTGTCGGACGGCGTGAGCAGCCGTACCTACGCCCAGCTCGACGAGGACGCCGGCAGGATCGCCAACGCGCTCCTGGAAAGAGGGGTGGGCCCCGGCGACCGGGTGGCGGTGCTCTCGCGCAACAGCGTCGCGTACGTCCAGACGATCTTCGCCGTCGCCCGGGCGGGTGCCGTACTGGTGCCGATCAACTTCATGCTCAGGGGCGAGGAGGTCGGATATGTCGTCGGCCACTCCTCCGCCGTCGCCCTGATCGCGCAGGATGAGCTCCTCCCGGTCGCCGAAGAGGCGATCAAGGCGACGGACCGCCTGCGGACACGGATCGTGTACGGCGAGGCGACCGGAGCCTGGGAGCCGTTCTCGGCCCTGCTGGACCACCGGGACTCCCGCGAGCCCGCGGTGCCCATCGCGCCGGACGACCCGGCCCAGATCCTCTACACCTCGGGCACCGAGTCGCGCCCCAAGGGCGCGGTGCTGTCCCATGCCGCGCTGATCGCCCAGTACGGCAGCTGCGTCATCGACGGCGGAATGGACCGCGACGACGTCGAACTGCACTCGATGCCGCTGTTCCACTGCGCGCAGCAGCACTGCTTCCTGGTGCCCGACATCCAGCTCGGAGCCTCCAGCGTCATCCTGCCCGGACCCGACCCGGCCACGGTGCTCGCCGCGATCGAGAGCCACCGGGTGACCAAGTTCTTCGCGCCGCCCACGGTCTGGATCGCCCTGCTGCGCCACCCGGACTTCGACAGGCGCGACCTCTCCTCGCTGCGCAAGGGCTACTACGGAGCGGCGATCATGCCCGTGGAGGTGCTCAGGGAGATCGGCGAGCGGCTGCCCGGCGTGCGCCTGTGGAACTTCTACGGCCAGACGGAGATGGCGCCCGTCGCCGTCATGCTCCAGCCCGAGGACCAGATCCGCAAGGCCGGATCCGCCGGTCAGGCCGCCCTGAACGTGGAGACCCGTGTCGTGGACGCCGAGGGCAGGGACGTGCCCGCCGGCGAGATCGGGGAGATCGTCCACCGAAGCCCGCACGCCATCCTCGAATACCTCGACGACCCGGAGAAGACCGCCGAGGCGTTCCGCGGCGGCTGGTTCCACTCCGGCGATCTGGGGACCATGGACGAGGAGGGCTACCTCACGGTCGTCGACCGGATCAAGGACATGATCAAGACCGGCGGGGAGAACGTCGCCAGCCGCGAGGTCGAAGAGACGATCTACGAACACCCCGCCGTCGCCGAGGTGGCGGTCGTCGGGGTCAGGCATCCGAGCTGGATCGAGGCGGTCGTCGCGATCGTGGTGGCCAAGGCCGGTGCGGCCGTCACCGAGGAGGAGCTGCGGGCGCACGCCCGTGAGCGGCTGGCGCCGTTCAAGGTTCCCAAGGCGTTCGCGTTCGTCGACGCGCTCCCGAAGAACCCGAGCGGCAAGATCCTCAAGCGTGAACTCCGGGAGCGGCACGGTGAGCTCGCGGACCGGATCGCCGACGCGGGCGCCAGACGCTGAGACCCCGGGACGTCATCCGCCGTACGGGCGGCACGCACCCGGCCGCCCGTACGGCGCTGCTCGCCGGCGCGGCCGGGTGCGCGCCCGCCACCTCGGAAGACCGGCCGCGCCCGGCCGGTTCACCCTGCCGTGGGGGCGGGGTGTTCCATCCGGCACCCGGTGAACTCGCGGCAGCGGTCATCGGCGTCAAGCCGGATCACCCACAGGTCGCTGTATGTGGGGTCCGGGTAGGCGGTGCTCCCCTGGACGATCGCCATCTCGTCGGTGACGGTCACCGGACGCCGGTCGAACACGGCCTCACCGGGCTTGGTCGTCGACGGGCCTGGGCGAGATGCGGCGGCCGGTGAGGTGGCCCGTCTGCACCAGGATGTAGTGGTCCCGGCTTGCCGGTGCCCAGGTGGTCAGGGGCAGCCGGGCCAGGCGTTCGATCTCCCGCGACTCGTACACGGCTCGCGCGGGCCCCACCGCGGTGACCGACCAGCCGGTGCGCGCCGACGGATCGAAGTCGTCGGCCTCGAAGGCGACGATCGCGTCGCGGGCCGCCGCGGCGAGCTTGGAGCCGATGGTGGTGCGGATCACCACCGTCTCGCCGTCGAGGACGAAGTTGACCGGCTGCACGGCCGGAAGGGCACGGTCGGTGAACACGATCCGTCCGATCGAGACCGAGCCCAGGAGTTCGAGGCACTCCGGCCGGGAAAGCACTTCAAGGCCTGCCGAGTCGAGCTTCATGCCTCCCAGGCTGCCCGTCGGCGTACCGGGGACGTTAGGGGCTAAAGTCCTGTCATTGGCGGTGTTCGGCCTTCGGGGAGGTCCGCGGTGCGCGTCCGGCGCCGTTGCCGTCCCGGCGCCCTCGTCTCCAGGCCGCCCGAGCTCTCGCCGGCGTCCCGGTTCCATCTGGCCGGTCTCTCCCTAGTGTGATAATCGTGACCATGGCCGACATCGAGTACGTCGAGTACGCCGGGGTTCTGGACGGTGACGACCACATGACCGTGGCGCGCGTTCTGGAGGTCTGGGCGGGTGGCCCGGTCCGCGTCGCGCTCCACTTCTTCGGCTGGGAGATCGACTACGACAGCGAGATCCTCTCGATCTACGCCCAGCCCGGGGTTCACCTCCCGAACGCCCGTGATCAGGAGCCCTATTATCTGCTGTCCGGCACCCTCACGGCGACGGTCGCCGAGGCGGAGGCCCGCCTGAGGGCTCTGATCGCCGCCTGTGACGAGGTGGGCATCGGCTGCCGCCAGCTCGAATACCTGATCGTGGACGAGAACGGCCGCGTGCTCGAAGAGCGCGAGGGCGGCATCGTGTCCTGAGCCTTCATCCCCGTGGATCCCCGGGGGAGCGGCGCTCCAACAGCGGTTGGGAAGCGGGCCGATACTCGTGAAATGGGTCCGCCTGGCCGGTTGTTCTCCTATATGGGACTCCGAACCGGGACCTTTCGCCCTTGCGAACCGGGGCCTTCAGCCCTGGCGCCGGGATGCCCCGGCGGCTGACATTGGCTGTTGGGGGTGAGGTCTCGCCGTCGGCTGTGAGAAGGGCCGCGGCGACCGATGAGCGGCCGGTTGCCCGGCGAAGCCGGGCGCGGACGTGATCTCGAGGCTCCGCAGGTGAGCGGAGGTGCGCGGGGCGTCGGAAGGGGGGCGTGGTGTTCGCCGATCGTCAGGATGCGGGCCTGCGGCTGGCCGAGCGGTTACGCGGGTCTGTCGGTGCTGATGAAGAAGTGGTCGTTCTGGGTCTGCCCAGGGGCGGCGTGCCGGTGGCGTTCGAGGTGGCGCGGGCCCTTGACGCGCCACTGGACGTGATCGTGGTCCGCAAGCTCGGGGTGCCGTTCCAGCCGGAACTCGGGTTCGGTGCCGTGGGGGAGGGCGGGGTCCGCGTCATCAATCACGACATCGTGCTGCTCACGGAGCTCACCTACGCGGAGACGACCGAGGTGGAGGAGTACGAGCGGGCCGAGGTCCTGCGCCGCGCGCGCCAACTGCGCGGCGACCGCGCTCCGGTGGACCTGACGGGCCGCACGGCGATCGTGGTGGACGACGGGGTCGCCACCGGGGGGACGGCGCGTGTCGCCTGCCAGGTCGCCCGGGCGCGGGGCGCCTCACGGGTGGTGCTGGCGGTGCCGGTGGGGTCACCGGAGACGATCGCGAGCCTGCGCGAGGTCGCCGACGAGGTGGTCTGCCTGCGGACACCGGAACGCCTTCTGGCGGTCGGCGTCTGGTACATCAATTTTTCCCAGACCACCGATGAGCAGGTGGCCGAGCTGCTCCGAAGGGCCGCGTCCGCGGCGGGGGAGCGCGACGGGAGCGCGACCTCCGATGCGCCGGGCCTCGACGAGGAGGTCCTGGTGGACGCCGGGCAGGTCGGGTTGCCCGGTCAGCTCGTCGTCCCGGACGGTGCCGGGGGAGTGGTGGTGTTCGTGCACGGCAGCGGTAGCAGCCGGCACAGCCCGCGTAACCGGTACGTGGCCGGCGTGCTCAACGGCGCCGGTCTGGGGACGCTCCTGTTCGACCTGCTCACCCTGGAGGAGGGGGCCGACAGAGGCAACGTGTTCGACATCGGGCTGCTGGCCGAAAGGCTCGTCCGGGTGACCGGCTGGCTGGGCGATCAACCTTGGGCGGCGGGCCTTCCTGTCGGCTACTTCGGAGCGAGTACCGGAGCGGCGGCCGCGCTGTGGGCGGCGGCGGAGCCGGGCTGCGAGGTCGCCGCCGTCGTCTCCAGGGGCGGGCGGCCCGATCTGGCCGGGCCGCGGCTGCCCGAGGTGCGGGCGGCGACCCTGCTGATCGTGGGAGGTGCCGACGGGATGGTGCTCGACCTCAACCGGGCCGCGCAGGAACGGTTGCGCTGCGAGAGCCTGCTCCAGATCGTCCCCGGCGCCACCCACCTGTTCGAAGAGCCAGGGGCACTCGAAAGCGTCGCCGCCCTCGCCCGCGACTGGTTCATCGGTCACTTCGGACCGCCGGCGTGAGGTCTTTCACACCGCGCCCATGTACCCCCGGGGGTATATTGAGGGCGGAGGTGAGGCGGGATGGAGATGGACGCGACGGTCCTGTCGGACGCGCTGACACGACTCAAGCGGGCCCAGGGGCAGCTGGGCGGAGTGATCGCGATGATCGAGAACGGGGACGACTGCGAGCGGGTGCTGACCCAGCTGGCGGCGGTCTCCAAGGCGCTGGACCGGGCCGGATTCAAGATCATATCGACGGGCATGCAGCAGTGCCAGATGGCGCGCGAGCGCGGCGAGCAGCCGCCGATCAGCCAGGAGCGGCTGGAGAAACTGTTCCTGGCTCTGTCGTGACCCGTCACGCCCCGCCCGTCGCGCGGTGGGCGGGGCGTGACGGGAGGCGTGCCATTTTTCTGTCCGGAGGATACCCCCCTGGGTATATTCGCACCGAAGTGGTGTGAACGCCCTCCGTGACGCGGCCCCGGGCGGGCCGCCGCGGCGACGCCGGACACACATCCGGCGGGAGCTCGCCGACCGGCCTGAAACCCGGGCCCGGCCGGTCCTCACCTGCCGGCGAAGACAACAACCCGGCGAAGACAACAACGACGAAGTGAGAGGCGATGATGACGACGATCGAGACAGTGGTGGTGGAGACCTCCTCGCTGGGGGACCGCAGCTACCTGGCCCACGACGGGCGGGTGGCGCTGGTGGTCGACCCGCAACGGGACATCGACCGGATCCTGGCCCTGGCCGGCCGGCTGGGCGTGCGCGTCACCCACGTGGCCGAGACCCACCTGCACAACGACTACGTCTCCGGCGGGCCGGCCCTGGCCAGGCTGACGGGCGCGGCCTACCTGGTGGCGGCGGCCGACGAGGTCGCCTTCGACCGGGTGCCGGTGAGCGACGGCGACGAGATGGCGCTGTCACCGTCGATGCGCCTTTCCGCGGTGGCCACCCCCGGGCACACCTTCCACCACCTGTCCTACGTGCTCGGCGGTCCCGGCGGGCCGACGGGAGTGTTCACCGGAGGGTCGCTGCTGTTCGGCACCACCGGCCGCACGGACCTGCTCGGCGCCCGGCACGCCCACGTCCTGGCCCAGCACCAGCACGCCTCGGTGCGACGGCTGGCCGACCTGCTGCCCGACGGTACGCAGGTCTGGCCCACCCACGGGTTCGGCAGCTTTTGCTCGGCCACCCAGACCGACGCCTCATCCTCGACGATAGGACGCGAGCGTGGCGCCAACCCGGCGCTGCGGCTGGAGGCCGACGACTTCGTCACCCAGACCCTCGCCGGGCTGGACGCCTACCCCGCCTACTACGCCCACATGGGCGCCAGGAACACCGCCGGTGCGGAGCTGGTCGACCTGACCCCGGCGAGGCGGGCCGACGCCGCCGGGCTGCGCGCGCGTATCGACGCCGGTGAATGGGTGGTGGACCTGCGCTCGCGCAAGGCGTTCACCCAGCGGCACCTGGCCGGAACGCTGAGCTTCGGCCTGGACGGCCCGATGTCGACCTGGCTGGGCTGGATGGCCCCCTGGGGGGCGCCCATCACGCTGCTGGGCGAATCGGCGGAGCAGGTGGCCGCCGCCCAGCGCGAGCTGGCGCGCATCGGCATCGACCGTCCGGCCGCCGCCGCGACCGGTACCCCCGAGCAGTGGGCCGGTGGCGACGGCGCCAGGCTGGGTGAGCTGACCGTCGCCACGTTCGCCGAACTGGCCGCCGTGCGCGACGGCCGTAACGTGCGCGATCTGCCCGCCCCCGACGTCGTGCTGGACGTACGGCTGCGCAACGAATGGCGCGCCGGGCACATCGACGGCGCGACGCACCTTCCGCTGCCCGAACTACCGCACCGCCTGGCCGAGATCCCGGACGGGACGGTGTGGGTGCACTGCGGCTCCGGCTACCGGGCCGCCGCCGCGAGCAGCCTGCTGGCCCGTGCCGGCCGCCGGGTCGTGCACATCGACGACGACTACTCCCAGGCGGCCGAAAGCGGCCTGAGCATCGAGGAGACCTCATGACCGGCGACACACCCGCCACGCTGGATACGGCCGCCCTGCGCCGGCTGATGGACTCCGGGCAGGCGCCCCGGCTGATCGACGTGCGCACCCCCGGTGAGTTCGAGACCGCCCACATCCCCGGCTCGGTCAACGTGCCGCTGGATCTGCTGCGCGAGCACCGTGAACGGCTGCGCGCCCACCTCGACGGCCCCCGGTGGGAGCAGGTGGTGCTCGTCTGCCGCTCCGGGCAGCGCGCCGCGCAGGCCGCGGCGGCCCTGTCCGGAGCCGGACAGGCGGCCCCGCGCCTCCTGGAAGGGGGCATCCTCGCCTGGCAGGGGGCCGGCGCGCCGCTCCGCACCGGCCGGGCCCGCTGGGAGCTGGAACGCCAGGTGCGCCTGGTGGCCGGATCCCTCGTGCTGACCTCGATCCTGGCCAGCACGCTGTTCCCACCGGCCAAATGGCTCGCCGCCGCGATCGGTGGCGGGCTGACCTTCGCCGCGCTCTCCAACACCTGCGCGATGGGCATGCTGCTGGCCAGGCTCCCCTACAACCGGGGCCCCCGCCGGCCCGGCCTGGAGGCGGTGCTGGGCCAATTGGCGCAACGGGAGGCGACCTCTTGACGGCGGCGCTCGGCCTGGGCGCGCTGATCGGCATCCTGCTTGGGTTGCTGGGCGGCGGCGGATCGATCCTGGCGCTGCCCGCCCTGGTGTACGGGGTGGGCCTGCCGCCGGCCTCGGCGGTGCCGGCCTCGCTGCTGGTGGTGGGCGTCTCCTCGGCCACCGCCGTGCTGCCTCGCATCCGGGCGGGACAGGTGCGCTGGCGCATTGCCGTGGCGTTCGGCGGCGCCGGGGCCCTGGCCGCGTTCGGGGGCGCCGCGATCAACAGGATGCTGCCCCCGCAGGCGATCCTGATCGGGTTCGCCGCGCTCATGGTGGTGGCCGCCTGGCGGATGCTGGCCGGCGACGCCCCGGCCGGCGGGGCCTGCGCGCTGCCCGGCGGCGGGGTGAACTGGCGCAGCTGCCTGCCCAGGTCCGTCGCCGCCGGCGCGGCCGTGGGCGCGCTGACCGGCCTGTTCGGCGTCGGCGGCGGGTTCCTCATCATCCCGGCCCTGGTGCTGGCGCTGGGATTGCCGATGACGGCCGCGGTCGGCACCTCGCTGCTCATCGTGGTGGTCAACTCGGCGGCGGGGTTCGTCGCCCACGCCGATGGCGCCGACCTGGACCGCACGGTCATCGGCGCCTTCACGGTGGCCGCGGTGATCGGGTCGCTGGCCGCCGCCCGCCTGGGCCGTCACCTGGACGCCGAGCGCCTGCGCCGCTGGTTCGCCTACCTCGTCCTCGTCGTGGCCGCCTTCGTCCTGGCCCGGGGAGCGCTCGACTGATTCCTTGGCAACACGCTGACGGTACGGAAATCCATACCTGAGGGGGGTCGTCATACGATGAGGACGCCGGTCCAGGAAGACCTCTCGATCTTCCCAGCCGGGCCGGGGAGACGGCACGGTCTGCTGTGACCAACGATACCCATTCCGCGGGCAACGGCCCGCGACAGGGGACGGAAGTCCCTGGTGAGGGGGGCGTTGGTCCGCTGCGGGGAACGCCGCCACGCGGTCGGATCGGTCTCCCTGGCCCTGGCCGGGCACGTGGCCGCGCCGATCGTGATCGTCGCCTTGTCCACCGGACGAAGGTCCTGATCCCGGTACGGCTCGCCAGGAGGCTGGGAAAATGGGACGTTTGTCGGCCATCGCCCTTCTTGTGGGCACCATGGCCGGACTGCTGGCCGGTCTCGCGCTCCGCCTGACCGGCGCGGAGGCGGTCGCCGACATCGTGTGGGCAGTGGTCACCGGCGTGTCGCTGGTGCCCGCGGCGGGATGGGTGGTGTCGGCGCTGCGGAGCGGCCGGATGGGGGTGGACGCCATCGCCGTCCTAGCCCTGGCCGGAGCGCTCGCCGTGGGGGAGTACCTCGCCGGTGCCCTGATCGGCGTGATGCTCGCCACCGGGCGGGCACTGGAGGAGCACGCCCTGCGCCGGGCCCGCCACGACCTGACCGCCCTGTACGAACGGGCACCGCACTCGGCCCGGCGCTACGAGAACGGGGTGCCGGACCTCGTGCCGGTCGAGCAGGTTCGCCCGGGCGACCTGCTGCTGGTCCCCAGCGGGGAGATGGTCCCCGTCGACGGCGCGGTGGTGGGCGATCTCGCGCTGCTGGACGAGTCGGCGCTGACGGGGGAGTCGGTACCGGTGGAGTACGCCGCGGGGGAGGGGGTGCGCAGCGGCGTGGTGAACGCCGGTGCCGCCTTCGATATGCGGGCCACCCGGACCGCGGCCGACAGCGCCTATGCGGGAGTGGTGCGGCTGGCGCGGCAGACAGAGACCGACAGCGCCCCCGTCGTACGGCTCGCCGACCGGTTCGCCTCCTGGTTCCTGCCGGTCACCCTGCTGCTGGCGGCGGCCGCCTGGCTGCTGTCCGGCCAGCCGGTACGGGCCGTCGCGGTACTGGTCGTCGCCACCCCCTGCCCGCTGCTGCTCGCCGCACCCGCGGCCATCGCCTCCGGGCTGTCGCGCACGGCACGGCACGGCGTGGTGGTCAAGGGCGGTGGAGCACTGGAGCGGCTGGGCCAGGCACGCACGCTCATCCTGGACAAGACCGGGACGCTGACCGCGGGCCGGCCCCAGGTGATCGACGTCGTGGCCGCGCCCGGCGTCCGTACCGACGACGTGCTGCGCCTGGCCGCCGCGGTGGATCAGATGTCGTCGCACGTGCTCGCCGCCGCGATCGTCGACGCGGCCCGCGCGCGCGGTGCCGAGCTGCCGCAACCGGCCGAGATCCAGGAGAGGCCGGGCACCGGCACCACGGGGGTGGTGGACGGGCACCGGATAGAGGTCGGCAAGGCGACGACCTCCTCGCCTTCGGACTGGGAACGGATCCAGCGGGCGCGGGCCGCGCTGGACGGGGCCATGACCGTCTGGGTGACGCTGGACGGCCGGGCGGCCGGGGTGATCCTGCTCCGCGATGCCATCCGGGCCGACGCCGCGCGGACGCTGCGGCGGCTGCGCGCCGCGGGCATCGAGCGGGTGGTCATGCTCACCGGAGACCGGGCCGAGGTCGCCGAGAGCGTGGGCGTGGTACGACGCCTGGGAAGTCACCTCGCCCTCATCGAGGCCGGCGGGCCACGCCCGGAGCAGCTCGACGACCTGCGCGCCTGCCTCTACGGCCTGTACGCCGTCCTGATCCTCCACTTCGACCAGGAGGAGGAGGCCTACTTCTCCCTGGCCGCCGGTTCGTCGGCGTGACCCGGCTTGCGAAGGCGTGAACGGTGCGCATTCCCTGTCACATCCGATAGCCGCCCTGGTCAGACGAGGCGTGTCGATTTTCACCGGCCCCGATCGACGCACAGCTGGAAACCGGCGAGGATCGGTTCTCTGATAACCCGAAGGAGATATGACGATGCGATTCCTGATGACCACCAAGGGCGGCGACGCGGCACCCCCGAGCGAGGCGGTCCACGCGGAGATGGCCGCGTTCGTCGAGGAGATGACCCGGGCGGGGGTGCTGCTGGCGACCGGTGGCCTGGACCCGGCCGGCATCCGCGTCTCGGCCTCCGGTGGCGAGATGACCGTCACCGACGGGCCGTTCACCGAGACGAAGGAGGCCATCGTCAGCTTCGCGCTCATCGAGGCGCGCTCACAGCAGGAGGCCATCGAGCTCTCCCGGCGCTTCTGGAAGATCATCGGCGAGGGGGAGGGCACCATCCAGCAGGTCTTCGGCCCGCAGGACTGATCGGGCGCTTGCGTACCCGGCCCGGCGGGTGCTGTGATCGAGCCCGTGATGCCCCGGGACGCCCATCGTGCGGTCGACGAGGTCTGGAAGATGGAGTCGGCGAGGATCATCGCCGGGCTCGTCCGGATGCTGGGCGACGTGGGACTGGCCGAGGAACTCGCGCAGGACGCGCTCCTCGCCGCCCTCGAACGGTGGCCTGACTCAGGCGTTCCGGATAATCCGGGTGCCTGGCTCATGGCCGTCGCCAAACGTCGCGCCATCGACCACCTGCGGCGCGGCGAGCGGCTCGAGCGCGGGCACGAGCAGCTCGCCCACGAGCTCGCCACCCGGCCGGACGGCACCGAGGCCGAGACCGACGCGGCACTCGACGACGAGGTGGGCGATGACGTCCTGCGCCTGATGTTCGTCTCCTGCCACCCGGCGCTGTCCGCCGAGTCCCGGGTGGCGTTGACGTTGCGGTTGCTCGGCGGCCTGCGCACCGACGAGATCGCGAGGGCCTTTCTCGTCTCCGAGCCGACCGTCGCGCAGCGCGTCGTCCGGGCCAAACGCACCCTCGCCGAACTCGGGGTCCCCTTCGAGGTCCCCACGGGGCCGGACCGGGCCGCGCGCCTGTCGTCGGTCCTCGAGGTCATCTACCTGGTGTTCAACGAGGGGTACGCGGCGAGCGCCGGCGACGGCTGGACGCGCCAGGACCTCTGCCAGGAGGCGCTGCGCCTGGGCCGTCTGCTGGCCGGGCTCGCGCCCGGCGAGGCCGAGGTACACGGACTGGTCGCACTGATGGAGCTCCAGGCGTCCCGGCTGGCGGCCAGGACGGGGCCGTCGGGGGAGCCCGTCGCGCTGCACGAGCAGAACCGCGGACGCTGGGACCAGCTCCTCATCCGCCGCGGCTTCGCGGCACTGCTGCGTGCCAGGCAATCCGGCGGACCTCTCGGCCCGTACGTGCTGCAGGCCGCCATCGCGGTCTGTCACGCGCGGGCCCGTACGGCGGAGGAGACCGACTGGGCGCAGATCGCCGCCCTCTACGAAACGCTCGTCCGGGCGCTGCCCACCCCGGTCGTGCAGCTCAACCGGGCGGTCGCGCTGGCCATGGCGTACGGTCCCGAGGCGGGGCTGGCGCTCGTCGACACCCTGGTGGCCGAGCCGGCGCTCAAGGGCTACCACCGGGTGCCCAGCGTGCGCGGCGACCTGCTGGTCAGGCTCGGTCGCCACGAGGAGGCCCGGCGGGAGTTCGAACGGGCCGCGGCGCTCACTCTCAACGTGCCCGAACGCACGATACTGCTGGAACGCGCCGTGGCCTGCGCGGACGCCGCCACGCCGGGGAGCGCGGTCACCCTGGCCGAGGCCGCGGATGCCTTCCTCGCCCGTGAGGACCTGGACGCCGCGAGCCTCCGTTCCTACCGCCAGACCATGAGCCGGCTCCGTCGCGATCTCGGCGACGACATCCCGTTGCGGGACGTGACCGCCGGACAGGTCGCCGAGATCTTCGCCACCGCCTGGGAGAGCGCCGCCGCCGCGACGTGGAACAGGCACCGAGGTGCCGTCCGATCCTTCTCCGCCTGGGCCGCGGACCGGGGCCGGCTGAGCGAAGGCCTGGCCGCCGGGATCGGTCGCCGGCCCGAGCCCCGGTCGCGCACCCGCCCCATGGAGCCGCCACGCGTCGAGGCGCTGTGGGAGCGGCAGGACCTCGCCCCGCGCGAGCGCGCCCTGTGGCTGATGCTCCACGAGAGCGCGGCCGGGATCGGCTCGGTGCTCGCGCTCAACGTCGAGGACCTCGACCTGGCGGGGATGCGCGGCAGGGCGCCGGGGTCCCGCTGGATTCACTGGCGGTCGGGCACCGCCGAGCTCATCCCCCAGCTCATCGCGGGCCGTCGTCGCGGCCCGCTGTTCCTGTCCGAGCGCAGGCCCGGCCCCGGCCGTCGGCCCGCCCCCGGCGACCTGTGCCCCGAGACCGGCCGCCGCAGGCTCTCCTACGAACGGGCCGAATATCTGTTCAAGCAGGCCACCGGCCACACCCTCCATCAACTGCGGAGCAGATGAACCGTTTCGGCGCGCTTCGGCACCATGCGCCCGATCAGGGATGCCGCTGCTCCGGTGAGGTGATCGTGAAGGCGGCGACCGGGAGAGCGATCAGGTAGAGCGCACCGCCCGCTCCTGCCGGCCATTGAGAGTCTCCCGATCGGGGTGCCGAACAGCAGCCCCCCGCAGCGTCTCGATGACGACCACCATTCGCGCCGGTCCGCCAGGGCGTCGGATGGCCTGCCGCGAATGTGGTTCCTTCGCGGGATTTCTGTCGGAGCGGTGAGATAGTTTCCCGGTTCATGATCGACTGTTTACCGGCCGACACGGCCGTGTGGGAGCAGTGCGGCAGGGTGCCGGTGGTGCCACCGGTCCGGCCTCGCAAGCTGGCGAAGGTTCCCTTCGTCGAGCTGGCGGACGGCCGGCTGCAGGGCGTCGTGTCGAGCGGCTCGGACATCGGCCGCGTCTACGTCTCCTCCGTCACCGCGGCCACCCACACCTACAGCTGCAGTACCAACAACAACCGTCCGTGCGGTGGCCTGTCCGGTTCCCACCCGTGCAAGCACCTGCGGGCGCTGACCGCCGAGGCCGTGCTGCAGTACGGCCTCGACCGGGTGGCCCGTTACCTGCGGGCCGAGGTCTCCGAGGGGGCCGACCTGATCGACTGCCTGCGCGGCGGCCTTGGTCCCGCTCCCGCGGCCACCGTGTTCAGCCGTTTCCTGCGCCACCTGGCCTACCTGGAGCTGCCCGACACCACCACGCCGATCCCCGAGCTTCACTGGTTCCCGGCCACGGGGGTGGTGCGCTGATGCTCGCCACACAGCTGACCCGGCTGCGGGGCGGCGAGCCGGCGGGCCTCGGGGAGGCGCTGGAGCTGGTGACCGGCTTCGACGAGGCCCTGGTGCACGGGCTGGCCCGGCTCTCCGAACAGCACGCCGCGGCGCTGACCGCTCTGGCCGGCGCCTTCGCGCTCACCCCGATCGGCGAGGGGGCGGCGGAGGCCGCTGCCAAGGTCGTCTCCGGCTCGATCGCCGAGGAGCATCTGACGATGCTGGCAGGCGGCCGGACCGCGCTGCTGGGCGCCGTGCACGACGCTCTGCTGGCCGAACTGGACGCGGCCCTGGGGCGCGAACGCGCCCCGTGGCAGGCAGCGCCGGAGCCCGAGGCGGACGGCGCGGGCAACCTGCTCGCCGCCGCCCGGTCCTGGCTGTGCGAGCTGGCCATCACCGGCTGGCGCGGCGTCGACCACGACCTCGTCTCGGCCTCGGACCAGACCATCGAGGCGCTACTGGCCGTGCCGGAGCAACGCAGGCCGGCGGTGCTGCTCGACGGCCTGGCGGCCGAGCTGCGCGCCTGCTGCCCGATCGGCACGATGGAGCGTCTGCCCGTACGGCGCTGGGCCGATCTGTGGACCCGGGCCCTGCTGCTGGCCAGGGCGGGCGGCCAGAGCGGCGAGCGCGTCGCAGCCGAGCGCCTGTCGGGGCGGCTGCTGATCCTCGGTGTCGACGTGCACGAGCACGCCACCGCCGTACAGATGCAGGTGCACGGCGTGCTGGAGCCCGCCGGCGGCGGCCGGGCCCGGCTGGTGCGCACCAGCGTGGCCGCCGCCAAGGTGGACACCATCGTCGGCCCCGCCGTCTGGAAGCTGCCGCACCGCCATCCCCGGCTGCTGGGCGCGCTTGCCGAACGGCGCAGCCTGGAGATCACCGATGTGCCCGTGCTGGCCAGTGGTGACCTGGTGTGGGATGACGATCGGGCGCGGGCCGGTGAGCCGGTCGACGCCTTCGCGGTGGCCAGGGTCTCCCTCGCCGGGGCGCTCGCGCCGGCCGCGCCGCCCCTGGACCGCCACCCGGTGCTCATCGCCGAGCCGGTGCTGGTGGCGGACTACCAGGTCACCCGTGACGGCTCGTTCGACCTGGGCGGCGCCGTGCTCGCCGTCGACACCGATGGACTGCCCGCCTGCGGCCCGCTCACGCCGAAGCTGGTGGCCGGATCCTCGGAGTGCATCGGGCTGATGCGCTGGGACGGCGGCCGCTGGCTGCTGCAGCCGCTCGCGGTGCGAGCCAAGGTCAAGCGCGAGACGGTCGAGGCGCACAGCGGCGACTGGGCCCTGGGGCCCACCGACCCCAAGGTGGTCAAGGCCGAGGCCAGGGCGGGGGACGCGGTCGCGGTGCTGCGCGAACGAGCCGGACGGTTGCTGAGACGATGAGCCGGCACAGCGAGAACATCACGGCGAGCGCCGAGCAGAACCGGCGTCAGGTGCTCTACTGGCGGCTGCTCGCCCGCCTCTTCGACAACGACGAGCAGCCCGCGCTGGAGAGCGCGGGCGTGGCCATCGTCGACGATCTCGGACTGCCCGCGGCGTTGCTCGACCCCTCGGTGTCTGTGGACACCCTGGTGCAGCGTTTTCCCGAGCTGGCCGCGGAGTTCCGGGACCTGCTCGCCCTGGGGGAGCAACCGGGGGAGCAACCGGGGGAGCGGGAGGCAGGCCAGGAGGTGCGCAGGGCGGCTCTGGTGTCGAAGCTGCTGCTCAACGTCTTCGCCACCGGGGCGGGTGAGGTCACCGCGACCCGGCTCGCGGCCTGGCAGCAGGACGCCGGCTGGTTCAGGCAGGCCCTGGGCTGTGAGGACGGCCGCCAGGCGGGCGGTGCGGGTGGTGGTGCGGGTGGCGGTGTGAGTGACCGCGAGCTGGCCTCGGCGCTGGCCGGCCTGGAGGCCGACCTGGTCAGCCGCATGCGGTTGCGTGAGGTTCTGGCCGACCCGGTGCTGGCCGGGCAGCTCACACCGAGCATGTCGCTCATCGAGCAGTTGCTGCGTGACAAGGCCAACCTGTCGGGGGTGGCGCTGGCCAACGCCAAGGCGCTGATCCGCAGGTTCGTCGACGAGGTCGCCGAGGTGCTGCGCACGCAGGTCGAGAAGACCAGCGTGGGCGCCATCGACCGCTCGGTGCCGCCCAAGCGGGTCTTTCGCAACCTCGACGTCGAGCGCACGATCTGGAAGAACCTCGTCAACTGGAACCCCGAGGACCAGCGGCTCTACGTCGACCAGCTCTACTACCGGCGCACCGCCAGGCGCACCACGCCGGCCCGGATGATCGTGGTCGTCGACCAGTCGGGATCGATGGTCGACGCGATGGTCAACTGCACCATCCTGGCGTCGATCTTCGCGGGGCTGCCCAAGGTGGACGTGCATCTGATCGCCTACGACACTCGCGCGCTCGACCTCACCCCGTGGGTGAACGATCCGTTCGAGGTGCTGCTCCGGACCCAGCTGGGTGGCGGCACCGACGGCACGGCCGCCCTGACCCTGGCCCAGCCGAAGGTCTCCGACCCGCGCAACACCGTGGTCGTGTGGATCTCGGATTTCTATGAATGGCAGTGCGAGGCCGTCTTCGCCGGACTGGAGGCGCTGCACCGCTCCGGCGTCCGGCTCATCCCGGTGGGTTCGGTGAGCAGCGGCGGCCAGCAGAGCGTCAATCCATGGTTCCGCCAGCGGCTCAAGGACCTGGGCACGCCGGTGATCTCCGGCCACATCCGCAAACTCGTGTTCGAGCTGAAGAACTTTCTCACCTAGGAGCCCCTACCGATGACCAATGAGATGTTGCGCGCGCCCGCCGAGGTGAAGTACGCCGAGGAGCTGGACTGGCTGGAGTCGGTCGACGACGGCCCCAAGCCGTTCTCCTGGCGGCTCAGCCCCCGCATGGTGCGACTGTTCGTGCTCGGTTCCGAGCGCTCCGACGGGCTGGAGCGGGAGATCTCGCAGAAGTGGTTCGGTGAGCGGAGTCTCGTCGAGCGCAGCATCGTGACGCTGGCCTCCGACCGCGGGCTGCTGCTCATCGGCGACCCCGGCACCGGCAAGAGCTGGCTGGCCGAGTTGCTCGCCGCCGCCATCTGCCGCAACTCCACCCTGGGCGTCCAGGGCACGGCGGGCACCACCGAGGACCACATCAAGTACTCCTGGAACGTCTCCATGGTGATCGCCAAGGGGCAGTCCCGCGAGTCGATGATCCCCTCGCCGATCATGACGGCGATGGAGCGGGGGGTGATCGGCCGTTTCGAGGAGCTGACCCGCTCGACCAGCGACGTGCAGGACGCCCTGATCTCGATCCTGTCGGAGAAGTACATCTCCATCCCCGAGCTCGACACCGACAACATCGTGTTCGCCAAGCCCGGGTTCTCCGTCATCGCCACGGCCAACAGCCGTGACCGGGGAGTGAACGACCTGTCCTCGGCTCTGAAGCGGCGGTTCAACTTCGTCAGGATCCCGGTCGTGACGAGCAAGGCCAGCGAGGCGGAGATCGTCCGCTTCCGCACCACCGAGCTGCTGCGCCGCCACCGCATCGAGCTGGACCTGCCGCCCACGCTGCTGGACATTCTGCTGCAGAGCTTCGCCGACCTGCGCGCCGCGGCGGCCTCGGCCACCAGCGAGGACGAGAAGCTGGAGTCGGCGCTGTCGACCGCCGAGCAGATCGGCGTGCTGGAGGACGCCATCCTGCACGGCAACTTCTTCGGTGACCGCACCCTGCGCGCCCAGACGCTGGGCGGTGCCCTGGTGGGCTCGCTGGCCAGGCGCGCTCCCGAGGACCTGGCCATCCTGAACAAGTACTGGCACGGGGTCGTCGAGCCGCGCAGCAAGAAGGAGGGCGGGGAGTGGACGGACTTCCTCGAAGGCGGTCGCCAGGCGATCTCCACGCTGTCGTGACCTCCTCCCCACGACCCGTGGCATCACGCCGAGTTTCCCGCCCAGAGCCAGAGCTCGGGGTCTCCACGCCCGAGGAGATGTGATGAGCACCTTCGCCGCCCTGCGCGAGCAGCTTCTGGATGCCGCCACCGCCTTTGCCGGCGGCCCGGACGCGCTGCCTGAGATCCTGGCGGGCCTGGTCGACGACGTCGACCGGGCGCTGCGCGAGGAGCTGGAGATATTCCCGGTGTGTCACCACTCACCGGCCTCCGCGCTGGCCATGACGCGGCGGCTGCGCGACAGGCAGCCCAAGGTCATCTACCTGGAGTTGTGTGAGGACCTGCGGCCGCTGCTGGAGGAGCTGCGCAACTGCCGGCTGCCGGTGGCGCTGCAGGCGTTCGCCACCGAGCTGGAGGGCTTTCCGCCCGGCTCCGGCCCGCTGAGCGTTGTGGCGCCGCTGACCGAGGCCTCGGCGGAGTACCAGGCCATCGCCTATGCGCTGGACACCCCGGGTGTCGAGCTGGTGCTGGTCGACCGCTCGGCCGACCACGTCTTCCAGTGGCTGCCCCAGGAGGAGGCCGGGCCGGTCACCGCCGAGCGCGACGGCGACCTGCACGGCGACGCCGTGGGTGTCGAGGTGGGCGACCTGAGGCCGCGTTTCGCCGAGCTGGAGGAGCACCTGCTGCGCCACGGCAAGGTCCGCCACTGGTCGGAGTGGTGGGACCAGTACGTCGAGCAGCCGCTGGCCGGTGCGGACTACGACACCTACCGGCAGGCCATGGCGCTGATCGGCAGCCTGTTCCGGCGGCTGGGGCCCGGTGGCGAGCGGCTGGCCGGTGACGAGGAACGCGAGCGCCACATGTGGACCCGGATCCGCGAGCACCTGGCCGTCTCCGGCGCCGACCCGGCGACCTGTCTGTACGTGTGCGGTGCCTTCCACGCCGTCAGCACGGTGCCCGAGTTCGGCCTGGCGGCCGACGCGCCGGCGTACACCATCACCCCTCCTACGGCCACGCGCTGGCTGTACGGGTTGATCCCCTCCAGCCACTCGGCGATCGAGGCCCAGTTCGGCCTGGCCCAGGGGTCGGTGTCGATCGCCGCGGCGACCTGGGCCAAGGCGGCGACGCGCGGCGGCCTCACACCGTACCGGCTGCGGGGGCAGCGGGGCACCCGCTCGCGGACCGTGCCCCCCGCACGGGCCGCGGTGCCGGCCCCCGCAGGGCAGGTCACCGACCGGTTGTCGGGGTTCCTGGCCACGCCGCCCGTGCTGGACGGCCTGGACGAGGCCGAGCTGCGCGGCTGGTGCGTCGACATCGTGCGGCTGGCCCGCCGTAACGGCTACCTGGCCAGCACCGCCGACGCCATCGCGGTGTTCGAGACCTCGATCCTGCTCGCGGGGCTGCGCAACCGGGCCAGGCCGACGCCGTACGACTTCCAGGACGCGGCTGTCACGTGCATCGAGAAGGACGTGGTGCCGGGCCGTCGCGACATCCGCCGCCTGTGCGAGATCCTCCTGGGAGGCGACCGGATCGGCGAGGTCGGCTACGACGCGCTCCCGCCGCTGGCGCGCGACGTGTACGACCGGCTGGAACCGCTCGGGCTGGACCCGGGCAGGCGCACCCAGCAGCGGGCGCTGCTGGACCTGCGGGCCGATCCCGAACTGGTGCCGTGCTCGGACCTGCTGTGGATACTGCGCCAGCTGCTGCCCGAGGGCGCGGTCCGGCCCATCATGGGGGCGCGCCGCCTGGGAGAGCGGCCGATCCAGGAGAGCTGGGACCTGGCGATCGGCCGCCACCAGCGGTCGATCATCGAACTGGGCTACGAGGGCGTCACCGTCGAGCAGGTGCTGGAACAGCGCCTGCGCCGCAAGGTGTGGGAGCCCCAGGCCGGCGCGGGGGTCGCTCTGGCGGCGGTGGAGGACGCCATCCTCTACCTGGGCGGCCGCCGCTTCGCCGACGAGCTCGGCAGCCGCGCGGTGGAACTGCTGGCGGCCGAGCGCACCGTGGACGATGCCCCCGAGGTGCTGCGCCGGATCCGCCGGCTGCTGGCGCACTATCGGGCCACCCAGCCGGACCTGCCTGCCTGGTGCGAGGCGTTCGTCACGGCCGGCTACGCGCACTACTGCACGCTGCTGCCGACCGCCTTCGTGGACGAGGACACCGGAGTCCGCCAGGTCGGTGCCATGCTCGGTTTCCTGTTCTCCATGGAGGGGCTCGCGCTGTCGCTGGGCTGTGACCGGGCCCAGCTGGAGCTGGCGGTGCGGCAGGCGCATCCGCAGGAGCCGGCCAAGGTGGCGCTGCTGTGGGCGGCCCAGACTCAGCTGGGCCTGCTTTCGCAGGCCCAGCTGCGCGCCCGGTGTGACGAGCTGCTGGCCAACCCGCTCGTCATTCCCTCCTTCCCGCTCTATCTGAGCGGGTTCGTCCAGGCGCTCGAACCCGTTCCCGCCCTCGCGCCGTTCGTGGTCGAGGTGCTGTCCAAGGCCTTCGCCCGACTGCCCGACGAGGTCCTGCTGCCGTGGCTGCCGACGCTGATCACGACGCTGCGCCGGCACGCGCTGGAGTTGGTCCCGGTGCTCGTGCGCGAGGCGGGCAGGACCTTCCCCGCCTCCCTGGCCGAGCTCGACGAGTGGGTCGCGCCATGGGAGAGGCCGGCCCGGCCCGTGGCACCGGCCCGGCCGGCGTCCGCGCCGAGCGGGCCGGTGGCCGGCCTGCTGGCCGGGCACCCGCAGGCGTGCGACGCCGTGGCGGCACTGCTCGGCTGCGTGGGGGAGTGGCCGACGACCACCGAGGGCATCGCGGGCACGGAGGGCACAGTGGGCGCGGCAGCGGGTGAGCTGCTCACCCGGCATCCGGCGACGACCGGCGCGATCGCGGTGCTGCTCACCGGCTGATGACGGGCGAAGCCGCTCGTCAGCGTGCCGCGAGGGCGGGTGTGTCCCCGCCGGGGGAGGTGGTGGTTTCACTCCCCGGAGGGAGGGCGCTCGCCTCACCTGCGGCGGCGATGACGGCTGCCAGGGCGCGGTGTGGTCAGGCGTGTGGCCTCGACGCAGTCCTTCCCCGTCTGGCGCCTCCGGGGTCCGGAGGGTCGAAAGTCCCATGGGAACGGGACCTCCGGGACCTCGGCGCGAGTCGTACGGCACTGCCTCCGGGCTCTGGAAAACGATGTGATGAGGGTGCGACAGAAACCGGGAGACACCACAGAGAAGGGGAGCCGTCATGGCCACCACTCGCGGACGAGTTCACACCGGGCCGGTCATGAACGCCGCCCCCGTCACCCCCACCCCCGTCACCCCCGCCGCCGCGAGGCGCCCGGTCGACTACGTGTGGGCGATCGCCCGCATCGCCCTGGGCTGGGTGTTCCTGTGGGCGTTCCTGGACAAGACCTTCGGCTGGGGGTTCGCCACCCCCGCCGAGCGGGCGTGGATCGCCGGGGGCAGCCCCACCACCGGGTTCCTCAAGGGCACCGGGGAGAACGCGCTCGGCGGCCTGTTCGCCGGCCTGGCCGGGCAGGGCTGGGTGGACTGGCTGTTCATGCTCGGCCTGCTCGGCATCGGCGCGGCCCTCATCGTGGGGGCGGGTCTGCGGATCGCGGCCGCCACCGGCGGGCTGCTGATGGTCCTGATGTGGGCGGCCGAACTGCCGCTGACCACCAACCCCTTCATGGACGAGCACCTCGTCTACGCCGTCGTGCTGGCCGGCCTGGCGATGGCTCAGGCCGGTGACACCCTCGGTCTCGGCAGGTGGTGGGGCGCCACCCCGCTGGTGCGGGAGCACCCCGTCCTGCGCTGACCGGCCACCTCGGTGAAAGACCCGCTCCCGGCACGGGGGCGGGTCTTCCTGGTTTGACGCCGACCGACATCCCCACCGAGTGGCCTTGGCCAGATCAGGATTCCTGGCCGCTACCACCTGCGCTGTCCCCGCGTTCCTCGACCCCGGACTCGGCGCCGGGGGAGGATGCCCGGTTTGCCCAGGCAGTTGATAACTCCCGGGAATCTGATACGACGGTGTCTGAGCGGTCGTTCAGCCGAGCTGCCGGGTGATCGTCGGGTCGGTGATCGCCGTGTCGTTGGCCAGGAGGAACGCCTTCGAAAGGATCACCGACAGCGTCCCCCCGTCGTCCTCGAACGGCAGGAACACCGATCCGGCCGCGCGCCCGCTCGTCGGGACGATGCACAGGTACGCGTCGTTGGGCTCCATCAGGATGTTCGTCGACCCCAGATGGATCTTGTACGTCTTCAGATCACCCCGTACAAGAAGGAATCTGTCGGTCAGCTCCACCCGGGAGGCGATCTTCAGTTTCGGCAGCAGTCGCGCCAGCACCTCGCGCCGGGTCTTGGCCGTCTCCGTCAGCTCGCCGAAGCCGTGGGAGCGCCAATAGCGTTCGTGGCCGATCAGCGCCTGGTCGTCGCGGGCGACCGAGGCCACGCCCACGGCGAGGTCGGCCTCGCGGAGGATCTCCGACAGCACCAGCGGCGGCAGATCGGCCATCGACGCCGGTTGCCCGTCGCGGTGGAAGGTGATGCCCTCGGTGGCGCACAGCATGGTGGTCTCGGCCCCGGGGGCGGAGACGATGTGCATGGCCCAGCGGGCCTGCCAGCCCGCCAGGTCGCGCACCACCTCGCCCTGGTCGCCGCCGTTCTGGTAGTCCCAGTTGCCGATCGACCGGCCGGTCCAGCCGCGCTGGCCCAGTAGGGTCCGGGCCTGGCCGTAGCGCAGAATATGGCCGGCGAAACGGTTGGAGAAGGTGCCGGTCCGCTCCTCGGCGGGGGTCAGCAGGTAGAGCTCGCGGAAGACCTGCTTGAACGGCTGGCGTACACCACCCTCGAGAAGATGGTCGCGCCACGCCGCCACCTCGTCGGCGGTCGCGTGGATCGGGTGCCACAGGCCTGCCACGGTGTCGGGGGCGGGGCGGTGGCCGGCCAGTTCCCAGCCGTCGGCGGTCTTGACCGGCAGGGCCGCCGGGCCGCCGGCGATCTGCCAGACCAGGGTGCGGGCGTAGGGGCCGGTGACGGGATGGTCGAGGAAGTACTCGGTCACCTCGCGCCAGTGCCACGTCCGTTCATGGACGATCGCCTGTTCCAAGCGGGACCGCTCGGCTGCCTGCGCCAGCTTGAGCTCCTTCAGGATGGCCCGCAGATCGGACAGCTCCGCGCGCAGATCCTTCGGCAGCGACTTGACGGTCTTGCCGGCGGCGTTCACGTAGCGCAGGGCGGGCACGTCGGCGCACAGCCTGACCCGGTAGTCGCCGATCTTCTCCTCGCGGACGCCGCCGGTGTCCAGGCCGAAGGTGGGGACCGTCCGGTCGAGCAGCTGCTCGCGGGTCAGCCCGTTCTCGCCGGCCACCGCGTCGAGGGCGAGGCTCAGATTCCTCTGTACGGACCTCGCGCGCACCTTCGCCTGGATTCTGGACAGCGGGACGATCACGTCGAGGCCGCCCCTGCGGGCCAGGACGCCGACGGCGGCGTTGGTGACGGGTTCGCAGCGGCACGTGGAGCCCATCCCGTTGCTGCCGGTGCCGCAGGTCATCGCGACGTCGGTGACGAGCGAGGTCACCCAGCGCTCGTCGATGACCTGGCAGGTCCACAGGATGCCGCGCACCACGACGATGGTGTGCTCCTTGAGGAAGACCTTGTCCCACCACTCCTCGTCGTCATAGCGGACGACCCAGTCTCCGCCCCGGTAGGCCACCAGCCGCGTGAGCAGCTCACGGACCAGGGCGACCGCGCCGGGGGTGAGCATCCGCGCGGCGTTCCTGAGCCACCGGGCGCTGGGTTTGGTCGAGCGGGCGGTGTTCCAGTGGCGGAACAGCGGCAGCACCTCGACCAGGCGCGGGCCGTACTCCTCGGCCAGCATGCGGGCGAAGTGGTCGGTGTCCCCGATCTCGGTCCGGACCACCCCGGCCGGGCCGTGCTCGGCGGGTTCGGTGAGCAACTCGGTCACCTGCTCGGCCAGGAGCGCCCGCGCGTCCTTCAGCCACGGCCCCGACGTCAGCCAGCGCAGCAGGTCCCGGCGCAGCTGGTAGTCGAACCGGCGGGCCGCCGCGAGCGGGATCCGGAACAGCTCCTCGTAGCGGGTGTGCCCCTGCCGCACCCAGTACTCCGCCCGGCCCATGAGGTGGTGCGCTTCCCGGTAGGTGAAGTCGATGTCGCGCTCGGCCACCGACCGGACCACGCGCAGCACCCGCTCGTCGTAGTCGTGGCCGCCTTCCGGCCCCAGCCAGAGCTTCATCTGCGCGTAGGTGCCGTAGACCCGCCAGTCGACGCCGGGGGCGGGGTCGAGTCCCTGCTCGG
Organism: Streptosporangium sp. NPDC002607; assembly: GCF_053592655.1. Lineage (NCBI taxonomy): Bacteria > Bacillati > Actinomycetota > Actinomycetes > Streptosporangiales > Streptosporangiaceae > Streptosporangium > Streptosporangium sp. NPDC002607. Next base: position 71,827 of record NZ_JBSFWD010000043.1, read on the forward strand.
TGAGCTCGTCGAACCGCTGGTAGGCGGCCCTCGTGGCCGGGTCCATGTGGTCCCATTTGCCCGCTGACGTCATGACACGGCTCCACTGATGATCGGAAACGCTGGGTGATCATGGATATCAGCCGGAACCGACAGATTCCCCCTGCCGTGATTCGGACATGTCTCCACGAAAGCCGCTTCTGCCTCCTCATCCGATTCAGACCGGGGACGTCGTGGCCGCTCACTGATGCGGGTGAGGTATTGGCCCCGAACCTTTTCACGTCGCATCCGCCGAACGGTCGGAGAGCGCTTGGCAGGCCGGGCCGCGGAAACGCGTGCAGGGCGAGCGCGGCGGCAAGGCAGGCGACCGGGACCACGGGTAGGACGTAGCGGTGGTCGAAGTCCAGGACGGTGACCGGACCGATGAGCAGTCGAGCATCCGTCCCACCAGGCGGAAATCTCAGGTCAAGTGCGGTTTCCAGGTCCGTTTCGGCCGCGCTCCCGGCGGCTTCGGGCTGGCTTGACGCTCTGCTTAGGGCAATTGTATGGTTATTTAGTAGGAAATATAGGAAATGTGTGATGCGGAAGCCGCTCTGTGACGGCGCGGTCACGGATCTCGGCTCGCGGACGACGGCGACGGCAGGGCCGAAGGAAGGGCGTCGATTTCTTGCGGCCGGTGCGGGATACGGAAAGCGCATCGATGACCACTGCTTTTTCTCCCGGCGGAGTGTCGCGTGGAATTAATGGAATATCCGACTGAAGTCGATCAGCCGGAAAGGGTGCCCCTTCGAAAAGACGTGTGGAGCTCGGCGGTCCGTGAACCGTCGCATCCGCGCTCCATGTCGCCGGACTTCTCACTGGAATTTCTCCGGAAACTCTTCGATGACGCGTGTTTCGACGAGAAGACGTCGGCACGGGTCGCGGACCTTCTCGACCAGTGGTCCGCGGGAAAGGCGACGGCCCCGCGGTCGGTGAGACGACTGCTGTGGCAGGGGCAGGTGGACGAGGCGCTCCTGGCGCTGCGGAAGCCGAAGGGTCCTGACTCACCGGCGCTTGGACCGTTCCGTGAGCTGAGCGACTGGGTCTTCTGCTGGTATCCGGGCCTTCAGGTCCGCGCGCCTCGCGGCGAGATCGAGGTGACCACCGGGCTGGAGGGCATGCGGGTGCTGTCGGCCTTCCTGGACGGACACGCCGACCAGCAGGCCGTCACCCGTGCCGAGCAGGTCCTGCGGCTGTGCCCGATGGGAGACGCGGCGCTGGAGCCGCTCACCGCCGCGCTCGCCACCCTGGTCTACGCCGACCGGGCGGACCTGGCCGGCCGGTGGTGTGAGCCGCTGCTCGAACAGACCACGACCCACTGCGCCCCGACCTGGCAGGGGATGTTCGCAGCGGTCCGGGCCGAGACCGCGATCCGCCAGGGCCGGCTCCTGGAAGCGGAGCGGTGCGCCCACGCGGCGCTCACCCACATGCCGATGGCCGCGTGGGGGGTGGGGCTCGGCCTCCCGCTGGCCAGCATGGTGGCCGCCAAGGTCGGGATGGGCAAGTACGAGGACGCCGCACGCTACCTGGCGGTCCCGGTCCCCGAAGCCATGTTCCAGACTCCGGCCGGGCTGCACTACCTGTCCGCCCGGGGCGGTTGTCACCTGGCGACCGGCGCCGCACAGGCCGCCCTCACCGACTTTCTGACCTGCGGAGACCTCATGCGGCAGTGGGGGCGCGACCTGCCGGGGATCGTCGCCTGGCGGCTCGGCGCCGCCCGGGCGCACCTGGAGCTGGGCCGGACCGGCGAGGCCAGGACGCTCATCGACGACCAGCTCGCCCTGCTGGGGCCCGCCCCGACCCGTACCAAGGGCATCGCGACACGCCTGCGGGCGGCGACGGTCGCCCCCGAGGCGCGCCCGGCCGTCCTGGAGGAGGCGGTGGAGATCCTGCAGATCTCCCACGACCAGCTCGAGCTGGCCCTGGCGCTCGCGGAGCTCGGCCGCGCCCACTCCCGTCTCGGGCGGTCCCACCGGGCCAGGACCGTCGAGCGCAGGGCCCGCCACATCGCGAGGTCCTGCGGTGCGGAGCCGCTGATCGACGCGCTCTCGCAGAGCCCGCCGCGACCTGGCACACCGGGCACTCCGAACGCGCCGGACGGTGCCGTCCCCGCGGACCCCGGTGACGTGGGACTGAGCGACGCCGAGCGCAGGGTCGCCACCCTGGCGTCCCAGGGATACACCAACCGGCAGATCTCCGGGAAGCTCTACGTCACGGTCAGCACGGTCGAGCAGCATCTGACCCATATCTATCGTAAACTCGGTGTTTCCCGCAGGGTTGATCTCCCGGCTCTTCTCGATTAGCAGCCCCTGTTTTAGGGGTCGCTAGGGGTACTCCATTGTCGGCCGAATAGCGAGGCTTGGAACAGCCTTTCTTGCCGGTTCACGATATGGAGCGAAGATGAGTCTCGGCCATTCGACGTCAAACGAATGGGGAATCGAGCCGACCGACGCGATCGCCATCGTCGGAATGGCGTGCCGGCTGCCGCACGCGCCCGATCCCGGCGCGTTCTGGGACCTGCTGCTCCAGGGACGCTCCGCGATCACGGAGGCGCCCGCCGGCCGCTGGGGTGAGGCCGGCCCGATTCCCCGCTTCGGCGGGTTCCTCGACGAGGTCGACCGGTTCGACCCCGAGTTCTTCGCGATCTCCCCACGTGAGGCGGCCGCGATGGATCCGCAGCAGCGCCTCGTCCTGGAGCTGGCCTGGGAGGCACTCGAGGACGCCCGGATCCTGCCCGCCGACCTCGCGACCACCTCCACCGGCGTCTTCGTCGGCGCCATCGCCTCCGACTACGCCGCCCTGCAGCACCGGCAGGGGACGGACGCCATCACCCGCCACACGATGACCGGCCTCAACCGCGGCCTCATCGCCAACCGGGTCTCCTACGCGCTGGGGCTCCGCGGCCCCAGCCTGACCGTCGACTCCGCGCAGTCGTCGTCCCTGGTCGCGGTCCACCTCGCCGTGACGAGCCTGCGCGCGGGTGAGTCCACCCTCGCGATCGCGGCGGGTGTGAACCTGAACATCGTCGTGGACGCCACCATCGCCGCCGAGAAGTTCGGCGGCCTGTCACCCGACGGGCGCTGCTTCACCTTCGACGCCCGTGCGAACGGCTACGTGCGCGGCGAGGGAGGAGGCGTCGTCGTCCTCAAGCCGCTGGCCCGGGCTGTCGCCGACGGAGACCGGATCCACTGTGTGATCCGCGGCAGCGCCGTCAACAACGACGGCCACGCCACCGACCCCACCGGTGGCCTCACCGTGCCGAACCCGGACGCGCAGGCCGAGGTGATCCGGCTGGCCACCGAGCGCGCCGGAGTGGCACCCGATGCGGTCCAGTACGTCGAACTCCACGGCACCGGGACCAGGGTCGGAGACCCGATCGAGGCCGCGGCGCTCGGCGCCGCGCTGGGTGCGGGACGTGCTTCCCAGGACGCGCTCGTGGTCGGATCGGCCAAGACGAACGTCGGGCATCTGGAGGGCGCGTCGGGAATCGTCGGCCTGCTGAAGGTGGCGCTGAGCATCGGGCACCGGCGGATCCCGGCCAGTCTCAACTTCGAGACGCCGAACCCCGACATCCCCTTCGACCGGCTCAACCTGCGCGTGCAGTCGGGCACCGGCCCCTGGCCACGGCAGGAGCGGCCGCTCGTCGCCGGGGTCAGCTCGTTCGGCATGGGCGGCACCAACTGCCACATCGTGCTCGCCGAACCACCGCCCGCCCAGGCAGGTGTCGATCCGGCTCCCGAGGCCGAGGTGATCGCGTGGACGCTGTCGGGGGCGAGCGAGGCGGCGCTGCGCGGTCAGGCGGCCCGGCTGCACGCCTCCCTCACCGCACGTGACTCCTTCGATCCGGCCGGCGTCGCGCTGTCACTCGCCACGACCCGGACGGTGTTCAAGCACCAGGCGGTGCTCGTCGGAGAGCGCGCCGAGGCCCTCGACGGCCTGCGGGCACTCGCCGGGGGAGACCAGGCGGCCTGCCTCGTACGGGGCGTGAGCCGGACGGCCGGCGGCACGGTGTTCGTCTTCCCCGGGCAGGGATCCCAGTGGGAGGGCATGGCCGCGGACCTGTCGCGCACCTCGCCGGTGTTCGCCCGGCACCTTCGGGCGTGCGCGGACGCGCTCGCACCGCACCTCGACTGGTCGCTGACCGATCTGCTCACCGGCCGCCCCGGCGCGCCCCCGCCGGAGCGGGTGGACGTCGTACAGCCCGCTCTTTTCGCGGTCATGGTCTCGCTCGCGCGGCTGTGGGAGTCGGCCGGCGTCCGCCCCGACGCCGTCATCGGCCACTCCCAGGGGGAGATCGCCGCCGCTCACCTCGCCGGTGCCCTCTCGCTCGACGACGCCGCCGCGATCGTCGCCCTGCGAAGCCAGGCCATCGCCACCATCGCGGGCACCGGTGCGATGGCCTCCGTCGCGCTCGGTGCGGGCGAGGTACGCGAACGGCTGGCTCGCTGGAGCGACCGGCTCGGCGTCGCGGCGGTCAACGGTCCCGCCTCCACCGTGGTCTCCGGTGACGCCGAGGCGCTCGCCGAACTCCTCGCCGGATACCGCGACGAGGGCGTCCGGGTCCGTGAGATCCCCGTCGACTACGCCTCCCACTCGCCCCAGGTCGAGCCGGTGCGCGGGCGCCTCCTCGACGCGCTGGCCGGGATCCGGCCCCAGAGCTCGGCCGTCGCCTTCTACTCCACCGTCACCGGTGGCCGGCTCGACAGCGCCGCTCTCAGCGCCGACTACTGGTACCGCAACCTGCGCCAGAGCGTGGAGCTGGAACAGGCGGTCAAGGCCGCCGTCGCCGACGGGCACCGCGCGTTCGTGGAGAGCAGCCCGCACCCGATCCTCACCGAGGGCGTCCGGGCGAGTGCCGACGACGTCCTGGCGATCGGTACGCTCCGGCGCGGCCAGGGCGGCCTGCGGCAGTTCCTCACCGCTCTCGCCCAGCTCCACGTGGACGGCGGAACCGTACGCTGGCCGGATGTCATCGGCGCCGGGGCGGTGCCGGTCGACCTGCCCACCTACGCCTTCCAGCGCCGGCGTCTGTGGATCGACACCTCGTCCGCGCCCGCCACGCGCCCTGAGATCCTCAAGGACGCCGAGGAGGCCCCGGCGGCAGGGGACGTTCCGGCCTCGGCACTTGCCGCACGGATCGAGGGGCTCGGTGATCAGGAGCGGGACCGCGCGGTCCTGGACCTGGTCCGGACAAGCGCGGCGATCGTGCTCGGCCACCCGGCGGGGGACGCGGTCGGCGAGGATCTCACGTTCAGTGACCTCGGCTTCGACTCGGCGGCGGGGGTCGAGTTCCGTGACCGGCTGGCCGCGGCGACCGGGCTGCGCCTGCCCGCCACACTCGTCTACGACCGCCCGACGCCGCAGGCCGTCGCCGCCTATCTGCGCGACGAGGTCGCCGATGCCGTCCCGGGCCGGGAAGCCCCCGCGTCGGCGAGGCCGGTGGAAGGCGAGCCGATCGCGATCGTGGCGATGAGCGGCCGCTGGCCCGGCGGAGCCGGGACGCCCGAGGAGCTGTGGCGGCTGCTGCTGTCCGGCAGGGACGCGATCGGCGGTTTTCCCGACAACCGGGGCTGGGACGTGGAGCGGCTCCTGGCCGCGGACGGGCCGGGCACCTCCGTCACCCGGGAAGGCGGCTTCCTGCACGACGCCGACCGGTTCGACGCCGCCTTCTTCGGACTGAGCCCGCGCGAGGCCGCGGCGATGGACCCCCAGCAGCGACTGCTGCTCGAAACGTCATGGGAGCTCTACGAGCGGGCCGGGATCGACCCCTCCAGTCAGGGCGGCAGCCGTACCGGAGTGTTCGTCGGCGTGATCCCGCAGGAATACGGCCCGCGCCTGCACGAGACGTCGCAGGGCTACGAGGGGCATGCCCTCACCGGCACCCTGAGCAGTGTCGCCTCCGGCAGGCTCGCCTACACACTGGGGCTGGAAGGCCCGGCGATCACCGTCGACACCGCCTGCTCGTCCTCCCTGGTGGCCATGCACCTGGCGATCCAGGCGCTCCGCGCCGGCGAGTGCGAGCTGGCCGTCGCCGGTGGGGTCACGGTGATGTCCACGCCGGGAATGTTCACCGAGTTCAGCCGCCAGGGCGGGCTCGCGCCCGACGGCAGGTGCAAGCCGTTCGCGGCCGCGGCGGACGGCACCGCGTGGTCGGAGGCGACCGGACTCGTCCTGCTGGAACCGTTGTCGGCCGCCCGGCGCCGTGGGCACCGGGTGCTCGCCGTCGTCCGTGGCAGCGCGGTCAACCAGGACGGCGCCAGCAACGGGCTCACCGCTCCCAACGGCCCCTCGCAGGAGCGGGTCATCCGCGAGGCCCTCGCCGGCGCGGGACTGTCGCCCGCCGACGTCGACGCCGTCGAGGCGCACGGGACGGGGACCACGCTGGGTGATCCGATCGAGGCACGGGCACTGCTGGCGACCTACGGACGCGACCGCGAGGGCAGCCCGCTGCTGCTCGGCTCGTCGAAGTCGCACATCGGCCACACCCAGGCAGCCGCGGGCGTCACCGGCGTCATCGCGATGGTCCAGGCCCTCCAGCACGCGACCCTGCCGCCGACCCTGCACATCGACCGGCCGTCCCCGCACGTCGACTGGACGGTGGGCGCCGTCTCACTGCTGACCGAGGCCACCGCGTGGCCACGGACCGGTCGCCCCCGCCGGGCCGCCGTCTCCTCCTTCGGTATCAGCGGCACCAACGCCCACCTCGTGCTGGAACAGGCGCCAGAGGAGACCGGGACGTCCGAGCGTACCGACGAGCCCGGCCTCACCCCGTGGATCCTCTCGGCGAAGTCCGAGGACGCGCTGCGCGAGCAGGCCGCACGGTTGCGGGCGCGAGTGGCGGCCGATCCCGCACTCGGCGTATCCGATGTCGGGTTCACCCTGTCGGTGGCCCGCGCCGCCCTGGATCACCGCGCCGTCGTGCTCGCCACCGGCCGAGAGGAGTTCCTGGAGGCGCTGGACTCCCTCGCCGCCGGTGGAGTCACCCCGGCCGTCGTGCGCGGCACCGCCGCCAGACCGGGCGGGCTCGCCTTCATGTTCACCGGCCAGGGCAGCCAACGTCCCGGCATGGGACGAGAACTCGCCGCGGCCTTCCCGGTGTTCGCCGACGCCCTCGGCGCCGCCGCCGCGCACCTGGACGGCCACCTCGACCGCCCGATCCTCGACGTCATGTTCGCCGAACCGGACAGCGCCGGCGCCGCGCTGCTGGACACGACCGCGTACACCCAGCCCGCGCTCTTCGCCTTCGAGGTCGCGCTCTACCGGCTGGCCGAGTCCTTCGGTCTGCGCCCCGACTACCTCATCGGCCACTCCGTCGGCGAGCTCGCCGCCGCCCACGTCGCGGGTGTCCTGTCACTGTCCGACGCCGCGACCCTCGTCGCCGGCAGGGGCAGGCTCATGCAGGCGGTCGAGGCCACCGGCGCGATGGCGGCACTGCAGGGAACGGAGCAGGAGATCCGGGCGCTCCTGGCGGACCACCGCGGCGAGGTGGACATCGCGGCGGTCAACGGTCCCGACTCCGTGGTCGTCTCCGGAGACGAGGCCGTGGTGGGGGAGATCGTGTCGCGCCGGCGCGGGGAGGGCCGCAGGGCCAGGCGGCTCCAGGTCAGCCATGCCTTCCACTCGCCGCACATGGACGCGGTGCTCGACGACTTCCGGCGCATCGCGGCGAGTCTGGACCTCGCCTCGCCGCGCATTCCGGTGATCTCCAACCTCACCGGCCGCCTGGCCGCGGCCGACGAGCTACGCGACCCCGGCTACTGGGTCCGGCACATCCGGCATGCCGTCCGGTTCCGCGACGGCGTCGCGACCCTGCGCGACCTCGGCGTGAGCGACTACCTCGAACTCGGTCCCGATGCGGTCCTGACCGCCCTGGCCCACGACTGCCTCGCGGGAACTCCGCCACGCACCCTGGCCGCCGCGTCCCGCCCCGACCGCCCGCAAGCCCAGACGTTCGGTACGGCCCTGGCCCAACTGCACGTCCACGGCGTGAACGTCGACTGGCGGGCGGCCCTGAACGGCCGCGACGCGAAACTGGTCGACCTGCCCACCTACGCCTTCCAGCGCCGCCGGTTCTGGCTGGACACCTCCCCGGCCGTCTCCAGCACGGCCGCCGCGGGGCTGGAGACGGCCGGGCACCCGCTGCTGGACGCGGTGGCCGACCTGGCGGGCGGCGAGGGCTCGCTGCTGACCGGACGCCTCTCGCCACGCACCCAGCCCTGGCTGGCCGACCACGTGGTCTCCGGCGGCATGCTGCTCCCCGGCACGGCGTTCGTCGAGCTGGCCCTGCACGCCGCGGACCGGTACGGGGGGCTGCGCCTCGACGAGCTGGCGCTGCAGGCACCCCTGGTGATCCCGGAGCGCGGCGAGGTCTGGGTGCAGCTGTTCACCGGCGCCGACGACGGTTCCGGCCGCCGCCCGCTCGCCGTCCACTCCAGGACCGGCCCGTCGGAGAGCTGGACCCGCCACGCCACCGGTGCCCTGACCGCCGCCACCCCCGCGCCCAGGCAGGAGGAGGCCGGCGCCTGGCCGCCGCGGGAAGCGGTCCCCGTCGATCTGGAGGGCCTGTACGAGCGGCTCGCCGACCAGGGATACGAGTACGGCCCCGCCTTCCGCGGGCTGGTGGGAGCGTGGCGGCTGGGCGACGACATCCTGGCAGAGGTGCGGCTGCCGGACGAGCACCTCGCCGAGGCCGCCGGGTACGGCATGCACCCGGCCCTGCTCGACGCCGCCCTGCACGCGGTCGTCGGGATCGCCCTCGTAGCCGACGAGCGGGGCATCCGCCTGCCGTTCTCGTGGAACGGGGTGTCGCTGGAGGCGTCGGGCGCGACCGTGCTGCGCGTGCGGATCACACCGACCGGCCCCGACACGGTCGGGATCACCGCCACCGACGCCACCGGCGCGCCCGTCGTCTCCGTCGAGTCCCTCACGTTCCGGCCCGTCGCCCCCGGGGGGCTCGGCGCCCCCCGTACGTCGAGCCACGCGATGCCCTACCGGCTGGACTGGGTGCCCGCACCCGCCGCCCGGACGCCGATGCCGGCCCGCTGGACGGTGGTCGGAGCCGGCCTCGACATACCCGACGTGCCGATGGTCGCCGACCTGGAGGCGCCAAGGGCGGCCGTTCCTGATCTCCTGCTCATCTCCGCGACCGGCGGCGGCGCGGCGCCGGACCCGGTGCTGCCGCAGGCGCTGCACGCCGGCACGGTCACCACGCTGGACCTGCTGCGCGAGACGCTGCTGGACGAGCGGTTCGCGGCCACCCGGGTGGCCGTCGTCACCCGGCGCGCCGTCGCCGTCCATCCGGGGGAGGACGTCGAGGATCTCGCGCACGCCGGGCTCTGGGGACTGGTCCGCACGGCACAGACCGAGTTCCCCGGCCGCGTCGTCCTGCTCGACCTCGACTCGCACCCCGGGTCACGAGCGGCCATCGCGGCGGCACTGGCCACGGGTGAGAGCCAGCTCGCGGTGCGCCGCGGCGAGATCCTCGTCCCCCGGCTCGCCCGGCCGGCGGCGGACGACGCCCTCGACCCTCCCGACGAGGCCTGGCGGCTGGACGCCACCGGCTCGGGCACGCTGGCCGACCTCGCGCCGCTGCCCGCTCCCGAGGCGGAGCGCCCGCTGGCAGCGGGAGAGGTCAGGGTCGCGCTCAGGGCTGCCGGGCTCAACTTCCGCGACGTGCTCATCGCTCTCGGCATGTATCCCGGCGACGCCAGGATCGGCGCCGAGGGCGCGGGCGTCGTCGTGGAGACCGGGCCCGGTGTGACCGGTCTGCTGCCCGGCGACCGCGTCATGGGCCTGGTCCAGGGTACCGTCGGCCCCCTCGCGGTCACCGACCGGCGCTACCTGACGCGGATCCCCGCCGGATGGTCGTTCGCGCAGGCCGCCACCGTGCCGGTGGCCTTCCTCACCGCCTACCACGGCCTCGCCGACCTGGCGGGCGTCCGCCCCGGCGAGCGGCTGCTCGTCCACGCGGCCACCGGCGGCGTCGGCATGGCCGCCGTCCAGCTCGCCCGGCACTGGGAGGTCGACGTGTACGGCACCGCCGCGCCTGCCAAGTGGGACACCCTGCGCGAACAGGGACTTGACGACGGCCACATCGCCTCCACCCGCACCCTCGACTTCGAGACCGCGTTTCCCGCCGTCGACGTCGTTCTCAACTCCCTCGCCCACGAGTTCACCGACGCGTCCCTGCGACTGCTGGCGGACGGCGGCCGGTTCGTCGAGCTGGGCAAGACCGACCAGCGCGACCCCGTCCAGGTCGCGGCGGCCCACCCGGGCGTCACCTACGAGGCGTTCGACCTGTTCGAGGTGGACCCCGGCCGGATCGCCGAGATCCTCGACGTGCTCGCCGACCTGTTCGACAGCGGCGCCATCTCGCCCCTGCCGGTCACCGCCTGGGACGCCCGGCACGCCCACCACGCCCTGCGCCATCTCAGCCAGGCACGGCACACCGGCAAGCTGGTCGTGACCCTGCCCGCTCGCCTCGACCCGGCGGGAACCGTCCTCGTCACCGGCGGCACCGGAACGCTGGGCGCCCGCACCGCGCGCCATCTGGTCACCAGGCACGGGGTCCGCCACCTGCTGCTCGCCGGACGCGGCGGCCCGGACGCGCCGGGCGCCGCGCGACTGCACGCGGAACTCACCGCGCTGGGCGCCGAGGTGCGGATCGCCGCGGTCGACGTCGCCGATCGCACCGGCCTGGCCGCGCTGATCGCCTCCGTACCGGCGGGGCACCCGCTGACAGCCGTCGTGCACGCCGCCGGCACGCTCGACGACGGGGTCCTCGGCTCGCTCACCGCCGACCAGGTAGGCGGAGTGCTCCGGCCCAAGGCCGACGCCGCCTGGTACCTGCACGAGCTGACCCGCGATCTCGACCTGTCCGCCTTCGTGTTGTTCTCCTCCGCGGCGGGCATCCTGGGCAACGCGGGCCAGGCCGGCTACGCCGCCGCGAGCGCCTTCCTCGACGCCCTCGCCCACCACCGCCGCGCGCACGGCCTGCCGGCCACGTCACTCGCCTGGGGGCACTGGGCGGAGAGCAGCGGCATGACCCGCGACCTCAGCCGGGCGGACCTGGCCCGGCTGGCCCGCGCGGGCCTGCCCGCCATGCCGACCGGGTACGCGCTCGCCCTGCTCGACGCCGCGCTGGCCATGCCGGACCCGGTCGTGGTGACGGCCAGGCTGGCCCCCGAGGCGACCGGTTCCCCGCTGCTGCGCGGACTGGCCCGGAAACGGCCCCGGCGGATCGCCGTACCGGCGGCGGGGACGGCCTCCCTCGCCGAGGAACTGGCCGGCCGGCCGGAGACCGACCGACTGCGCAGGCTCCTGGCACTCGTACGGTCCACCGCGGCCGCCGTGCTCGGCCACCCGGACCCCGAGGCCATCGCCCCCGACCGGGGGTTCCTCGACGCCGAGTTCGACTCGCTCAGCAGCATCGAGCTCCGCAACCAGCTCGACAAGGTCACCGGGCTGCGACTGCCCACCACCCTCGTCTTCGATCATCCCACGCCGGTCGCGCTCGCCGCCTACCTGCGGACCCGGCTTGTCCCGGCCGAGACGCCCGAGACGCCCGGCCCGGAGTCCGAGCTGGACCGAATCGAGGCGGCCCTCGCCGGCGGGGCCATCGACTCCGGCACGCGAGAGCGGGTCCTGGTCCGGCTGAACGACCTGCTGACCAGGTGGGGCGGGCCGAGACCCGCTCCGGAAGACGATCTCGGGCGCATCGACGCGGCCACGAACGACGAGATCTTCGAGCTCATCGACAACGAACTTCGCCTCTCGTGAAGGGCACCCCTCCCATGGCTGATGAAGAGAAGCTCCGTACCTATCTCAACCGGGTGACCCTGCAGCTCCAGCAGACCCGGCGGCGCCTGCACGAGGTCGAGTCCGCCGGCAGGGAGCCGGTCGCGATCGTGGGAATGGCCTGCCGCTTCCCCGGCGGGGTCACCTCGCCGGAGGACCTGTGGCGGCTGGTCACCGCGGAGCAGGACGTGATCGGGCCCTTCCCCACCGACCGCGGCTGGGATCTCGGCGGCCTCTACCACCCCGACCCGGACCGCAGCGGCACGTCCTACGTACGCGAGGGCGGATTCCTGTACGACGCCGCCGAGTTCGACGCGGAGTTCTTCGGGATCTCGCCGCGTGAGGCGCTGGCGACCGATCCGCAGCAGCGGCTGCTCCTGGAGACCGCCTGGGAGGTGCTGGAGGACGTCGCCGTCGACCCACTCGCCCTGCGTGGCAGCGACACCGGCGTGTTCGTCGGCGCCATCGCCCAGGAGTACGGCCCCAGCCTTCACCATCGGCCGGCGTACAACACCGACGGCTACGTCCTCACCGGTAACACCACCAGCGTGGCGTCGGGCCGGATCGCCTACACGTTCGGGTTCGAGGGGCCCGCGGTCACGGTCGACACGGCGTGCTCGTCCTCACTCGTCGCCCTGCATCTCGCCGCTCAGGCGCTCCGGCTCGGCGAGTGCTCCTTCGCGCTCGCCGGAGGTGCCACGGTCCTCGCCGCGCCCGGGATGTTCATCGAGTTCTCCCGCCAGCGCGGGCTGTCACCCGACGCCAGGATCAAGGCGTTCGCCCGGGCGGCGGACGGCACCGCCTGGGCCGAAGGCGTCGGGCTGCTGGCACTCGAACGCCTCTCGGACGCCCGTCGCAACGGCCACCGGATCCTGGCCGTGTTACGTGGCAGCGCGGTGAACCAGGACGGTCGCAGCAGCCAGCTCACCGCGCCGAATGGTCCGTCGCAGCAGCGGGTGATTCGGCAGGCGTTGGCGGGTGCGGGGTTGTCGGTCTCTGAGGTGGATGTGGTGGAGGCGCATGGGACGGGGACCAGGCTGGGTGATCCGATCGAGGCGCATGCGTTGCTGGCGACGTATGGGCAGGGGCGGTCTGCGGGTCGGCCGTTGTGGTTGGGGTCGGTGAAGTCGAATATCGGGCATTCGCAGGCGGCGGCGGGGGTGGCCGGGGTCATCAAGGTGGTTCAGGCGATTCGGCATGGGGTGTTGCCGAAGACGTTGCATGTGGATGAGCCGTCGCCGCATGTGGACTGGTCGGCTGGGGCGGTCGAGTTGCTGAGTGAGGCGCGGGCCTGGCCGGAGACGGGTGGGCCGCGTCGGGCGGGGGTGTCGGCGTTCGGGGTGAGTGGCACCAATGCTCACGTGATCATTGAGCAGGCTCCGGATGATCCTGTCGTGGCTGGTTCTGTCCCGGTTGGCTCATCGGGAGTCGAGGTGGCCACGACTGGTGTGACCGTTGTCGGGTCGAGCGGGGGAGTGGTTCCGGCCGGTTCTCGGGAGTTCGTGTCCGTGTTGGACGGTTCGGTTGCTGGAGCGGGGGTCGTGGCTGGGCGGGTGGTGCCGTGGGTGGTGTCGGGGCGGTCGGTGGCCGGGTTGCGGGGGCAGGCCGCGCGGTTGGCCGGGTTCGTCCGGGCCGATGCTCGGCTGAGTGCCGGGGATGTGGGCTATTCGCTTGCTCGTGGTCGGGCGGTGTTGGAGGAGCGGGCGGTGGTGGTGGCCGCTGGGCAGGAGGAGTTGCTTTCGGGGTTGGGGTCGTTGGTGGCGGGTGAGTCGTCGGCGGGGGTGGTTCGGGGTCGGGCGGGGGGTGGGCTGGCGTATCTGTTCACGGGTCAGGGCAGTCAGCGTGAGGGGATGGGCCGGGAGTTGTATGGGCGGTTCCCGGTGTTCGCGGCGGCTTTTGATGAGGTGGTCGCCGAGTTGGATCGTCATCTGGGCGGGGTGTCGGTGCGGGAGGCGGTGTTCGGTGCGGCGGGGGTGCTGGATCGGACGGTGTTTGCTCAGTCGGGTCTGTTCGCGTTGCAGGTGGCGTTGTTT